>NZ_CP108996.1:8606086-8913447 GCF_036226565.1 Kribbella sp. NBC_00709
GTCGCCGATGATGTCGTGCGACACGATCGGAGCCGTGGTGTAGCGCAGGATGCCCTTGAGCGGCCCGGCCGCCGCGTCCGCGAACGCCTGGTTCACCTGCTCGGCCGATACCGCCGTGGACAGCTCGACCGTGAGATCGGTCAGCGACCCGTCCTCGATCGGGACCCGTACGGCGACACCGTCGATCTTGCCGGCCATTTCCGGGATCACCAGACCGACCGCGCGGGCGGCACCGGTGCTCGTCGGGATCAGGTTGGCGGCGCCGGAGCGTCCGCGCCGGAGATCCTTGTGCGGCGAGTCCAGCAGCACCTGGTCGTTGGTGTAGCTGTGGATGGTTGTCATCAGGCCACGCTCGATACCGAACGCCCGGTGCAGGACCGACACCATCGGCGCGACGCAGTTCGTCGTACACGATGCGTTGGAGATGACGTGGTGCCTCGCCGGGTCATAGTCGTCCTCGTTGACGCCGAGGACGACCGTCACATCGACGTCCTTGCCGGGCACCGACAGGATGACCTTGCGAGCGCCCGCGGTCAGGTGCGCACCGGCGGCCTCGCGGGTGCGGAACCTGCCGGTCGACTCGATCACGATGTCGGCACCGACGGCCGCCCAGTCGACCCGGGCGGGATCGCGCTCGGCAGTTGCCCTGATGGTTCGGCCGCCGACCGTGATCGAGTCGTCGGAGTGAGCGACCTCTTCCTTCAAGGGCCCGTACGTCGAGTCGTAGCGCAGCAGGTGCGCCAGCGTCGCCGGCGCGGCGACGTCGTTGATCGCCACCACCTCGACACCGCCGGACCGCCGCTCGAGCACACACCGTAGATAGTCCCGCCCGATCCGCCCGAACCCGTTGATGCCAACCCGTACGCTCATAATCGATTCCTTAATCGGTGGTATCCGTTGCCTTCATTCCACCGGCGGGACCGGGGGCGTCTGCAGGGCCGAAGGTCCTGGCTTCGGCTGCCGGACGACCGCCACCAGTACGAGGGCCAGACCGAGCAGGAAGAAGACACCCGCGCTCACGAGCACTGCGATCCAGGCCCACTCCAGGGCTGGTGCGGTGGCACCGACATCGGCCCGCACGCTGACGTCCGGACTGCCGTCGGCAGTCATCACCACGAGCGTCCAGTCGCCGTTCTCGGGCGGCCAGATGATCGTCTGCTCGCCCGGCCCGGACGCCTGCACCCGCCAGATCTTCAGCGTGGCCGGCAGCGACGACGGCGCTTGACCGGCATGGTCGTCGTACGTCGTCCGGTTCGGCCCGACTGCCTTGACGGTCGTATGACCGACTCCGGACAGGTACGAGCGCACGTCCGCTGAATTCGCCAGTCCGACGAACACCGGCGTACCGTCGGTCGCCGCGACTCGCACTCGCGCGTCGCCGAACCACCGATGCGGCACCGACGTACCGCCGGCGTCGACCGTGAGGTTCTCACTGGTCAGCGCGTACCCCGTCGTGGTCAAGGTGACCTGATCCGAGGTGATGTAGCCCGCCGAATCCCGTCGGCCTTGGTCCAGCCAGGCAAGAGCTCCCCCGACAGCCAGACCGGCGACCGAAGCCAGCGTCACGAGGATTCCCATCACCAGGGCGACCGTGCGTCCGGCCGACATCCTCAGCTCCGGATCTCGCTGTGGTGGGCTCGACGGCGGTCGCGGTTGCTCATGCAGCTTCGTCGTACCGGGGTCGTCACCGCCCATGTCGAGGCGGAAGGGCGGGTACTGGTCGACCATCAGGCCGGCGTACGCCGCGACGCGCAACGCCCAGCGGTTCATGCCGAGCACGAGGTCGAAGACCGACCGCGGGTACCGTCCGGTGAACAGCAGCACTACCGCCGCCACGAGGACGAGCAGGCCGACCAGGCCGCCGCTCCAGGCCCAGGCCCGGTTGTCGGTCTGGCTCACGAACCAGGTCCCGCTGCCGACGAAGAACCCGACCACGATGTAGTGCGGGATCGCCAGGAGCCACCACTTGATCAGCACCAGTCCGCGGGACAGGTGCTCCGGGTATTTCACCTCGAGATGCGCCGGGTACGTCGGCACCTCGCGCAACGTGAACGGCGGGTACTTGTCGGTGCCTAGAGCGCCGTACGCGTAGAACTGCACCCGCCAGGTCCAGCGCAGTACCCCGACGTTGAAGTCGAAGATGCCACGCGGGTACCGCCCGGTGAACAGGATCGCGAAGAACGCCACGAAGCTCAGCAGCGCGAAGGCGATCCACAACACCGCGAGCACGAACAGGTGCGGGATCACCAACACCCATTTCACCAACCACAACCAGCGATTCAGCCGCTCGTCGAGCGCCCCGTCCACCCGAACCGGGTACGTCCCCGAGCTCATCACGGTACTCATCGCGTCCTCCGATCACTCGTCCGTCACAGCCAGCGTCGAACGGCCGCAGCCGAACCAGCAGAGCCGAAGGTCCCGCGCAGGGCACGTCCTCGTGCCCTGTTCGGTCGGTTGGCATCGGCACACGGTGGAAGTGATGAGCTAGGAGGCAGTCATGGACGACAAGACAGTGCTCGACAGGACGCGGACCGATGGCGACCTGCGCGAACGAGCGGTGACCGAGCTACGCAAGCGGCGTGAGCTCGCCGCTCACCTGATGGCGTTCATCCTGGTGAACACCTTCGTGGTGATCATCTGGTACGTCAGCGGAGCCGGCTTCTTCTGGCCGGTCTTCCCGATCTTCGGCTGGGGCATCGGCATCGTCTTCCACGCCTGGGACGTGCTGTGGCCACAGCCCACCGAGGCTTCGATCCGGACCACGATGGACCGCATCGCCCGGCGCCGGTGATCAGCAAAGGAGCCGGTCCTGATCAGGACCGGCTGCGGCCTTCTACTTCTGACCTCGCGACCAGCGTGGCGCGATGGCCAGCCACTCGGCGTCCCACTCACGGGAGCGGCGGCGGTTCAGTGGGACTCTCGCCAGGTTGAAGACGCCCCACAGCGCGAGCCACCCACCGAGGACGGTGAAGAAGCCCGCCGTGCCTCCGAATGCGGCGCTGTCCGACTTCGAGAGTGGCGCGGTCACGATATTCCCGGAACGGTCGAGCCAGATCGTCACCTCGGCACCGGCCTTCGTACCGATCACCACGCTCGTCATGCGCCGCTGTTCGGCGCCCCGCGGGTCGACGTACGAGACCGGGACCTGGGACAGCACGTCCCCTTGCACTGCCGGCACCTGACGCTCGCTGCTCTCCAGGGTTCGCGCCTGCACCTGGTGCAGGACGGCCCGTTGCCGCGCCGCGGAGGCGTCGAGGGAGTTCTGTACGCCCGTACCGACGGCCGCACCGACCGGGATCAGCAACAGCGCCGCAACCAGCGTGCACCACAACAGCGCGGTCTCGATCCGGTCCGTCGAGCGCCGCAACGGATTGCGTCGTCCTCCCAGCCGGCGGGCCTGCATAAGCACCCAGAGCTCCCCCGAACGGTGCTTCACGCTACTCATGACTACCCCCTCTGGAAAGCCCTCTGCTTGGTCGCAGGGGACCGGCTCTCCGGAGCGGGACCGTCTTGACGACGGTGAGTCTCGTGGCCTGTCGCCACCTCTTCTTTGTCCGCTTCCGGCGAGCCGGTCTTTCCCCTGCCTCTTCAGAGTCGCCCCGGGCGGGCCGCCGCGGTCAGGGCCCAAGGTCCCGAGCTCGCGGACCACCCGGCCCTCCGTCAATCGCGGATCAGCACGTCCCCGACGGCACGGCGAGGTGTCGGCGGGACCGAAGGCCCGTAGCCGAACCGGATCACCGTCTGCGGTCGCTGCCACGGGCCGAGCGGATCGTTGATCTGCACCCGGAGTTCCTCGTGTTCGATCGCCTGGTTCAGCAACGACGTGGACAGCCCTCGCGCGGTGGCTTCGAGGAGCACGTGCTCCAACGCCTGCCCGGCACGCAACCACTCGATCGGACCGTCGTACCTGGTCGCGAGGACGGCCAGTTGCGGCTCCCGCTCGAAGTCGGCCACCGGGCGGACGGCATCGGCCGGCGTGGCAGCCAGGTCACGCACCACCGCGTCACTGCCGGCCGCCCGCGAACCGAGAGCGCTCGACGGCACGCCGTCGTCCGGCCGATCCCCACCGATCCACCGTCCCCGCTCCGCGGTCCGCGCGGACGACGCGTCGTCCGCTGCCTCCGCCTCGCTCGTTGCCATCCGCAACCACCACTGCCGGGCCGAGGTATCGAGCCATTGCAGTACTGCGCCCTCCATCCGGGCACACAGGCCGAGCTCGACCCGGACCTGTTCGGACAACCGCTCGTCCGTGAACGGCTCCCGGTTCGTCCGGCGCTCGGACAGGTACGGCGCGAGCGCCGCCAGCGATTCGTTCGGCGGCCGTCCCAACTCCACGACGGCGATGAGATCCGGCCTCCGCTGATCGATCAGGTGACGCACCTCCGAGCCCATTCCGCGCGCTGCGGCCGCCACCCGCAGGTTGAAGATCGCGGCGCCCAGCGAGATGAACAACATCCGCCGGGACGGATCCTCGGCCGGCAGCTCCCGCTCGCGGTCCCGGTACACCTCGACCGTCCGGTCCACGAACCGGAACCGCCACGGCTGGGTGTTGTGCATCGACGGTGCCACTACGGCAGCCCGCAGCATCTCGTCCCGATCAGCATCCATCAGCTCATTCATCGCCATCACCTCAGTGCACGTAGGCCTGGAGTTCGTTCATCAAGGCCGTCAGCACGACCTTTGCGTCGCCGAACAGCATCGCGGTGCGCGGGTTGGTGTACAGCTCGTTGTCGATCCCGGCGTACCCGTGGCCGAGCGAGCGCTTGACCACGATGACGCTGCGGGCCTTGTCGACATCGAGAATCGGCATCCCGGACACCGCGTTGCCCGGCCGGCGCGCGGCCGGGTTGGTGACGTCGTTGGCGCCGACCACCAGTACGACGTCGGTCGCCGCGAACTGCGGGTTGATCTCGTCCAGATCCTTGAGCTGCGGGTACGGCGCGTTCGCCTCGGCCAGCAGCACGTTCATGTGACCGGGCATCCGGCCCGCCACCGGGTGGATCCCGTAGCTGACGTCGACACCGTGCTCGGTCAGCGCCTGCGCGAGCTCGACCACCTCGTGCTGGGCCTGCGCCGCAGCCAGTCCGTACCCGGGGACGATGACGACCTTCCCGGCGTACGCCAGTTGCAGGGCCGCATCGTCGGCGGTGACCGACCGGACCGTCCCGGTCGTGGTAACGGCCGGCTTGGCTTGCTCATCACCTGTGCCGAAGCCGCCGGCCACGATGCTCAGCAGCGAGCGGTTCATCGCGACCGCCATCAGCTTGGTGAGGATGGCACCGGCCGCACCGACAAGGGCGCCCGCGATGATCAGCGGCGTACTGCCGATCACGAAGCCGGCCATCGCCACCGCCGTACCGGTACATGCGTTCAGCAACGAGATGACGACCGGCATGTCCGCTCCGCCGATCGGCAGGGTCATCAGTACGCCGAGGGCCAGCGCGGCACCGGTCAGGACTCCGAGCATTCCCAGACCACCGACGTGGGCCGTGTACAGGACACCCGCGACCAGTGCGGTCAGTCCGAGCAGCAGATTGAGGGCGCGTGCGCCGGCGAACGTCAGCGGCCGTCCTGGTACCAGGCCGGCCAGCTTGCCCGCGGCAATCACCGAGCCCGAGAACGTGACGGCACCGATCAGCACGTCGAGGAAGGTGGTCAGCGTCGTGCTGACCGGTTGACCCGCCGACCCGGGCAGCGCGTCGGTGAATGCGATCAGGGCCGCTGCTCCACCGCCGACGGCGTTGAACAGGCTGACGAGCTGAGGCATCGCGGTCATCTTCACCCGCCGCGCGGCCAGCAGGCCCGCGCCGGAGCCGACCGCCACCCCGATGGCCAGGACGATCGCTGCCGTGGCGGTGATCGTCCCGTCGTCGATGAGGACGACGACCGTGACCGCGATCGCCACGGCCATCCCGAACGCGGACAGCTGGTTGCCGCGGCGAGCGGTCGCCGGCGAGTTCATCAGGTGCAGTCCGAGCACGAAGCAGATCGCCGTACCCAGGTAGAGCAGGTGCGTGGTCGTGGTCATCGTCCGGCCCTCGAATCCAGCTCCGGCTTCGGCTTGATCCGGAACATCTCGAGCATGCGATCGGTGACGACGTACCCGCCGACCACGTTCGCGGCCGCGAACATCGCGGCGACGAACAGCAGCACGTACCCGACCGTCGTATCGATGCTCGCGGCAACAATCATGACGCCGACCACGACCACGCCGTGGATCGCGTTGGCGCCGGACATCAGCGGCGTGTGCAGGGTGGCCGGGACCTTGCTGATGACCTCGAACCCGACCAGCACACTGAGTACGAAGACCGTGATGTCGGCGAGCAGTACCGGTGTCATGAGACTGTCTCCTTCGAATGCACGAGCAGCCCGGCCGTGATCTCGTCCTCAGGATCGAGTACGACGGAACCGTCGTGGATCAGGTAGTCGAGCAGGGCGGCCACGTTGCGGGCCCAGGCGGACGACGCGGCCCGCGGCACCTGCGCCGGGAGGTTGCCCGCCCCGAGAATTACGACCCCGTTCTCGGTCACGGTCCGCCCGTCGGGCACAGATCCCGCGACGTTGCCGCCCAGCGGACCGGCGGCCAGATCGACGACCACGGACCCTGGCGCCATCGCCGCCAGCGCTGCGGCCGGCACCAACTCCGGTGGTCGATGCCCTGGCACCTGAGCGGTCGTGATGACGATGTCGAAGGACCGGATCGCGTCGACCAGCGCGCGTTGCTGATCCGCTTGTTCTTCTTCGGTCAGTGTGCGCGCGTAGCCGCCCTCTCCCTCGGCAGTGACGTCCAGGTCGAGCACCGCGGCTCCGGTCGACGCGATGTCGGCGCGCGCGGCCGCACGGACGTCGTACCCGGTGACGAGTGCGCCCAGGCGTCGCGCCGTACCCATCGCTTGCAGTCCTGCGACTCCCCCACCGAGCACGAGCACGTTGGCGGGGCGCACAGTCCCCGCTGCGGTCATCATCATCGGGAAGAAGCCGCCGAAGGTGTCCGCGGCGAGTACTGCGGCCTTGTATCCGGCCACATTGGCCTGCGAGGTGAGCACGTCCATCGACTGCGCCCGGCTCAACGTCCGCGGCAGCCCTTCGAAGCTCAGCGCCGTGACGCCGGCCAGTTCATCGGGAGCGTCGTCCGGGCGTAGCAGACCGATCACGATCTGACCGGGGTGCAGCCGCTGACAGTCCGGCCGATGGATGACCGCCAGGATGTCGGCCTCCTCGTAGATCTCCGACCGCTCGGCGATTCGCGCCCCGGCCGCGACGTACTCCTCGTCCGGGAATCCCGCGTCGCGTCCCGCGCCGGACTCGACGATCACGTCCAGGCCGGTCCGGCCGAGCCGCGCCACCACCTCGGGGGTGACTGCGACGCGGCTCTCGTGCCACTCGGTCTCGGCCGGGCAGCCGATCAGCATGCTCATCTGCAAGGCCTTTCAGAACTGGAAGACGACACGGGCCGGAACGTCGCCGGCCAGTACGTCCGCGATCGACTGGTTCACGTCGTCGAGCTTGCGGTCGACGGCGATCACCGTGGTCCGTCCCGCAGCGTGCAGCGCGAACACGTCGTCGAGATCGTTGCGCGTGCCAACGATCGACCCGATCACGGTCTTGCCGTTCAGCACCGTGTCGAAGATCGGCAGACTCAGCGCCGCATCATCAGCCGGCAAGGCCACGCAGACCAGTCGGCCGCCCCGCCGCAGCGAGCGGAACGCCTGGTCGAACGACTGCGGGTTGGCCGCGAGCGCGACCGCGACGTCCGCGCCGCCGAGCGCCTGGATCGCCTCCACCGGGTCGGTCGTCGCCGCGTTCACGACATGATCGGCACCGAGCTTCTCGGCCATCTCCAGCTTGCTGTTCTCGATATCGACCGCGATCGTGATGCCGCCGGCGATCCGCGCATACTGCAGCGCGAGGTGCCCCAGTCCGCCGATCCCGAAGATCGCGACGGTCTCGGCCGGCGCCACGCCGGCCACCCGGATCGCCTTGTACGTTGTCACTCCGGCGCACGTCAGCGGTGCGGCGTCCCGCGAGGAAACCCCGTCGGGTACCCGCGTCGCGAAGGCAGCAGGTACGACGGCGTACTCGGCGAAGCTGCCGTTCACGGAGTAGCCGGAGTTGCGCTGCTCCGGGCAGAGCGTCTCCCAGCCGCCGATGCAGTACCGGCACTTGCCGCACGCGTACCCGAGCCAGGCGATAGCGACCCGGTCACCGAGCGCCCGTTCGGTCACGCCCGCGCCCAGCTTCTCGACCACACCGACGCCTTCGTGGCCGGGAACGAACGGTGGCGTCGGCTTGACCGGCCAGTCACCGTGGGCCGCGTGGATGTCGGTGTGGCACAGCCCACTGGTCTCCATCCGGACCAGAACCTCGCCCGGCCCCGGATCCGGAACGGGCAGCTCCTGGATCTCCAGGGGCTTTCGGAAGTCGGTGACAACTGCTGCTTTCATGACAGTCCTTTCAACAGAACAGATGTGGGATCGGGTGACGAAATGGCCGTCGAGCCCGGCCGGCAGGGAGAACCCCTCGGGACCGCCGGGCGCGACGTCGAGCTGGAACGTCGACTCGCCCCAGGTCTGGTCCAGCTGCCGGTCGATGTAGAACGGGCTGCCCTCGATCTCGCCGAGCAGCAGATCGCCGGGGCCGACCAGGAACTCGTGCTCCGGGTAGCACATCGGTGTGCTCCCGGCACAACAGCCACCGGACTGGACGAACATGACCGGCGCACCGCGGCTCTCGCTCAGGTGTCGGATCGCCTGACGCGCGGCCGCGGTGGCCGTGATGCGGACGGCTGTCATGTCGAGGTCCACTCAGAACAGACCGAGGGGCTCGTCGCTGTAGCTGACGAGGAGGTTCTTGGTCTGGCTGTAGTGATCGAGCATCATCCGGTGGTTCTCCCGGCCGATGCCGGAGATCTTGTAACCGCCGAACGCCGCTCCTGCCGGGTACTGGTGGTAGCAGTTCGTCCACACCCGGCCGGCCTTGATGCCCCGGCCCATCCGGTACGCGCGGCTTCCGTCGCGGGTCCAGACTCCGGCGCCGAGGCCGTACAGGGTGTCGTTGGCGATCGCCAGCGCCTCCGCCTCGTCCTTGAACGTGGTGACGGCGAGAACCGGGCCGAAGATCTCCTCCTGGAAGACCCGCATCTTGTTGTGGCCGCGCAGGACGGTCGGCTGGAAGTAGTAGCCGTGCTCGAACTCGCCGGCGATCTTGGCGCGCTCACCGCCGATCAGTACCTCGGCGCCTTCGTTGCGGCCGATCTCGACGTACGACTCGATCTTCTCGAGCTGCGCCTGGGAAACCTGCGGGCCGAGCTGGGTGTCGGTGTCGAGCGGGTTGCCCTGCTTGATCGCGGCGATCCGGTCCAGGCACCGGGCGATGAACTCGTCGTAGATGTCTTCCTGGATCAGGGCCCGCGACGGGCACGTGCAGACCTCGCCCTTGTTGAACGCGTACAGGACCAGGCCCTCGACGGCCTTGTCGAGGAACTTGTCGTCGTGCGCCATCACGTCGCCGAAGAAGATGTTCGGGCTCTTGCCGCCGAGCTCGACGGTCGACGGGATCAGGTTCTGCGCGGCGTACTGCATGATCAGCCGGCCG
This sequence comes from Kribbella sp. NBC_00709, assembly GCF_036226565.1. Classification (GTDB taxonomy): domain Bacteria; phylum Actinomycetota; class Actinomycetes; order Propionibacteriales; family Kribbellaceae; genus Kribbella. Next base: position 8,615,681 of record NZ_CP108996.1, read on the forward strand.
GTGACGGTCTCACCGGTGAACCCGATCTTGGCGATCCGGCCACTGGTCGCCAGTGCCTTGCCGATCTCGGCGCCCGGGCCGGTGATCACGTTCATCACGCCGGGCGGCACGATATCTCCGATCACCTCGGCCAGCTTCAGGATCGACCACGGCGTCGGCGACGCCGGCTTCATCACCGAGCAGTTGCCGGCGGCCCAGGCCGGCGCGAGCTTCCACGCGGCCATCAGCAGCGGGAAGTTGAACGGGATGATCTGACCGACCACACCGAGCGGCTCACGGAAGTGGTACGCGACCAGGTCCTTGTCGATCTCCGTCGTACGGCCTTCCTCGGCCCGGACCGCGCCGGCGAAGTACCGGAAGTGATCGACGACCAGCGGGATGTCGGCGTTCAGCGTCTCGCGGACGGGCTTGCCGTTCTCCCAGCTCTCGGCGACGGCCAGCATCTCCTTGTTCGCGTCGATCGCGTCGGCGACCGCGTTCAGGACCTCGGCCCGCTCGGTGGCAGACTTCTCACCCCAGGCGTCCTTGGCGGCGTGCGCGGCGTCGAGCGCCAGTTCGACGTCCTCGGGGGTCGAGTCAGCGACCTCCGTGATCGGCTCGGCCGTGGCCGGGCTCAGGTCGACGCGGTGCTTTCCAGCCGACGGCTCGACCCACCTGCCGCCGATGAAGTTCTCGTACTGCGGTGCGACCTCGACCGGACTCCCGGGCTTCCCGGGTGCTACGTACTGCATGATCGTCTCCTTCGACTCGATGGGTCCATGCCCTTCGAGCCAACGCCCGCCCACCCGACGCCCGTAGGGCCGAAAGACCCGTCCGGCGGGTGACGGCTGTGATCTGGACGACAGACAAGGCACCGTTCAGGACCGGGACGGCGGTAGGGGTCCAAGGTCCCGGTCCGCGGGTACCGATCGGCCGGTGCGGGAGGCAGCGCACGCGGCTCATCCTCGGAGCATCGGCTCTGGAGGTGGACCGTGCATCAGCTGCACTCGAAGGTCGTCGCCGTACCCTGGGCACGGCGACTGGTGATCGACGCCGGCCGAGCCGCCCGCCGCCGGCATGCCATTCACGGCCTGATCGAGGTCGACGTGACCTCGGCACGCGGTGCGTTACGGCGGTACTGCGAGACGACCGGTGAGAATCTCTCCTTCACCGCCTTCGTGACCAGCTGTATTGCTCGCGCGGTCGCGGCCGACCCGACGGTCCAGGCGTATCGCAACCTCCGCGGCCGCGAGGTGACCTTCGACCAGGTCGACATCGGCCTGCCCGTCGAGGTCGACCTGGACGGAACGTCCTTCGCGTTCACCCACGTGCTGCGGGATGCGGGCCGACGCACCGTGCAGGAGCTGTCTGACGAGATTCGCGCGGTGAAGGCGGATCCGCAGCTCAGTCCTTCGGTCCACAAGGCCCCCTGGGCGCACGCGTACCTGCTGCTTCCCGGCTTCGTCCGCACCCGCCTGCTCGGCTCGCTGCACCGGCTGCCCCGCCGGCAGCAGGCACTCGCCGGGACCGTCGGCGTGACCGCCGTCGGAATGTTCGGCGCCGGCGGCGGCTGGGGCATCGCCGTCCAACTGCACACGCTCAGCATCGTCATCGGCGGCATCACGCGCCGCCCGATTCTCTTTCAAGGCCACCTGGTCGAACGGGACTGGCTGCAGCTGACCATCAGCGTCGACCACGACGTCGTCGACGGCGCACCCACGGCCCGCTTCGTACGCCGCCTGCGCGAGCTCCTGACCGCTGGCGACGGCATCCCCCGTGCGACCTCGAGGAGATCAGCATGAACGACCAACCAGTTGTCGTGGGCGTCGACGGCTCGCCCGCTGCCGACGTAGCGATCCGATGGGCGACGACCGAAGCCGCCTCGCTGCGGACGTCGCTCACGCTGATCACGGTCGTCACACCCGGTGGCTCCGCATCCGCGGCCGGCGACGTCGTCTACAAGGCGGTCGCCCTCGCAGGGGACCTGGAGCCCACCGTGGACCTCGATCCGCGGATCGAGCACGGCTCGCCGTCAACGATCCTGGTGAAGGCGTCGGGCGACGCGAAGCTTGTGGTCATCGGCAGCCGCGGTCTTGCCTTGATGGTCGGCGCCCTCGTCGGCTCGACCGGCCTCGACCTCGCCGCGAACGCGCGCTGCCCGGTTGTCGTCGTACGACCCGATCTCGGCGCCGAGGCCGGCATCCGGGTGGTCATCGGGTACGACGGCTCGTCGGCCGGCCAGGCCGCACTCGACTTCGGCATCGACTACGCCCGCCGCCACGACCTCGCCGTCCGCGTCGTCGCAGCCCAGCCCGCCGGCACCGACCTGCACCGGCTCACCGAAACCGAACTCCGCGAGGCGGTCCACGCTCGTGGCAGTAGCGACGCCGAGCTGATCCAGATCACCGGCCACCCCGCCGAACACATCCTCCGTCTCGCCGCCGACGCGAACCTGATCGTCCTCGGCGCCCGCGGCCGCGGCGGGTTCAGCGGCATGCTGATCGGCTCGGTCAGCCAAACGGTTCTCCACCACGCCGACTGCCCCGTCGCCATCATCCCCGCGGCCGCCGTCGGAGGCTGACATGACCGTCCACCCCGCGACCACTCCAACCGCGACTCCGGTCTGGCGCGCCATCCGATGGGGTTTCATCGCACTCTTCGGTTCAGGTGCGTGCGTGCACGTCTTCCTTGCCCTCACCACCCCGGAGTCCTACCGCCCGTTCGCCGACGCCGCCCTCTTCGACTGGGTGTACGACGCCTGGCAGAACATCTTCATAGCCTATGCAACCCTCTGGGCCCTCCTCCTCGCAGCCACCGAACTGACCATCGCAGTACTCATGGCCAAGTCCCCACGTGTCGGCTACATAGCCGTCGTAGCCTTCCACCTGGCCCTGATGCTCTTCGGCTGGGGATTCTGGCTCTGGTCCCTCCCCGCCCTCGCCTTCGCCCTACCAGCAACCCGCCACGCCTTCCGGACCCAGCGAGGCGCAACGGGTTGACGCCGGAGATTACCTGTTGCAACCCGTCCAGCAAATAGCTGGATATCCTTTGCCGATGTGGGTTCTCCGCTCGCACACCAGCAGAGAACCCCCAACATGAATGCATATCCACGCGTGTTGGGGCGGGCGGCGGCCCGGGGACGCGGGCCGCGCGAATCTCGATCAGATGAAGATGATCTGGGCGCCGTCGGTCTTCTCGATGAAATCGGCGGCGCTGATGATTCCTTCGACGTCGTCATAGAGGTCCGATTCGTTGAGGTGCATCATGTCGGCGGACATCCGGCAGGCCCACAGGTGACCGCCGGAGGCGACGATCTGTTCCAGGAACTCCGGTACGTCGGGTACGCCGATGTCGTGGATCTGCTTCTTCATCTGGTGGGTGGCCATCGCGGTCATTCCGGGCAAGCCGCCGAGACCCTGCGGCATGTGAGTCGCCGTGTTGCCGAGCATGGTGAACTTCAGGTCGTGCATCCGCGACTTGGTGATCATGTCGAAGCCCCAGAAGGTGAAGAAAAGATGGGTCTCCACACCTTCGCCCAGAGCCGCGTTGGCCAGGATCAGGCCGGGATAGGCCATGTCCAGGTTGCCTTTCGAGCAGATGATGGCCAGCTTGCGGCCTTGCGATGCCTCGTCGCCGAAGTCAGGTACGACGAACGGTGCTGTGGTTGTCATGGCTGTCTCCTCACACGCAACCGCGGGGTTTCGGCAGGCCGGCGACGTACGCCATCTTCTTGGCCGGCTTGCCGGGGAACAGGACGAACAGCTGCTTGATCGGGATGCCGGCCAGTGTCGACACCCGTCGCAGCGTGGCGGTCTCACCATGGGACGGATAGTCCGCGCGGAGGAACCGGATCGCCTTCCAGTGCTCGTCGGTGAGCTCGATCCCGATCCGCGCCGCAAGCTGCCCGGCGAGACCCTCGGTCCACTCGCCGTACTCGGTGAGGAAACCTTCGGAATCGACGTGAATGGTGGTGTCGCCAACGCTGACGACGGTTGCGGTCATGGTCGGACCTCCTCGTCCGGTCGGTGTTTGCCGCTCATCGACATCCGAGCGGGCAGCGGCAACCAGCGGCCGGGAAGCAGCAGGTGCCAGTAGATCCAGCGGAACGCGAGCTTCCCCCAGTGGTTCGCCTTCGTTTCGCGAAGTAGGGACATCGGACCGAGCCGCCCCAGCGGGAAACGCCCGGGCAGCGGTTCGGTGTCGTAGTTGAAGTCGATCAACAGGCCCTTGCCGTCGCCGGTCTCGACGAAGCAGTTCGCGTGTCCGTCGAAACGGTGCGTCATCGCGACACCTTCGACGTACTGGCGGAAGTTCTCGACGAAGATATCGCTCGAGAAGTGCGCCACCGAGCCGGCCTTCGACGTCGGCAGATCGTTGGCATCCCCAATGGCGAAGATGTCCGGGTGCGCGACGGACTGCAGCGTGTGCTTATCCACCGGTACGTAGTTCAGCTCGTCGCCAAGACCGGACGCGGCGATGAAGTCGGCGCCCATGTTGAGCGGCACGGTGACCAGAAGGTCGTAGCCGATCTCGCGTTCGTCGTAACTGACCAGCGTCTTGCGTTCGGCGTCGATCCGCTCGACCAGGAAGTCCGCCTCGACCGCGATCTTCCGATCGTCGAGCAACTGCCCGAGGTACCGCGAGGCGATCGGCTTGGTGAAAGCACCGTCCAGCGGTGTCACATAGACCAGCTCGACCTGGTCGCGCATCTGACGCCCGCGCAGGAACGCCTCCACGAGGAAGGTGAACTCCAGCGGAGCGACCGGGCACTTGATCGGCTGGTCGACCACGTGGACCACGAGCCGGCCGCCGGTGAATCCCTGCAGGGCTTCCCGAAGGGCGAACGCACCGTCGTACGTGTAGAAATCGTGGATACTGCGGTGCCACTCGTCGCCCAGCATCCCCGGCGTCTGGTCCGGTCGCGAGCTGGTGCCGGTGGCAACAACCAGGTAGTCGTAGCTGACGACGTCACCGTCGGTCAACCGGACCGATTTCTGCTCCGGGTCGACGGCACCTACCTCGCCGATCAGGAACTGGATGCCGTTCCGCAGTAGTTGCCGGCGCTGTTTGCGCAGATCCTCCCGACCCCCGAAGGGAACGAACAGCAAGCCGGGTTGGTACAAGTGCTCGCGGTCCCGGTCGATCACCGTGATCTGCCAGTCCTCGAGCGCCAGCCGGCGCCGCAGCTTGTTGGCCACGATCGTGCCGGCTGTGCCGCCACCAAGGATCACCAACCGTCTCATCATCTCGTCCTTTCGCGGCTGATTGCATGACACGGCCCGACCGGTTGCGGCCGGCCGGGCCGGGTGGATTCAGTCGGTGTGCTCGATCGCGATCGTGCGCGCCTCGGCAGGCTTCGCCGAGATCGGCACCGTCACTTCGAGGATTCCGGCCGTGTACTTCGCGGCGACGGTCTTCTCGTCGGCTCCTTCCGGCAGCAGCACCTTGCGCAGCAGGGTGCCGTAGTGGAACTCCGAGTGAGTACCGTCGTGCTCCTCCTGCTGACGAGTCGCGGTAACGGTCAGTATGCCGTTCGCGACCTCGACCTTGATGTCCTTCGCCGGATCCAGACCAGGCAGCTCTGCCCGCACGACATACCTGCCGTCGGACGTGAACTCCTCGATCCGGACATCACGCATCACCGCCGGTACGGTGAACAGGCTCGGCAAGCCCTCGGCCCAGTCGAGCAGGTCCGCGAACTGACGCCGGCCATCCCTGTGTTGGAGTGTCGTCATGGTGTCTCCCTTCGGTTGACCTTCACCTCCACCACACACCGCGTCGCGGCCGCACAGCAGGGCACAACGCACCGGACGAGACGGACCTTCGGCCCTCATGCCAGGCGCCGCCCGGCCGCGTCGAGGGGACGAACGACTCAGGACGACCGTCTGCGGTCGGCGGATGCTCGGGTTGAGGGCGGCGTCGTCCGCCGCCTTGCTTGCCTGCTGAAGGGAGGCATCATGTCCAAGCCGACGACCAGCGGTTCCGCGGTCGACGTACGCCGTACCCGTGGATCGAACGGATGGTTCGGGTGGATGGCCGGAATGTGGGTGCTGTTCTTCGTACTGCTCAACTCCGGCCGGATCGACGACGTCGCCAACTGGATCCGGGACCTGCCGATCCTGCTCGAGATCCTCGTCTGGGTCGTGCTCTTCCCCTGGGTCCTCGCCACGGCCGTCTGGACCACATCCTGGTCCGAAGGCCTCCGCCTCACCCTCGTGATCCTGTTCGCGGTCATCTGGACCATCGTGTCGATCCCCAAACCGAGCCAGAAGCGTTGAATCAGCCGACGGGGACGCGAGAACGCGCGCGGTCGGGCGTGCGCATCTCCAGAAGTGAGGTGCCGATGCCGTAGGTGAGGAAGTTGCCCTCGGGGAAGATCTCCACGATGCGGCACTCGGCCATGCGCTCGGCCGGCACCAGGGCTGCCAGTTCGGAGGACACCGACGCGATGTCGGGTCGACCGGTCGGGTGTACGACGGCGCGTGCGTGGAAGCTGATCGTGGCCGGTGGGATCGGGAACAGCTGCGCGAGCAGGCCACCACGCCGTACGGGCACCGTTACCGCGACCTGGTCGGTGGCAGGGATGTGCAGCGCCTTCCAGCTGTCCGGTGCGACCGCGACGTACAGCCTGCCATGGGCTGCGGCGTAGACGACTCCGCTCGACCGCGGCTCACCGTTCGGTGTCACGTAGCTCAGCACCGCGAACGAGGCTTTGGTGATCCGTCGCCAGATCTGCTCCTTCGTCAACTGCCTGTTGCCGGGCGGCAACTTTCTGCTCTGTCGTCCCACCTGTCCTGTCATGCTCGTTCCTCCTGTCGTCGTGGTCGCGTCGCGGACTGACTCAGTCCGGTGGAGGTCGCCCCTCAGCACGGGGGCGCCTGGCGCGGTTGGGAGTGCCGAGACGGCACCGCTGGCGGTAGCGCCGGACCCTGAGGCGAGGTGGAGCCGGGATCGGTCCCAGGGCCTCGTTGCTCGAGTCGATCCTGGGCTCGCTCTGCGGCTCGTCGGCCGCCGGAGTTGGTTCGGGCACACCGGCGATGGGCGTTGGGTCAGGTGCCGGCGATCGGCGGCGCCTGGAGGCGGGCGACGGTTCCTCGACCAGGTCGGCGGGCGTGAACAGCGGAGCGACGGCCGGCGGCGCGGTCTCGGCCGGCGAGGTCGACAGCGGGACGATGCGGTCCGCATACGACTGCGCTTCGGCGGGAGACTGTGCGGTCACCAGTACGGCGGCACCGCGGGCGGCTGCCTCACGCAGTACCGGCGGCAGCGCCTCGCGGGCGGCGTCGTCCAGTTCGGTCATCGGGTCGTCCAGGACGACCAGTTCCGGCTTGTGCATCAGTGCCTGGACGATTCCCAGCCGACGCAGCTGACCACGGGACAGCTCGGCCATCGGCTGATCCAGGTCCAGTCCCAGTCGCGCGGCGAGTTCGTGTGCGTACGACGTACCGCACTCGCGCACCGCGGCACAGATGTCCAACACGTCCCGGGAAGTCAGCGACCCCATCGTCTGCAGGTCCTCGACCAGGAAGCCGAGGCGTCCCTTCAGGTCCGCCGCATCCTCGATCGGGTCCATCCCCAGGATTCGGGCCGAGCCGGCTGCGGGCAGATCGCCGACGACCGCGCGGCTGACCGTGCTCTTGCCCGAACCGTTCGGTCCGGCCAGTACGACGACCTCGCCGTAGCGCACGACCAGGTCCGAGAACCGCGTTCCGTAGGCCGACAGACCCGTCAGCACTACCGCCTCGTCCAACCGCTCCACCGTGCTCATCTCAGCCTCCCTTTCATTGCTTCGAGTCTCCGGCCGCGCCTGTGACTCGAACCACAGTCCTCGGGCCTCACTCCCACGGTCGCTGTACCTGTCGCGCGCTACCGGTCGGCCCTGACGATCCGGGCCCTACGTCCCTGCCGCCGCCGCTGAGACCGAAACACGCTGAACGCAGAGGCACACGTGGATCTCTTCGCGTGCTGATGGAAGGAGATGTTGTGATGTCCAAGAAGGTGCTGGTCGCCTACGCGACCAAGATGGGTGCGACCGCCACTATCGCGGCGGTCGTCGGAGCCGAACTCCGTACCGCCGGCCACCAGGTCGACGTCCGCGAGATCGGTGCCGCGCCGGCCGTCAGCGAGTACGACGCAGTTGTCCTCGGCAGCGCGATCTACCGGGGGCGCTGGCGTCCCGAGGCGGTCCGCTTCCTCCGCGACCACGAGCGCCAGCTCCGCAACCGCCAGGTCTGGCTCTTCCACAGCGGCCCGATCGGCCCCAGCAAGAACCAGAACCAGCCTCTACCACCCGACGTCGCCAGGCTGGCCCACCTCATCCACCCCAACCCGCCCAAGACGTTCGCCGGTGACCTACAGGCCGAGGCCGTCGCCGGTATCGGCGCCCACCGCGAAGACCTCGAGCACCTGATCGGCGACTCCAGGGACTGGCCCGAGATCCACGCCTGGTCGGACGGCATCGCGACCGCCCTCCGGACGGCCGTCGTCCAGCCCTGAACCGTCATCGGGACCTTCGGCGATCCGCTCGGGACCTCATTCCCTGCGTCGTCGAGGTTTCGACGACGCAGAGTGTGATTCGAGCGACAGCCGACCCGAACGGGAGACCGGATCGTGGATGAACGTCTCAACCGGCGGGTCCTGCTCCGATTCCTCGCCGGGACCTGTGGCGACACGCACACCGTGGCGCGGTACTGATCGGTTTGCCACGCCTGCTCGACATCGACGCCGGCCGGCGACCGCGGTACGTCGTCTCGGAATGGATCGACGGCATCAGCCTCGCGGACCCGGCCGTCCCGGCTCCCGACGGATCAGGTCATCGAGATCGTCGCGCACCAGAGTCGCCGCATCGAACCACCCCTGAGCCGGCAACCTCTGGTTGCTTTCGAGGGCTACTGGTTCTTGAGGACACGAGTGCAGCTGCTTCGCGGGTCCGGCAGGACCGAAAGTCACTTCCGGGCTGCAAGTGCCGTGCGGCCGGTGAGGTCACGGTCGCACGGCGCTCGCCAGTTGGAGCGACGCGCCCCTCGACACGCTCTCCAACCGATCATGGCGAGGAGGACCCGCTTCCACTGTCGCGGTCCGAGACGTCAGCCTCCGCTACGGTCTCCCGCTCGCGGGACCTGCCTTCGACGATCCTCCTCGTCTCGTCCAGTGCACCGCGGTCCCGAGGCGGTCTGCAGGGCCGAAAGTCCGGTCCGGCAGGGACCAAGGTCTCGACTGCGAGGCCCCAACGGGATCTGCCCGTCGCTGCGTGGCGCTGGAACTCTGGAGCCGTGAGACCTATCCGGAGGAGGCGAATGGCATGGGCAGACTGGACGACCGGGTCGCGCTGGTGACCGGTGCGGCAAGTGGCATCGGGAAGGCGACCGCCTGGCGACTCGCGGCAGAGGGCGCGGCCGTGATGCTGACCGACATCGCGGTCGAAGCCGGCGAAGCAGTCGCGGAAGCCCTCCGTGACTCCGGGGCGAAGGCCCGCTTTGCGCGGCACGACGTCGCGAGCGAAGCGGACTGGGAGACCGTCTGCACGGTGGCCGCCGAGCAGTTCGGCGGCATCGACATCCTGGTCAACAACGCCGGGATGGGCGACCTGGCCACGATCGAGGAAACGACTCTGAAGGACTGGCAGCACACCATCGACGTCGACCAGACCGGTGTCTTCCTGGGCATGCGGACCAGCGCGCCGTACCTGAAATCGTCCGGACACGCGTCGGTGATCAACATCAGCTCGATCTTCGGCACGAGCGGCGGCTTCGGTACGTCGCCGGCGTACCACGCGGCGAAGGGAGCAGTCCGGACGCTGACCAAGAACGCCGCGCTGCACTGGGCGCCCGACGGCATCCGGGTCAACTCGATCCATCCAGGGTTCATCGACACCGCGATCCTGGACTCGGCCCGCGGTACGCCGTTCTGGAACACGATGACCGAACTCACGCCGATGGGACGTCTCGGCCGTCCGGAGGAGATCGCCGCCGGCGTCGCCTACCTGGCGAGTGACGATGCCTCGTTCGTCACCGGCCTCGAGCTGTACATCGACGGCGGGTACATCGCACGCTGATGGGAGCTACACCGAAGTCGGACCAGGCCGGGCTCGACGCGTCCTGGCGTCCGCTCTATCGAGCCGCGGGGGTAGCCGCGGGCTGTGCGGTCGCCCTGTACACCGCCGCCTTGATCATGGTCGCTGTCACCGCCGCACCGCCGACATCCGGCGGCGCGGCGATGCTCGAGTACGTCGACACGCACCGAGGCAGCTACATCGTTCGGCAGTTGCTGTGGTTACTGCCGAGCTTGTTCCTGATGGTGGTCTTCCTTGCACTGGCGGTCGCGATCCGCCAGTACGGCAGGAGTTACGCAGTCGTCGCCGGCCTGGTCGCAGTGTCCTCCTGGGCGGTCTCGTTCGCTTGGCCGACTACCGGCGACGGCTCGCTGGCCATGATCGTGCTGAGCGGCAGGTACGCGGAGGCGACCACGGCGGCCGATCGAGCCTCGTACGTCGCGGGCGCCGAGGTGCTGTCGGCGCTCAACGACGTACCCGCTGTCATCGGCGTACTGCAGACACTCGGCCTCCTCCTGGTCTCACTGCTCATGCTGCAAGGCGTTTTCCCGAAGCCGTTGGCATTGCTCGGGGTGGCCACGGGCGCGATCGGAATCGTGTCGGAGGCTCTCCGCCCTGTCCTCGGCGGGGCCTATGCGCTGTACGGCGTACTGCTTTTCGTCTGGCTGACTTGGGTCGGAGTCGAACTGTGGCGGCTCGGCGTGAACCGGGCCGAGCCCCGTGAGCTCTAAGTTTCGTCGATGCCAGCTCGTCGGTTTGAGGTCATGGCCGACAGCTACTTCTCCCGCCACTGCTCCGCGACGCCGTCCAGTCGGTCCTGCACCGTGCGCTGCCAGTCCCCGCATCACGCCGGAGGTTGTGGGATCCCAGCAAGCGTCAAGGACGGCGCCGGTGCTCCGGTGAGGGTGGGATCGTTGGAACGGACATCGTGTCGTCGTACATCCACCTCAATCTGTTGACGACACCCACCACACCGTCGACCCCGGCGGTCAGCTTCTCGACGAGTTCGGCGGTGCTGTGGCGATCGACGTCGCCGGACAGCGTGACCATGCCATCACAAACGCTCAGGTCCAGCCCGAATGGGTCGTCCCAGAGTGCGTGTACGACGACCTCTCGCCGGACCCGCTGCAGAATGCGCCCGTCCGGCTCCAGGAACGCCTTCAGCAGGTCCGACCTGGTCACGATGCCGGCCAGCGCCTCGCCGTCGGTCACGACCAGTCGGGTAATGCCCCGCGCCGCCATCAACTTGGCCGCGTCGGGAATCGTCGCGGTCCGCTCGATCGTCACCGCGGGGTGCGTCATCAGCTCAACCGCCCGTAGACCGGCGGCCCTCGAACGCACCCGGCGCTGCCACCAGCGCAGTGCCCAGGGAAGCCGTCGCGAGCCCTGGAACTCCTCCTTGCGGATCAGGTCGGTCTCCGAGATCACCCCGCCGACACCACCGTCAGGCTTCCGCACCGGGACGGCGCTGATGTGGTGCACGGCCAGCACGGCCACAACGCCTTTGTACGGCGTGTCCTCGGTCACCGTGATCACGTCGCGCGTCATCACGTCGGACACCTGCAAGGGATGCCTCATCGCTCCTCCAGTGCACTCGGTTGTCACCTCAACCGAACGCCACCCGCGCACCTGTCGGCAGGGCCGGTGTTCTCCCGATCGTGGTCCGAAGGTCCTATGACGAACGACCTCCCAGGTCGGGACTCTCGCCCGCGGCGCTGTCAGCTCGCACCGGCGAAGCTGGACTCGGAGAACCAGGACGAGCAGCCGTCCGGTCTCCGACGTACAAGCCAAGGAGTCATCGTGACCACACTGCGCCAAGAGATCGCCCGCTGGGAGGCCGATCTCGAGAACATCGCCGACACCAGCCAGGTCGACAACTGGTTCCTCGAGGAGCGGCGACTGGCCGAGGCCCAGCACACGATCCTCGCCTTCCGCGGCCGCATCCTGCCGATCCTCAGCGCCGAACAGCGGCACGACAAGGTCATCGCTAACGAGATCGAACACCTTGTCGACGACCTGGAGGATCTCCGCAACGACACCTTCCGGACCGTCCGTCCGACGGAGTCCCACCGGCAGATCGCGGAGGCGGTCGCTGCCCTCCGCGCCCTCGGCCGAGTGGCCCTGCGCTTCGAGCGAACCCTGGAAGACGCCTCATGAGCTGAACGGCCCATCGGTTCCGGGACGTATGCCGCTGTCCCCCGGCCGGCACGGGACCGAACCTGGAATCGGAAGGACCGCAGTCTCAGGGAGGTAGCGATGCTGACCGACCAGTTGACGTCCGCGGCGCTCGGTGTGCTCCTGCATGCGGCCGAGGCGGCGCCGGACCTGCATGTCCCGCGTTCCTGGCGAATCGAGGTCAACGGTCACTTGATCGACGTCTACCTCGACACAGCCGCACCTGATCCGATCGCAAGGGTCCAACGCATTGCGACCGGCGTGGCCATCTTCAACCTGCGCTGCGCCGCTGCCTCACTCAGCTTCGACAGCTGGATCAGCCGCTACCCATACCCGAGCGATCCCGGCCTCGCCGCCCGGATCGTCGTCGAGCCGACCGGACTTCCCGACCAGGAGATGCGGCAGCTGTACGCCGCAATCCTGTCGCGAGACCTCACTCGACCGGCGACGCCCCCGGACGAGCGGGTTCGCTTCGCGCTCGAGCGGGCCGCGGCGATCGAGGACGCACACCTGACCTGGCTTCCGGTCGGATCACTGGCGGTCGTCGTCGCGCACAGCGGCGAGCCGACGGACCAGATCCAGGCCGGCATCGCGCTGCAGCGTGTCCTGCTCACCGCCATCTCGTGCGACCTCCGTGCGGATTGCCTCAACTACACCTTGATCCGTTTCGGCTCAGGGCAACCCGCAGACCACTGGTTCCAGACAAGGAGATCCCCATGACCAGGCACTCCACGCAACCCGCCCCGATCGTCGTCGGCTACGACGGTTCGACCGGGAGCCAGAGCGCATTGCGCTGGGCGACTGCCGAGGCTATCCGGACGATGGCGCCGCTCCGGCTCGTCGAAGCCTTCGAACTCGTCATCGCCACCCGCCCGGCCCCCGGCCGAGTCGTACCGCTCGAGGCGGTCCGGACGGCTCGCCGGCAGCGGCTCGACGCGACGGCCGAAGGCGTGCGCCTGCACCATCCTGAACTCACCGTGGACGCGAGCCTGGTCGGCGGGGCGGCATCGAGGGTTCTGCTCGAGGCCGCCGACGACGCCCGCTTGGTCGTCCTGGGTTCGCGCGGACTCGGCGGTTGGAGCGGACTCTTGGTTGGCTCGGTCGCCGTTCAGGTGTCGACGCACGCACAGTGCCCGGTCGTCGTGATCCCGCACGAGCCGCGGACGCACCCCCACCAGGGCCCGACCGTCGTCGTCGGGGTGGACGGCTCGAAGGACTCTGCGAAAGCAATCGACTTCGCGTTCGACCAGGCCGATGCGCTGCACGCCCAGGTCGTCGCCGTGCACGCGTGGACGAGTCCGTTCCTCACCTACGCCGACGGTGCGTCGATGCTGCAGTTCGACGAGGAGAAGTTCCATGAGGAATCGCGGCTGCTCGTCGCCGAGTCGGTGGCTGGCGCGGCCGCGGACCACCCGGACGTCAAATGGACCACCGAGCTAGTCTCCGGCTCGGCAGGGCAGGCGCTGGTACGGCGTTCCGAAACCGCCGACCTGCTGGTCGTCGGTACTCGTGGCCGAGGCGGCTTCACCGGACTCTTGCTCGGATCCGTCAGCCAGACTGCCCTGCACCACACGCATTGCCCGATCGCGATCGTCCGCTGAAGCGCCCTGGAGTCACCATGTCTCAGGTCAGGGCACTCGCCGAGCAACCGACTGCGGTTCGTCGGACCGTGCTGGTCCCCGAGCAGTTGGCCGACTGGGTCCCATGGGCGTGCGCGGTGGTGGCCGAGCACCTGCGTCACCACGGCATTGCGCCAACCGGCTATCCGTTCGCGCGCTGCCACCCACTGCCTGATGGGGGTGGTCGAGGCGGAGGCCGGCTTCCCGGTCGCCGCCCCGATCGGACAGCGGGCTGATCGAGCCCGCCACTCGTCCGGGCGGCGCGATCGTGGCTGCCTGGCACACCGACCCCGACCCCGACGCCAAGCTGAGCGAAACGTACGACGCCATCAAGGAGTGGCTACGGGCCCAGAACGCCGTCGCGACCGCAGACAGTGGGAGATCTACCACGACCTCCCCACCTGCGACGAGGTCGGCACCCGCATCGAGGTGATCCAGCCGATCCGCTTCATCCGGGACCGTTCTCAACTCTGATCGGGTCTCCACTCCGTGGGCTCGGGACGTGATCCTCACTTCTGGCCACGGTGCCAGCGAGGAGCGACGTCGAGCCATTCGGCGTCCCAGGCTTGGGCACGGCGGCGGTTCAACGGGATACAAGCCAGGCGGAATGCGGTCCACAGCACCAGCCAGGACCCGATCACGACGACGAATGCGATCGTGCTCCCGTACGCGACGCTGTCGGCGTGCGAACGCGGGGCAGCTGTAATGCTGCCGGTCCGGTCGAGCCAGACCGTGACGGCGACATCAGCCTTGGTCCCGATCACGACAGGCGTGATGCCTTCGCGCGCTGTCCCGTGCTGGTCGGTATAGCTCACCCGGACCAGCGGCAGGGCCGCACCCAGCGCAGGCGGCGGCTGATGTTCGGTGCTTTCCTCGGTGTAGGCAATGACCTGGTGCAGCGCGGAGCGTTGCCGGGCTGCCGCCGCGTCGCCGGCGTTCCGGAGATTCGCGCCGATCGCGGCGCCGACGCCGATCATCAGCAGAGCGGCGACGAGCGTGACCCACAACATGCTTGCCTCGACGCGGTCGGCGCGCCGACGCAAATGGTTGCGGCCGAAACCGAGCCGGCGAGCCTGCATGAGCACCCACGAGTCCTCGTGGCGTTGCTTCGCGGCGCTCATGCCTGCCTCCTCTTGAACCCTCGCGCTCCAGCGCAGGAACCCGGTTCACCGGACCGGTGCCGTCTTGACGACGGTGGGTCTCGTGGCCTCTGGCCACCTATTCACAGTCCGCTTCCGGCGAGCCGGTTTGTCCCTCGCAGGTCCAGACTCGCCCGGTCCGGGCGCTATCGGTCAGGGTCCAAAGTCCCGCGTCTCAGGGACGAACCGGCCCATGCGACGGCTCGCAGTACGGCACAGGCTTGAACCAAGGACGGCGTCGTCCTGTGCGGCTGCCGCCCGGAGCTCGTCGAAAGAGGAGTCGCCATGTTCGAGCCGTCGACCGACAGCACTGTCAGCAGGGCCGGGCCGATGACCGTTCAGTTGTTGACGCCACGCGGTCTGTCGGCCGACCAGGCCGCACTCGCGCTCACCGAACACGGGCCGAACACGATCCCGGCTCCCCGCCCACCGTCGCCCTGGCTCCGTGTCCTCGCCCAGTTGCGCGATCCGATGATCCTGCTGCTGATCGCGGCCGCGGTGCTCACCGCGAGTCTGCGTGACTTCACCGATCTCACGGTCATCCTGGTCGTCGTCGTCCTCAACACCACCGTCGGCGTCGTCCAGGAGATCCGGGCGGAGCACGCGCTGGCCGCGTTGAACCGGTTGGCTGCGCCGCACGCCACCGTACGACGCGGCGGTCACACCACTGTCGTCCCGTCGGCCGAGGTCGTCCCGGACGACGTCGTGCTGCTCCAGGCAGGTGACGTGGTACCGGCCGACCTGCGGCTCGTCGATGCGGTCAGACTGCAGGCCGACGAGTCCGCACTCACCGGTGAATCCGTGCCGGTCGAGAAAGACCCGACGGACGAGCTGTACGCCGGAACTGTCGTGACCCGCGGTCGCGGAGCAGGCGCCGTCACCCGGACCGGAACCCGCAGCGCGCTCGGCCGGATCGCTGTCCTCCTGTCGAACCAGCGTCCGCGCGCCACCCCGTTGCAGCGCAGACTCGCAGCTCTCAGCAGGATGCTGAGCATCGTGGCCGTCGTATTGTCCGCAGTGGTCGCCGTCGCAGGCCTCATCCGCGGCCTGCCGTTGCCGTCCATGGTCGTGACGGCGGTCAGCCTCACCGTGGCCGCCGTACCGGAGTCCCTTCCCGCTGTTGTCACGCTCGCGCTCGCGATCGGTGCCCATCGGATGGCGCAACGAGCCGCGGTCGTCCGCAAGTTGCCGGCGGTCGAGACTCTCGGCGCGGTCACCGTGGTCGCCACCGACAAGACCGGCACCCTCACCGAGGGCATCATGCAAGCCCAACGCCTGTGGACGGAATCAGGCTGCGCGTCGGCGACCGGCATCGGCTACGACCCCTCCGGCGAGGTCAAGCCGGTGGACGGCTCCCCCACGGACCCCGCCGCCGTCCGCCGACTGCTGCGTGACGTTGCCCTGTGCAACGATGCAGGTCTGCGGCCGCCCAGCGACGAGGACCCGGTCTGGCGGGCGATCGGGGATCCGACCGAGGCCGCCCTGCTCACGCTGGCGCATCGCGGAGCCGTGGATCCCGACGAGTTCAGGACCGCGTGTCCGCGCGTCGACGAACTGCAGTTCGACAGTGTCCGCAAGCGCATGACGACCTTCCACGAACAACCCGGTCGCGACGACATCCTCGTGATCGGCAAAGGCGCTCCCGAGGTGATGCTCGCGCCTGATGTCACGCCGTACGGCGACATCGAACGGGCGAAGACCGTTGCCGCCGAACTGTCGGCCGACGGGTACCGGGTGCTCGCGGTCGCGGACAACGTACTGCCGCCGAAGGCGGCCCGCGTCGAGAACGGCCTGCGTCTTACCGGCCTGGTCGCGATCACGGATCCTGTGCGGCACAACGCCGCAGAGGTGGTCGCATCGTTCGGCCGGGCCGGCATCGACCTCCTGCTGATTACGGGTGACGCACCGGGTACGGCGCTCGCGGTCGCGGACCGGATCGGCGTACACGACGCTGATCTCCTCACCGGAACCGATATCGACAACGGCGCCGACCCGACCACCGGTCACGTGTTCGCCCGGATCCGGCCGGAGCAGAAGCTGGACATCGTCAGCGCCTGGCAGGCGGCCGGACACGTCGTCGCGATGACCGGTGACGGGGTCAACGACGCCCCTGCGCTGCGGCGTGCCGACATCGGCGTCGCGATGGGCAAGGGCGGCACCGAGGTGGCCCGCCAGGCGGCCGACCTCGTGCTCACCAACGACGACCTCGGCACAGTGGCGGCCGCCATCGAGGAGGGCCGGCGGATCTACACCAACATCCGCACCTTCCTCCGCTATGCACTCAGCGGCGGCCTCGCCGAGGTCCTGGTCATGCTGATCGGCCCGTTGCTCGGCTTCGGCGTACCGCTGTTGCCCGGCCAGATCCTGTGGATCAACATGCTCACGCACGGTCTGCCCGGCGTCGCCATCGGCGCCGAACCCGCCGACCCCAGAACGATGCAACGACCACCCCGCTCGCCCCAGGAGCAGATCCTCGGTGCGGGCCTCTGGCAACGAATCGCTTTCACCGGCACATTGATCGCGGCCGTGACCCTGGCTGCGGCCCTCTGGGCACACAGCGTCGGCGCTTCCTGGCAGACCATGAGCTTCCTGGTGCTGGGCGTTGCCCAGCTCGGCGTGGCCGTCGCGCTGCGCCGGCCGAACCCACCGACCGGACGGCGCCTTCGGTTCCTCGATCTGGCCGTTATCGGCGCACTCGCTGCCCACCTGCTCCCACTGGTACTCGCCCCGCTGCGCGAACTGCTCGGCCTGCAGGCCATGACCGGCACCGAGATCCTGTGCGCGCTGGCACTGGCCTCGGTGCCAGGTCTGGCTACGACGGTCAGCCGGCTCGGTAGAGCGACCCGCCGCCGGAGATCGCGATAGCGGCTGCCTTGCCACCAACATTCACGGACACGATGAACGTCGTACCCGACCAGCGCATGCTGTACGTCACGGCCCCGCCGGCGCGGACCGGGACCACGAACGACAAGATGGACACAGACTTGCCGGAGCGAGCCATCATGATCGTCGGCGCGGAGGCGCGGACGTAGCCGCTCGGGTAGGTTCAGCCCTGAATCGGACTGCTCTGCGCCTGCTTCACCAAGGTCGCACCCGCCGGGAGCTCCTGCTTGAACGGGATCTGGACGTGCTCGTCGACGAAGATGTCGACGCGCCGGCGCCTCCTGATGATCATGGCCGCTCTCCTTCTGCTCGCCCAGTGTCCTTGTCGCCATCGTCGGAGGGCGGACGGTTCGTCACCAGGGTCGTCCGGTCCACCCGGCACGGGCACTTCTGCCCTGCCGAACCGTTCGCGACCGGCGTGTGCTGAGAATGCAGGGAAGGAGCCGGCCATGAGCAACAGCGAGAACAGCCGCATCGAACGTGACGCGCGGCGCGCCGTCGCGCACCGGAAGACCACCGGTTCGTCGACCGAACAAGCCGTCCTGCGGCACCTGGGCGTGGAGCTCTACAAGGAAAGCCACCGCACCGAGGCGCGGCCGCAGAAGGCCATGCCGGAGGAGACCGAAGAGGGCGCCGACGGGTCGACCGGTGACACCGGAACCGCCGGCCCTGCGAGTGGGCCGGCGGTTCCGTCGATCTGACTCAGGCGGTGTGGGGAACCGCGCCGGTCAGTTTCGGCATGACCTCGGCGTCGGCGGGAACCCGACGCAGGTGGGCGTAGCCGAGTAGCGAAAGGATCAGCAGGATCCCGGCGGCCGCGAACGCGGAGACGGCGGCGATCAGGGCGATCTGACCCATCTTCCCGAAGGCGTAGGCGTTGAGCAGCAGGCCGCGCAGCGTCTCACCGCGGAACACCGTCTGCACCTGGCCGGCCAGCTTGGTGTCGTTCGGGTTCGCCAGCGACTCCGCGGACAGCTGCGAGTACGTCTTGCCACCGGCCATCTCGTTGATGTGGACGGCGATGAAGTGGTTGGCGTACGCCTCGGCCTGGGCGCCGGTCACCAGCTGCTGGCCGGCGTACTGCGACAGGTACGGCTTGACAGCCGGGTCGTCGAGTGAGTCGCTGCCGGCCTTCGGGAAGAAGATCTGCTGTGCGGCGAGCTGCGTGTGGACCTGGTTGTCGACGAAGTTGTGGGCCCACAGCAACAAACCACCGGCCGCGACCAGGACGATCACCAGGACGAACCCGGCGGAGGTGAGCAGCGCATCGAACGTCTTGCGGCGCATGATCGGTTCCTTTCAAGCCGCGACGTGCGGCTGCAGAAGTGTTGAACGATGTTGCTAAGAGTCTTCGTCCACCAGCCCCGCTGCCACCACGCACCGAACGACCCTGATCCGCAGGCCGGTCGGCCCGACACTGCCGGGCCGACCGGGGCCTTCAAGGGCGGGACCTTCGGCCCTGCTCAGCCGTATGTGCGCAGGCATCCACTGATAGGGAAGGGAACGGTGGTGAGCATGCGGACCAGCGAACTGATGACGACGCCCGCGATCACGGTGTTGGGTGAGACGCCGGTGAGCGAGGCACTTGGCCTGCTCGACCGGAACCAGATCACCGCAATGCCTGTCGTCGACCGGCAGAGCAGGCTGATCGGGGTGGTGAGCGAGGCAGATCTGATCCCTGACGCGCTGCTGGTCCAGGACCATGTGCCGTCGCACCCGATGAAGGCCTCGATCAGTGGCCGCCCGCGCCGGGTCGCCGAACTGATGGTCAACCTCGTGATGAGTGTGGGCGCCGACGAGGATCTCGACGCAGCGATCGATCTGCTCCGGACATCGATGGTGAAGAGCCTGCCGGTCGTGGAAGGCGACCACGTCGTCGGTGTGATCAGCCGCAGCGACGTGATTCACTATCTCGCCGGACGGGACACGCGGATCCGCAACGAGATCCTCGACCTTCTCCGCGAGCGAGACCTCGACTGGCAGGTCGAGGTCGACGACGGCATCGTTCACGTGCGCGGCGCGATCGGCGAACTCGAGCGTGAGCGCGCCGAAGCCATCGCCGGCTCTGTCCGCGGCGTCATCGCCGTCCACGCGGCCTGATCCCCTGGCTGGCGGAAAAGAGGCAGTCGATGAGGTGAGCACGATGCTGATCCGCGAAGTCATGACCACCCCTGCGGCAACCTTGACGACGGCGTCGTCGACCGCGGCAGCTCTGCAGCTCATGCAGCAGGAGCAAGCACGCTCGCTCCCTGTCGTCGACCGCCGCGGGACCTTGATCGGCATCGTCTGTCAGGCAGACCTGGTCCGGAACAGGGGACCGGCCGGCGACCGCACCTCGCTCCCGTCCGGGAGAGTCCCCGGTACGACGCTGTCCGACCAGGTCGGTGCCGTCATGACACACCACATCGTCAGCGTCGGTCCTGACGAGGAAATCCAGGTGGCGGTCGACCTGATGCAGTCGATGGTGCTGGAAGAAGTGCCGGTCGTCGAGAACGACCGAGTGGTCGGAACCGTCTACCGGTCCGACCTCATCCGCCTACTCCTCGGGCCGAGCCGCACCTTCGGGCTCGAGGCATCCGCCGGCACGCCGCCCTCGAAACGGCCTGCCGACGCTGACCTGGTCACTCCGCCGTCATGACAAGGCGCCGGTGTCCCATGGCCCAAGGTCCCGTTCACGCCGGGCAAGACCGCCGGATCGAGGACTGTCGGCCCTGCTGGCCGGACGCCGGTCGCAGTGTGCTGGAGTGACCGAACAAAGGAGCGAACGATGCGCACACTGCTCATCGAGAGCCAGGAGCTGGCTGGACGAAGCACCGTGGTCCGGCGCGGGACGATGACCGTCCCGGAGATGCAGGCGTGGTTCTCCAACGTGTACGGCGAGATTGCCTCGATCCTGCGGAAGCGGGGCATCGCGCCGGCCGGGCCGCCGTTCGCGCGGTACCGCGTCCTACCGGGTCGCCGCTTCGAGGTCGAGGCGGGCTTCCCGGTGGCCGAATCGGTACGCCCGGATGGAACGGTGCGAGTGTCGAGCCTTCCCGCTGGACCGGCCGCTGTGACTGTTCACGTCGGACCGTACGACCAGCTCGGCTCCACCTACGCCGCGGTCGCCGAGTGGCTCAGGTTGCGTGGGGCAACGCCTGCTGGTGACCCGTGGGAGATCTACCTCGATCCGCCCGAAGGCGACTCCGCTGACTGGCGCACCGAGATCGTCCAGCCGTACCACCCAGCGCTGGACGTCGAGTAGCACCGGTTGCTGGCCCGGCGAGGCGCGGACCTGGTCGATGCGGGCTTTCCGGCACGGGCGCCGGTTCGGTTGGCCCTGAACCGCGGTCGTCGGCGGAACCACGCTGACAGTATGAACACTTCGTCGGCCGGGGCGCGTAAGCCCTCGCGTGCTTGGGTACTTCTCGCCGTTGTCGTCGTCATGACGGTGGCTCTGGCGGCGACCGCTCTGGTGCGCAGACACAGCACCACCTCCGGTCCCGCACCTCCAGTCGTGCCGACGACGGTCGACGGCAGCTTCGGCGTGCTCGGTCCGACAGCCGATGCGACGGGTCAGCACGAGCATTGTGGCGCTCCTCCGGTGCTCACCGCCCCCCAGGCGAGGCAACGCCTCGAGACGACGACCGATCGTTTCCCGTTCTACCGTGACCCGATCGACGATCGGGGCCACGTCCTCTACCGCCGGTACGACGGCCGCTTCGGTCTGCTCCTCGCAGCATGACCGACAGCGGCGTGAGCCGGGCAGCGCAGGCTTCGACTACCACGAGGGACTTCTGGTCCCTTCGCGGAGGAACTTGGCCCCTGCCCTCTCCCGGGCCGCCGTGTTGTGCTGAGTGTGGGCCCGCCGACGCGTGGGTTGCGTCACCGCCCCACCGGACGTCGCACCCGCGCCTGGTAACGCACGTGCCGAGGAGAGGAATCCGATCGTGACCACCAGCATCGTTGCCGGGTACGACGGCTCGCCGGCCGGCGAGGCCGCGGTCTGGTGGGCGGCGGCCGAGGCCGAGCGCCGGCAGTCGAGACTCCGGCTCACCTACGCGCTACCGCTGCCGTTCATGAGCAGCCCGCTCGGGGTACCGACCGTTCCACTGCCGACCGAACGTCTCCGCGAGACGGCCGAACATCTTCTGGCCGAGCTCGCCCGGCGGGTCCGCGAGGTCTGGCCCGAGTTGGCCGTCGACGCCGTCGTGACCTTCGCCGGCGCCACGCAAGCCTTGTTGCAGGAGGCAACTACTGCCGATCTGGTCGTGGTCGGTTCGCGCGGCCTGGGCGAGTTTCGCGACCTGGCGATGGGATCGGTGTCGGCGCATGTGGCGACGCATGCCAGTTGTCCCGTGGTGGTCGTGCCACCACACTGGGAGCCGGGCCGGACCGGCTCCGGAATCGTCGTTGGCGTCGATGGCTCGAAGCGCTCACTGGAAGCGATCGAGTTCGCCTTCGAGCAAGCTGAGGCCACGCATTCGGGCTTGACGGTCGTGATGGCGTGGCACGATCCGGTGAGCAGCGGGCCGGACGACCCACTGCCGCTGGTCTACGACCTCGACGTGCTCGAGGAGGAGAGTTCCGCG
The DNA here is from genome assembly GCF_036226565.1 of Kribbella sp. NBC_00709. Lineage (GTDB taxonomy): Bacteria > Actinomycetota > Actinomycetes > Propionibacteriales > Kribbellaceae > Kribbella. Next base: position 8,638,098 of record NZ_CP108996.1, read on the forward strand.
CTGCTTGCCGAATCGATGGCCGGCCAGCGGAACCAACACCCGGACGTGCCGCTCCGCGCAGAGCTCGTCCACGGCACCGCCCGCGAAGTGCTGACCGAAGCCGGCGAGTCCGCCGAACTGCTGGTGGTCGGCTCCCGCGGGCTGGGCGCGTTCCGTGGCCTGCTCCTCGGCTCCACCAGCCGCGCCCTCGTCCACCATCCACCCTGCCCGACAGCGATCGTCCGCTGACAGTTGCGCGTTCGATCGCTCCTCGCACGCCCATCGGTCCAGACCCCGTCGGGAAGGAAAGTCAGCGGCCGAGCAGCTTGTCGAGCCAGCTCCCGCCCTGCCCTTCGGACTTGGGATGTCCGGGGCACCACTGGCCGTCGGGAACCATCGCCTTCACCTGGGCGACGTGCTGTCCGCACCCCGCCCAGGTGGTCTTGCTACAGGTCTTACAGGTAACAGGTCGGCACATCGATCTTCTCCTTCGACGGGAACCATGAACAGCCGCTGACCACTGCCCGGCCGGCCAAGACGACTGTGAGAGCGATCGTCACCGCTCGCTCACGCCTCCGGGCGGACCAGGTCGAGTCCGGCCTTCGCGGCGTTCTCGAACTGGTCGTCGACCGCAACGATCGAGCGTCCGGCGGCATCCAGGAACGATGCGGCGATCGATGCCCGGTAGCCGGCGGCACAGTGCACCCACACCTCGCCGGACGGGACCTCCGCGATCCGCTGTGGCAACTCGTGAATCGGGACGTTGACTGCATCCCGGATCCGCGCGGAGTCGTACTCCTCGGTCCGGCGGACGTCCAGTATCACAACTTCGCGATGGTGACGGACCTGCTCGAGGTCGGCGAAGGTCGCGGTCGGGAACGAGACGGGTGCATCGATGCTCCACTGCTCCGGTCCGCCGGTCGCCTGGGCCGCGGGCCGGTCGATGCCGATCCGCACGAGCTCCCGCTGCGCTTCGGTGACCTGCGCCGCGGTTTCTCCGAGCAAGGTCACTGGCGTTCCCCAGGTGATCAGCCAGCCGAGGTACGTCGAGAACGCGCCGTTCAGCCCGAAGTTCAGCGTCCCGTGCGCGTGACCGGCCGCGAAAGCGGTCCGGGCGCGCAGGTCGACGACCCATTCGCCGGCTTCGATGCGACGACGCAGTTCGGTGGCGTTCGCTTTCGCGGGCAGAGACAGGTCGGGAGCGCTGGGTCCGACCGCGTTCGCAGGAGCCATGTGGGCGTAGTACGCCGGCCACGCGCCGAGCCCGGCCAGCAGTTCGCGGACGTAGTCCTCCTCGTCCTGGGTCAGCACGGGATTTGTCCGCTTCTCCTGGCCGATCGTCGACGCGGTAGCTTCGGACTGGGTCGCGGAGCAGAACGAGCCGAATCCATGCGTGGGGTAGACCCCGGTCGGGTCGGGCAGCGTCTCGACGAGCTTGTGCGCCGAGGCATGCTGATGCCGCACTAGCGCCTCGGTGTGGCCGGGGCCCAGCAGGTCGGGGCGCCCGGTCGCGCCGTACAGCAGTGATCCACCGGTGAAGACCGCGACCGGCTCGTCGAGCTCGGTCAGGGCGTACGACAGGTGGGTGAAGGTGTGACCCGGCGTGTGGATCGCACGCACCCGCATCCGGTCGCCGATCTCGACGATCTGGCCGTCGTGGATCGGGGTGCGCTCGAACGAGACCTTGTCGTCGCCGTTGACCAGGTACGTCGCTCCCGTCGCCCGCGCTAGCGCGAGCCCACCGGTGACGTAATCGTTGTGGATGTGGGTCTCGAAGACGTGCGTCAGCCGAACGTCGTCGGCACGGAGAACCTCCAGGACACGGTCGATGTCACGCTGCGGGTCGACGACGAATGCCACCTCGCCGTCGTGGACGAGATAGCTCCTGTCGCCCAGCGAAGGTGTTTCGACAGTGCGCACGATCAGGCCCGCACCCGGTACGGGCCGGCGTGGCGTGTCGGTCTCTCGCATCGGAAATTCCTTCCTGCTCCGGCTGCCGGACTCGCATCTGGATCCCCCCAGGGGGATGTGTCGTCGACGGTAACACATCCCCCTGGGGGGATATAGGTTGGAGGTGCAACCCGGGCTTCGGCCTCGACGAACCTGGAAGAAGGGCTCTGATGGACCTCGAACCGACTGAGATCAAGCCGATCGTCACACGCATGAAACGGGCCCACGGGCATCTCGGCAGTGTGATCCGGATGATGGAAGAAGGATCTGACTGCGAAACCGTCCTGACCCAGCTCGCGGCCGTCAACAAGGCCCTCTCCCGCGCCGGCTACGCCATCGTCGCCACCGGCCTGCAGCACTGCCTCACCGACGACGACAGCGACGTCGACGTGGCAAAGATGGAAAAACTCTTCCTCGCCCTGGCATAACCCAGGTCGGCGCAAGTCGCCCGCTTGCCGAGTGGCAGCTGGCGACCAGCTTGCTCAGATCGACACGCATCGTCCATCGACTGGAACGTCGTCTTCGTGCTCCTGCCGACAATGATCATCGTCGGCATCCTCCGCCGTACCGGCATGTTCGAGTACGTCGCCATCTGGGCAGCCAAACGCGCGAAGGGATCACCACTGCGCATCAGGCCTCGAATCGGCGGCACCGCGACACTCATCGGCGACCCACCCAACATCATCATCATCATCGCCAGCCGATCCGGACTCACCTTCGACGACTTCCTCATCCACCTGACACCAGTCATCGGCATCGCGGCGCCGTACCTCTGGCTGCGGTACTTCGTCCTGTCCTGGCGATCACCGGCGATACCCGCCGCCAGGATGCCGAACTCAGCAACAAGGGCGTGAAAACCGGGTATCTCCACAGCCTCAGAGTCCCGAATCCGTTCGCTGAGTACACGTTCGAGTTCTCGGTGACAGGCGGCCGATACTTCTGCGCAACCATCGGCATCGACACTCAGGCATCAAGCGGAGTGTGGCGGCTTTCGAGACCTACCTGGTCGGCCAGACCGCGGCGGACTACAGCGTGGGCCCGGTACTGAGACCTGCAGTCGGGCCCGTCTTCTCCGCCACGAGGGCCGCCCGTGCATCTGCAGCCGCGACGGCGCCGAACTCGGCAGCCGCCGGCCGTGCCGAGGCTGGGGCCGAGTCCACTGAGCAGCCTTGCGACGTCCTGCGCCCCGGGCACAATCCCTACCGTCCGGGGCGCAGGACGTTAGCCGTCAAGTTGTGGTTCGTCGCCCGAGCCGGCCGGTACGACGAGGGTCGGGTCGCTGCCGCCCATGTCGAGGCGGAACGGTGGATAGACGTCGGTCATCAGGGCCGCATAGCCGGCGACCCGTAGGGCCCAGCGGTTCATCCCGAGGATGATGTCGTACAGCGACCTGGGGTAGGCGCCGGTGAAGGCGAGAATCACGGCCGCGATGACGACCAGGATGCCGACGAGACCGCCACCGCCGCTGAGGTTCCACTGCCAGTTGTCGGTCCGGTCCACGGCCCAGGCTCCACCGCCGACAAAGACACCGACGACGATGTAGTGCGGGATGGCGAGCAGCCACCACTTCACCAGGACCAGGCCGCGCGACAACTGCGCCGGGTAGTCGACGGACAGGTGGGCGGGATAGTCCTCGACGTCCTTCAGTGTGAACGGTGGGTACTTGTCCGTGCCGAGCGCGCCGTAGGCGTAGTACGTCACTCGCCACGACCACCGCATCACCCCGACGTTGTAGTCGAAGATCGCGCGCGGATACCGACCGGTGAACAGGATCGCGAAGAATGCGATGACAGAGCTGACCATGAAGCCGATCCACAGGAACGCCAGTACGACGTAGTGCGGGATCACGAGGATCCACTTCACCAGCCAGAGCCATCTCGACGCCTTCGGATCCAGCGCGGCGTTCACGTGCACGGGATAAGCGACCGATGTTGCCATTACAACCATCTCCCAGCGGACTTGCACGATGAGAGTAGGAGTCCCACCCTCGCCAACTGCTTCTCAGCCGAGAGGCAGCGGTGTCTTCCCTTCGACCACTGGGGGGCTGCTCGCTGACGGCTTGAGGCCCCTGGCGATCATCCAGATCGCCACACTGACCTCCCAGACGAACACCGGCAACGCCAGAACTGTGTGGACGCTCTGGCCGTAGACGCCGAACAACATCGCGGTTGCCGACAGCGTGACCAGCGTGCCACCGGCCATCCCCAGGAAGGTGATTGCCCGCGGCACCAGATCCGCGCGATACAGCAGATACGCCAGCAGGACACTGTTGATTCCCAGCACCCAGCTCGGCCCGAGCAGGAAGGTCCAGTCGTGGATCGCCACCAGAGAACGCTCGACGGTGGCAACACCGACGCCGGCGCTGTCCGCCGTACCGCCGAGGTCCTGCCGTAGCGTCACAGCCGTGAGGACGCTGACGGCACCGACCACGATGATCGAGGCTTCCAGGAGCCGGCCGCAGACGTAGCCGAGGGCGATGCTGTGGTTCTGCCGCTTGACCACCGGGTAGAGCGTGACCGCCGTTCCGATGACCGTCACGACCAGCAACAGCTCAAGGAATCCGCCCAGCAGCACGCGACTGTCGGAACTCGACGCGACCAGGTAGTTGCCATCGCGGAGCACCGGTCGGTACAGCAGCAACGCGGGGATCGAAGTGATCTCGGTACCCAGGAAGAAGATGCCCGCGATCATCGCGGTACGCCTGGTGGTGCTCATCTGAGCCATGCGAGTAAGCCCCTTGCAGCAGCCCCCCGGCCACCCATAGGTGTTCTGCGACGAACAGGCTTGGGTCCACCACCCGCATACGCCCTATCGCTGCCCACCATCCTCTGGGGCACACGCCCTGTCAACGTTCAGCTCCATGGCCTCAAGCCGACGCTTGCGCGTGGACAGGGCTGGTGGCATGGCCGATGCTGAGGGCAGCGCGGTGAGATCTTGCGCTTGGTGGTCGTGAGGGTCGCCACAGGTTCGTGCCGTGCCGGGGGGGGGTTCGCATGGGCACGATCAGTAGTCGGCAGGACGGTACCGAGGCATCAGAGCGATCCGTAGCGGGGGCGCTTTCGCCGGCCGGGTCGCGGCGCCGAACCGCTGTGGTGACGGGGAGCCTGTTCATCGGCTCGACCGTGGCGTTCATGGTCGCGGCGACGGTGTTGTCGATGACCTTCGACTGGCCCGACATTCTGCGGCAACCGCCGGACGTCGTACTGCCTGAGTTCGCGGATGGTGGCGCGAGTCTGGTGTGGACCTGGTTCGCGGTCGCCTGGACCTACGCCGTACTCGCAGTCCCGATCTTGCTGCTTCCGGCCGCCTTGGCTCGGCGCGGGGATGCAGCCCTGCGGGTGGCCACCTATGTCGGCGCCGCCTCGGTCTTACTGGCATTGATCGGGTTCCTGCGCTGGGTTTTCGTCGTACCGGCGCTGGCCGACTCGTACATGAGCGGTGACGAAGGCACCCGCTCGGCCGTGGCTGCGGCCTGGACCGCTCAGCACCAGTACGGCGGTGCGCTGCTGGGTGAACATCTCGGTCAGCTTCTCGGCATCGCCTGGTCGGTCACGGTCAGCGTGATCATCCTGCGCTCGCATGTGCTGCCCGCGTGGGCGGGTTGGCTGGGTCTGCTCGCGAGTGCCCTGTACTTCGTCAACCAGGGCGACATCCTCGCCACCGCAGTCTCGGGCTTCCCCGTCTGGGACCTGGGCGGCCTGATCGGCAGCTATCTCTGGGCCGTATGGATCATTGTCCTCGGCGTCCTGCTGCTCAGGCGGGTGAACACCGATGCCCGCTGATCCCGCAGCATCACGATCGGACTTCCTGCGAACCTGGTTGCTCTGGACCGCAGGCTTCCTCGCGTTCCCCATCGCCGGCATCGCCGGCGACCTGGCGGCGGGCCGCGTGGATGATGCTCTCGCTGCATTGCTCGGTGGCCTCGTCAGCGGACTGGTCGTCGGCACCGGACAGGTGCTGGTGAGCCGCCGACGCCTCGACCCCCGCAGATGGATACCGGCCACCGCGATCGGCATGGGCGCCGGCCTGCTGCTCGGCGCTGCGACCGTCGGGTACGGCACCTCGTTGGGCGACCTGGCCCTGATGGGGGCTCTCACCGGCATCGTCCTCGGCCCAGCCCAAGCCCTCGCGCTACCCGTCCGGACCCACCAGAGATGGGCCTGGGCCGTCGCCCTGCCGATCCTGTGGGCGTTGGGCTGGAACAACGTCAGCGAACTGCGTTCCAACCTCACCTGGTCGACCCCGTCCCCACTGGCGAACACCGCAGCAGTCAGCAATGTCGCGGGGGCCGAAATTCCCGCGGCGATCGAGCGCGCGGAACAGACCGCCCGTGGCGCCGGACTCGACGGGTTGATCAAGATCGGCATCGAGTACTGGAACACCGGCTACTACTCGAACCCGATCGTCCAGAAGAACCTCGACGCCGCGCTGAGCGCAACCGGCCAGACGGAGGCAACGAAGTACTGGAAGGCCGCGCAACGTGATGCCGACGGCAACGGCTTCGGTCCGTCCGGGGACGCCGCGTGGGCCTGGCTCGTCAACCTCCAGCACACGTACTTCGTCAGCGACTGCCTCGACATCGGCAAACCGCAGATCGAGCCGCAGGACCTCCTCGCCGCCGTTACCGATCGCACCCACGAACTCTGATCCTTGATTCGGCTTGGCAGGAGTCTTCGTGGCAAGGCCAGGTGCGCTGCCTCATCCCGGACGACGAGTTCGAGACAGGCTGCGACGGCGGTCATCTGCTCCGGCGAGGAGATGGCGCCGACTTCGGTGCGGACTCAGCCTGTTGCTGGTCGCACCTGTCCTGGCCGTGGAACGCAGACACAACATTCTCAACACCGATGGAGTCGCGGCCGGAGGGCATGGATGGGCGGCGGGTCGTGTAGGTTGCTGGTTGGTGTGCCGGGAAGCCTGGTCGGCGACAGGGTGTGGTTTGTCGACCGAGGGGGTCTCTCGTGGTGTTTCGGATTCTGCTTGCCGTTGCCGGCTTGGTCGTGTTGACCTTCGCGGCCGATCATCTGGTGCTTGGATCCTCCCGGCTGGCACAACGGATGCAGATCAGTCCGGTCGTGGTCGGAGTCGTTGTCATCGGTCTGGGTACGTCGGCGCCCGAGTTCCTCGTCTCCGGTGTCGCCGCGGCGCGCGGGGACACCGGACTGGCGGTCGGCAACATAGCCGGGTCCAACATCCTCAACCTCACTCTCGTGCTCGGGATCGCCGCGCTGGCAGGATCGGTGGCTGTGACGTCACAGGTGATCCGGCGTGAGGTACCGCTGGCCGTCGGTGCTGTCACACTCTTCGCATTCCTGGCATGGGCGGGCCTGAGCCCGGTGACGGGCGTTGTGCTCGCCGTCGCGGGCGTGTGTGCGGTGCTGGTCCTGCTGCATTGGGCCGGCCAGGGCCGCGGTAACCAGGAGGTCGCGACCGAGGCCGCGGAGTTCACCCAAGCGACCGCGACCGTGGATTTGCCTATGCAGCCGTCGCGACTGCCGGCATGGTTCGAACCGGTGCGCGCGCTCCTCGGCCTGGCAGGAGTGCTGGCCGGAGCGCAACTCCTGGTGTCCAACGCGTCGGCGATCGCGGCCGATCTCGGCGTACCGCAGGTCATCATCGGGTTCACGTTGGTCGCGCTCGGTACGTCGTTACCTGAGCTGGTTACCACCGTTCAGGCTCAGCGCCGCGGCGAATCGGACCTCGTTGTCGGAAATCTGTTCGGCAGCAACTTGTTCAACAGCCTTGTCGGAGGCGCAATCGTCGGACTCGCATCCGGTTCGGCCACGCCTGGACGGGCCGCCGTCGCGCTGAGCGTCACGATGATCCTCACCGCCGGACTGGCCTGGATGCTACTGCGCCGAGGCCTCGCCCTGAACCGAATCGAAGCCCTGGTCCTCCTCGCCGCCTATGCACTCACCATGCCGCTGCTGCTCTCAACGTGACACGCCGCGGGTTGCCGGCGACGTGGCTCACTGACACCAGCCGAGGACCGTCGGCTCACCCGGGTCGCGATCTGTTTGCTCCCGACCCCTGCCATGGGGGAAGGTAGTGGACGGAGTGCCGGGAAGTCTGGTCGGCAGTGCCCGTCCCCGAGCCGGGGTGCGGGTCGATCAGCGACCCCGGAGGAGTTGGCATGAGAGCGCTGCTAGAACTCCGGCAGACTGCATGCCGACGGCTTCAGTTCGACGTATCGTGCAAAGGTGCACGCAGAGCAGATGGCCGAGGAGTTCCCAGTGGTCAGCCTGGACACGGACGCCCTCGAGGCCGTGTCGTTGCTGGCGACCCGTCGGCTGCCGGGGCTCATCGTGATCGACGACAAAGGGCGTCCGCACTCGGTGTTGCCCGCCTCGCAGGTGGTGCGGTTCCTGGTGCCGAGCTATGTCCAGGACGATCCGTCGCTGGCGAGGGTGATCGACGAGCCGTTGGCCGATCAGGTGGCGAGCAAGCTGGCCGGTCTGACGGTCCGCAAGCTGCTCCCGTCCGAGCCGGTCGAGCTGCCGGTCGTCAACCACGACGACACTGTGCTCGAAGTCGCGGCGATCATGGCTCGGCTGCGCTGTCCACTGGTCGCCGTTGTGAAGGACCACGAGATCATCGGCGCGATCACCGCGTCCCGCCTGCTGGAGCTCGTCGTCTCTACACACTGATCGCCGGGGCGGCCGCGTGACTGCGATCGCCTTGGTCGTCTTCCTCGCTGCGTATGTCCTGATTGCTACCGAGTGGACGCACAAGTTGCTGGCCGCGCTCGGCGGAGCCGGCGTTTTGTTCGCGCTCGGCGTCACCGACCCCGACCATGCGTTCTACTCGCAGGAGACCGGGATCGACTGGAACGTCATCTTCCTCCTGCTCGGCATGATGATCATCGTCGGCGTGCTCCGCCGTACGGGCGTCTTCGAGTACGTCGCGATCTGGGCGGCCAAGCGGGCCAAAGGATCGCCGCTGCGGGTGATGATCCTGCTGACGCTGATCACCGCGATCGCCTCAGCGTTCCTCGACAACGTGACCACGGTGCTGCTGATCGCGCCGGTCACACTCCTGGTTTGTGACCGGCTCGGCATCAGCCCGGTACCGTTCCTGATCGCCGAAGTGATGGCCTCGAACATCGGCGGCACCGCGACGCTGATCGGCGACCCGCCGAACATCATCATCGCCAGCCGCTCCGGCCTCACTTTCAACGACTTCCTGATCCACCTGACCCCGCTGGTCATGATCCAGCTGCTCGTCTTCGTCCTGGTGCTGCCCCGGTTGTTCAAGGGTTCCTTCGCTGCCGATCCAGATCGGGTCGAGGACGTTCTGCGGCTGAACGAGCGTGAGGCGATCCAGGACACTCGACTGCTGATCAAGTGCGGGGTCGTCCTGCTGGCAGTGTTCACCGGCTTCATCGGCCACGCCATCTTTCACATCGAGCCGGCAGTCGTCGCCCTTCTCGGCGCCGGCCTGCTGATCCTGATCTCGAAGGTGCCGACGAAGGACTACATGGGCAGCGTCGAGTGGCAGACGCTGCTGTTCTTCGCCGGGCTCTTCGTCATGGTGGGCGCGCTGGTCAAGACGGGCCTGATCAGCGACCTGGCCCGAGCCGTGGGCAATGCGACCGACGGCAAGCCGTTGCTGGCCACCATGCTCATCCTGGTCGTCTCCGCTGTCTTGTCCGGGATCGTCGACAACATCCCGTACGTCGCCACTATGAGCCCCGTCGTCCTGGAACTCACCAAGAACGTCACCGACCCCGCCCACGCCCACGCCCTGTGGTGGGCCCTGGCAGCCGGCGCCGACTTCGGCGGCAACGCAACCGCCGTCGGCGCCAGCGCCAACGTCGTCGTGATCGGCATCGCGTTGCGCGCCGGCCACCCGATCAGCTTCTGGGAGTTCACCCGCAAAGGGGTCGTAATTACCGCGATCACCATCATCGTCTCGGCGCCCTATCTCTGGCTGCGGTACTTCGTCCTGTCCTAACCGCCACCGACGGCCCGCTGTGCGGAAGTCGTCGTGACCGACCGCCAGCGACTGGCGACACTCCTCCGTCGGGACTTGACGTCACGGGTGCGGTGCGAGGTGGGCATGCCTCTGGGTTCATGTCGTGCTCCGATGCTGCGGCCGGATTGAGCGTGCTTTGAGAGCTCGTGACGACCGGATACATCCAGGGTCCTCGTGCTTATAGTCAGGCCAGGCACAGGCTGATATCCGTCGCCGTCAGGTGGATGGTGTCCCCTGCTCCGGTTCCGGCCGACCTCGGTCGGCGCTTCCGATGCTGTGCCGGCCAGCGCGCTGGTGACGAACCGCTACACCCCGGCGGTCGTCACCAGCGCCGCGTCTGCGGCCGGCGAACCAGAAGCATGACGCGGTCGCCCGACCGAGGAGGCATGTGATGGCACGCGACGTCGTCGTCGTGGTGGAGAGTGAACTGTCCGAGCGCGACGCAGCCGAGATAGCCGGCCTCTTTCCGGGTCCCGGCGGGCCGGTGAACTACCACCTCCTGCTCGCGGACGATCACCGTGCCACCGACCAGGGGGTCGCGGAACCAGGTGTTCTGTCCCGTGGCCCCTTCGGATCCCCTGCGGTGGCACGGCGCGGCGGAGCTGAGCCGGTCACCGGCAACGACCCAGCCGTGGATCTCGGGCATCGCATCGAAGATAGCGCCAGGCGACTCCGCTCGCTGAGAGCCGGAGACGTCGCCGTGGCAGTGACCCCACGGAGACTTGCTGTCCGGCGCGCGGAGTCTGGTGAAGTCCATCGGCTGCCGGGACGCGATCGTCGTCGTGAGTTCGGACGACTACTCCGCCTTCGTGCTGCCCGATCGGAAACAGCGGCTTCGCGCCTACCTCGGCGTACCGCTGCTGCATGCGGTCGAGCACGTCTGATGGCCTTGGAAGCGTTTGTTGAGGGCACTTTGAGAGCCCTTGACGTTCCGTTCAGGCAGCTGATCCTGGCTGGGATTGGCTCTGTCGTCGAGTCTGGCCGAGGCGCACCGGTGAATCGGGGCCGGACGCCACGCCGCTGGGTGTGCTGGTGATGGCTACTGAGGGGACGCTTGTCATCAGCACACCCGGGAAGGCCGGCCGGAAGTGAGGAGACCGTCCAGTGCGATCCGAAGTAGCCCCCGCACCCTCGCCACCCCAGCTTGCCGCGCTGTGGCTCGCAGGTGCGTTCATCTCGCTGGCAGGCTTCGGACTTGTCCAGTACGTCGACAGTCTGGCGCCGTGGATCCCGGGACCTGAGTCGGTGGTCTCGGGACTCTTCCAGACCCCCCTCGCACACGCTGTCGCCCACCTGGCCCTCGGCGCAGTCGCGCTCCTGGCGGCCGGATCAACTCGAACGTGTGTCGTCTTCCTGGCCGCGGTCGGCGGGGCGATGCTGATGCTCGTCGGCTACGGACTACTGGACGACAGTCCGGCGTTGCCCAGCCTCGTGCCCGACCCGGGCGCAGACGCGTGGCTCCACCTCGTCCTCGCGGTCGGCGCGATCGGCGCCGCGTGCCTGACCGCGCTGCCGCGCCGCCTGGTGAGCTCCTGAGGGCTCAGTCGTCGTCTCGCGAGTTCTCGCGACGGACTCGGACGTGGACGTCCGAGGCGATGTCGAGTGCCGTCAGGGCGTGGTGCAGCGCTTCCACGCACGGTTCGCCGGCGGTCGGCATTGCATACAGGCACAGAGCACGGCGTCCGTCCGTCGTCCAGCCGGCCTCCTCGATCTCACCGGCCTCGTCCAGAAGCGGCTCCCAGCCTTCTTCCGCCAGGTGTGCGAGGCCCTCCCGGCGATCGGCGTCGTACAGCGAGAGGCCGTCACGCGTTCGGCCGCCCAGACAGTCCGACCAGGCCGCCTCGACCAAGGGATCTTCAGGCGCAGGGACATCGTTCTGCGGGCGCGGCGTCACGAGATACCCCGTTCCCGTGACGGGATCAAGGTAGGCGGTGTGGGCGGCGAACTCGACGACGGTCACATCGACGTAGCGCCGGCGGGTCGAGTCGCGGTCGAACGGATTCATTGGCGGTGTTACCTCACAGAGCCGGGCTGGGCGTCCCCGGCGGATCGAGCTGGCTCGGGAGAGCCTGCAACGCGACAGGGTCACGCGACCTCGACGGCGAAGACGCGGTCGAGACCGGTGCGGCGAAGTACGTCGGTCATCTTGCGGCCGGCGTGCCGGATCACGACGCCTCCGCCCCGCTGGCGACACACACGGTGGGTGTCCAGCAGAGCCGCCAGGAGTGTCGACGACATCTCACCGATGTCGGAGAGGTCGATGACGACCAGGCAGGCCCCCTCCATCACCACACTACGCAGACGCCAGCGCAGCGCGGTCAAGCCGCTGCTCAGATCCGCATCGGAGATCGTCACGATGGCCTTCTGCGGGAGCGGAGTACGGGTAGCATCGGTCATCGGCTGTCGCCTTCCGAAGTGTTGTGGCGTTGATACCACCGTGCACTGCCGACTTTGAGATCGGTCGTCGTCCTTCTTGACGATCAGATGACATGCGGTACCCGGAGGGCACATCCGGACCGATGATTGCGACGATGGGGCCATGCCGATGCGAGTTCTGATCGTGGAGGACGACGACCGTATCCGGGCCGTGCTGCGCCTCGCGCTCGAAGACGAGGGCTACCAGGTCGCCGAGGCCGCCGACACCCCGTCCGCCCTGGCCGAGGTCCGATCCACGCTTCCGGACCTGATGATGGTGGACCTGATGCTCGGCGAGGTGGACGGCTACACCTGCATCCGCGAGGTACGGCGGATGACCGACATCCCGATCGTGATCGTCAGCGCCCGCTCCGACACCCACGACATCGTTGCCGGGCTCGAGGCCGGAGCAGACGACTACGTCACGAAACCCTTTCAGATCAAGGAGATCACTGCACGCCTGCGCGCCCTGCGCCGACGGCTGCGCAGCAGCACCGATCCGGTCGAGGCCGACGTCATCCTCGACGCAGGCCCGGATCGTCGGCTCGTGCTGTCCACGTCCCGAGGTGCGGTGACACTCGACGGCAGCGACGTTCCGCTGACCGTCACGGAGTACCGGCTGCTGGTCGAGCTCGCCCAGCCGCCCGGCCGGGTGCTCAGCCGGTCGGCCCTACTCGCCTCGGTGTGGGAGCACGGGTACTACGGGGACGAGCGCATCGTCGATGTCCACATCAGACGGCTGCGCACCAAGATCGAGCGCGATCCCGGCAAGCCGCAGATCGTCGTCACGATGCGAGGAATGGGCTACCGGCTGGATCCGCAATGAGGTTCGTCCCGGGGACCTTCGGCCCTCGCGCCCTGGGCCTGCGGCACCGGTTGGTCCTCGCCTTCGCGCTGGTGGCTCTCCTGGTATCAGCAGTCTTTGCCATCAGCACCTACCTGCTCGCACGCGGGTATCTGCTGGCACAGCGGGAGCGCGTCGTGCAACATCAGTCCTTCGCCGATGCGGTGTTCATCCAGCGCCGCCTCGAGAGCGCCGGCGCCGACGTCTCGGCCGTTCTGACCGCTGCCGGTACACCGGCCGGGCACACGATCGTCCTCAAATGGCAAGGCCAGTGGTACGCGTCATCGTTGGATCAAGGCCGCGACGCTGTGCCGTCCGCAGTCCGCGAAGCCGTCGCCGACGGAACCGCCACCAGCCAACGGTTCCGATCCGACGACGGCCCCGCGATGGTCATCGGCGTGCCGATTCCAACCGTGCAGGCAGAGTTCTACGAGATCGCCCCGCTCACCGAGCTGGACGGCACCCTGCGCCTACTCAGCGGCATCCTGTCAGGCGGCGCACTGCTCGCGACCGCCGCCGGAGCCGCCCTCGGCGTATGGGGCAGCAGATCGGTCGTCACCCCGCTGAACCGGGTCGCCGCCACCGCGGCATCGATCGCAGGCGGAGATCTCGACACCCGGCTGCCGGCGACGCTCGATCCGGAGCTCGCGACCATCGTCGGCTCGTTCAACAGCATGGTCGACACCTTGCAGCAACGCATCAACCGGGACGCACGGCTGGCGGCCGATGTCAGCCACGAGCTCCGCTCGCCCCTGACGACCTTGGTCGGCAGCGTCGACCTGCTGAACGCCAGGCGGCACGAGCTGTCCGATCGTTCACAGCGTGTCCTCGACCTGGTCACCGCCGACCTGCACCGCTTCCGGCGACTGCTGGAGGATCTCCTCGAGCTCGCCCGCTCCGACGGCGGGCTCGATCTGCGACCTGGCACAGTGATTGAGCTGACCTCACTGCTACGACAGGTACTCGGGGAGACCGGCCGCGAGGCGACGCTCCTGACCGGCCCCGAGGATCTGCACGTGGTTGCCGACAAACCGCGCCTCGGGCGTCTCTTCCGCAACCTGTTCGAGAACGCCGAGCGCCACGGGGATGGGCTTGTCGGCGTTGAGGTCGCCCGCTCGGAGGGCGACCTGCTCGTGTTCGTCGACGACGCCGGGCCGGGTATCCCGGCTGACGACCGTGAACGGATCTTCGAACGCTTCGCCACCGGGCCTGGCGGGCGAGGTTCCTCGTCGGGCACCGGACTCGGCCTGGCTCTGGTCGCCGAGACCGCGACGGCGCACGGCGGCACCGTGTGGTGCTCGGCGTCGCCGGCCGGCGGCACCCGGTTCGTCGTCCGGCTCCCGGAGGCCGGCGCATGAGGGCGGTACTTGTGGCCCTCGCAGTCATCCTGCTCGCCGGCTGCGGCATTCCCGTCCAGCGGCAACCGGCACCGATCGATCCGGCGGCCGTGCCGTCACGCCTCCAAGGCACCGGCTCCCCGACATCCGGACCAGCCTCGGCGACACCGGGCAAGCCGGCGATCCAGGTGGTGTTCGCTCGGAAGGATCGGCTGGTGACGTTCGTTCGCGACGCACCGAGCCCAGCGCCCACGGATCGCCTTCAGACGGTCATCTCGGCGTTGCTGGCCGGACCGAGCACGACAGAGCAGGCCGACGGTGTCACGTCCGCACTTCCGCCTGAGCTCACCCTCACTGTGGCTGGTGTGCAAGGCAAGCGGGTCGACCTGGAGCTCTCCGGCGAAACCGACGGCAGGTCCGCCACCGAGAACGTTCTCGCCGTCGGCCAGATCGTGCTGTCCGTCACCGCGCTCTCCACCATCGACGAAGTGACCTTCTCCCGGAACGGCCAGCCGGTCGAGGCTCTGCTCGCGGACGGCGCGCTGACCACCGAGCCTTTGACGGCCGCCGACTACGCCGCACTCCGTTCGCGCTGAAGTCACCAGGTGACGGACTCCTCGACACCGGCGGGCGACCACGCCGCAGCTCACCTGGCCGCGTACTCGATACGCACCAAGGGCAGCCGAGCTCCGATATCGGAAGGGAGCGGACCATCACTCGCCAGATCGGGGAGAGCCAGCGTCCGCCCGAGCGCCTTGGCCGCGCGCCGATGCCGGCGCCGGTAATCCTCCAGACGACGAGGGACTTCACCGGCCGGAATCGCTGTCGCCCGACCTCCGGCGCCCCGCCGCCGCCCGGACCACACCCGCACGACAGGGTCCGCGAGGACGTTCCGGTACCACTGGGCGCCACGGCCGTACCCCGACACCACAACCAGGCCGTCCGGATCGCGCTCGAGCACCTCCAGCACGACGTACCGCGCCTGCCCCGACACCCGGCCACGATGCTCGAGCATCGTCAGGCGGTTCCCCATGAGGAACCCGAACCCGGAGCGGAACAACGGAATCGGCGCACGCGCCACGACACGCGGAATCCGCCGGGTCACTTGTCAACACCTCCGGACAACAACGACACATGCTGCCGCAAGGTGTCGATCCCCAGAGCCGGCAACAACCTCATCGCCGACATCGCGTCGTATCCATGCCCGAAGAGGTCGATCATGTACCCCTGCGGTCGCGGCCGAGGTGCCCGCTCCAGCAACACCAACTGATGGCCGGCAGGCGCCAACCCGTTCGCCGGCGTCAGACCCGCGATGCCAGCACCACATATCACCACTCGCACTATTCGCCACCTCCGTCGATTGTCAGGTCACGAGACGATGCAGCACGTCCGCGGCCGCAGACGTCGCCGGTCCGGCGCCGAGGCCTCGATGCAGCAGAATCCCGTCGATCGATGCCGCCAGGACTGCTGCTGTCGCTGCGGGTTCGGGCACGCCTCGATCCGTCAGCCAGGCTGCGAGTCGTGCCCGCAGGTCGTTGAGCACGGCAACCAACTGCTCACGAAGCCGCGCGTCCCGGGTGCTCGCGAGGTAGGCCTCCACGAACAGCACGGACATGGTGTCGGTGCCGGAGTACTGATCCACCGATCCGATCAGGGCGTCCAGCAACTCCGCCGACGTACGCACACGCTCCATCCGGGCACCGGCCTCGTCCAGGACCTGGCGCATGGACGTGAGAACGGCCTCGTTCAGCAGGGCCTGCACCGAGGCGAAGTGGTAGTGCACCACGCTCGGGCTCACGCTTGCTCGCTCGGCAACCATCCGGGTGCTGACAGCCGACCACCCTCGCTCCGGGATCAACTCGACTGCCGCCGTCAACAATCGGCGGCGCACCTCGGCACCCTGCTCCGCAGTTGGCGTCACACCCATCTCCTCTAGGACACTCGTCCTGTACGACTGTCCTAAAGTACTCCGGCTCGACCGCCGAGGCAAACCGGGTACGGCCGCTCGGCAGGAAGCTCGACGTGATCCCGCCGGCCGACACAAGTCCGGGCGATCTCGGCGACATGAATTGCGTTGAGCAATATTTGGTGTCGACAACTCACAACCGTCTTGCAGTTGACACCCGGATGAGGCCCACGCATGGTTCTTGTCCGACGCCGCGCTCAACGGCGAGCCACCGCACTTCCTGCAGCCTCCTGTTGACCGATCAGTTCAGGGCTGGAAGTGCTGCAGATCAGCAGCGGCGTGGAGCGCTGTCAACGCCTGGTGCAGATTCTCGAGAACGAGTTGTTCGAACGACGTACGGACCGCGAACAGGCACACCGCGGTGCCGCCGCCGACGACTTCCCCGGCAACCTCGACATCGCCACGCTCGTCTTCGAGCAGTGTCCATCCCGCTGTCGAGAGGCGGTCGAGGAGCCGGACCAGATCGGCGCTCTGCAACGACATCCCCGCTCCTGGACAGTCGCTCCACTCGGCAGGCCAGGACAGGTCTGCGAAACCTTCCTCTGCCAAGATGTCTGTGTTCCGTGGCGGCATCACCAGGAGCCCGGTTCCGCTCTGGGGCTCGAGGTACGCAACATGTGCGGCCGACTCCATGGCCAAGATCTCGACGATTCCGGTGTCCCCGATCTCGATGAACACCTCGCTGTCCCCCGCGACCTGGCGCGGCGGACTCGGCTGTACGTCGAGGTTCCGGTGATAGTAGGCAGAAACCACGGCGAGCGGGATCCTGCAGGTCTTGAGGTTGTGCGTCACCCGCACCACCCTTGCGACCTCGTATTGAGATCGGCCGGACCGGTTCTTGACGATCTCATGACGACGGATGCGTCCCTTTCTGACGTCATGCGTTGCGGTGAGCAATATCTTGTCGGCCAATTCATCGAGATCGACAGGTCAGACGACACCGGCACGATGAGCAGCCGAGTCCAGCAGAAGGCTGCGGCCAGGGAACCCACCTTGCCGTGGCGTGACCAGGTGATTGCCACCGCTTTGAGTTCTCTTGACGACGGGGTCCGCACCCTTTGGCGTCGGTGAATCGGCGGGTACGTCTTGAAGCCGGGCTTCATGACAGAGACAGGAGAGGCACGATGACTCGGCTCGATGAGATCGCAGATACCGATAACTGGTTCGACGTCGCAGTACTGGTCGAGAACGAACTCAGCGGCACGTCCGCAAGGCGAATGACCGAGATGTACCAGGTGAAGAGCACACCGCTTCGCTACCACTTGGTGAGGCCCCTCGGCGACGCGTCGGCTCGCGCCGACGGCTCCCGTGAAGAGGCCGAGCGTCTGATGCAGAAGAGTGTCGAGCGCATGGAGGCACTGCAGGCGCCCGTCACCGGAGTCGTCTCCGATCAGGAACCTGTCGGCGCGTTGCTGGAGGTAGCCGCGAGGACCAACAGCGAAGAGGTTGTCGTCGTGACCGGACGGCATCGGCTGGCGAGCCTGCTTGGCCGGGACCTCGCATCACAGCTGCGTTCCCAGGTGGACCTGCCCCTGGTCCACCTCGTCGAGCGCTGAGGCAGGTGATTCGACGTAACTCCACCCAGACGGCATTACTGCTGTGCGAGATCAGGGCCGGCATGCCGGTGATCGATGCCAGTGGTTTCTCGCCGTCAGGGCCATTGATCTGAGCATCGAATGCGGACGCTGGATCTGAGCACCCCCTACGCCTACATCCGCACCCGAGTTCCCGACGGGACATGCCATGAACAATACGATCTCGATCATCTCGATCGCGATCGTCTTCGCGATCGCACTGCATATAGCTCTCAGGAAAAAGTGAGTACCCCCGACAAGCGCGGCCGTCGTCCTTGACGATCTGTTGACCCGTGGATTGAGACTTGTTGACGATCCTCGGCCATTGTCTCCTCCGGCTGGAGACCGACCGTTTCCCGGTCTACCGTGGCCGTCGGACCGGGCCATGAACAGGCGCGAGGCCCGGGCCGACCGGATGCTGGACGGCGGCCGCCGGGAGGCGACCGTCGCCGGCATCCACCAGCGCCTGACGCGCTCCGGTCCGGGTCGTGCCATCGGCAGCGAGCCGCTCGAGGGTCGCCCGATCAGCTTCTGGGAGCTCACCCGAAAGGGCGTTGTGATGACCGCGGTCACGGTCCTCGTCGCAGCGCCGTACCTCTGGCTGACGGTTCGCCCGGGTTGCGCAGCGTCATCCGCGTGGCTGTGTCGCCGGCCGACAACCACGCATAGCTGGTCTCCACGGAAACGGACCTTGAGCGGTACACATCACCAGCCGTTCGAGGGGCGCCAGCGCGACGACCTCGTAGGTATAGGCGAGTCGCCGGCCGAGGAGATGAGCGACGAAGTCAAGGTCAAGGTCAAGGTCGAGGCCGGCGGCGATATCCAGGGTGATGATCGCGCAGTCGAGTGCGTCGAGAGTCGGATCCTCGACGGTCGGCTCACCGTAGAGGCACAATGCCTCCCGCCCGTCAGCGGTCCTGCCGGCGATCTCGAGACGACCGTTCTCGTCGTACACGCCAACGCGCCGACATCGCGGTCAGGTCGGGGTGTCACGAGGTATCCGATCCCGGTGAGAGGGTCCAGGTAGGCGGTGTGCGCCGCGAACTCGACGATCGTCACATCGACGTAACGCGGCGAACTCTGATCATGCTCGGGCGGGTTCATTTCCTCTTCTGTTCCTGATCAGGCAGCTTCCTGGTCACGCGGCTTCGACGTCGAAGACGCGGTCGAGGCCCGTACGCCGCAGCACGTCGCTCATCTTCCGGCTCGCATGGCGGATCACCACGCCGCCACCGCGGCGCCGGCACACGCGATGGGTGTCGAGCAAGGCGGCCAGCGCCGTCGACGAGATCTGGTCGACCTCGGACACGTCGACGATCACTAGACACACCCCGTCCATCACCAGGGCCTGCAACTGCCAGCGCAGCTGGCTCAACCCAGTGGCCAGTTCGGTGTCCGACAGCGGTAGGATCGCCCGCTGCGGAGGAGGGCTGCGGGTCGTATCGATCATCGAGGATCCTTCGCGCCGGCGCCGAGGTGGTGATACCACTGTCGTGGTTCGAGTTTGAGATCGGAGCTACCTGCATTTGACGATCCGATGACGAGGTACGCCGTACCGCGCAGGCGCGCGCGGTGACGGACTCACCAACCGAGCCGGCTCGCGGCCTCCGCGACGACTGCCGGCTCATCGGCGGCGCCCGCGAACGCCACCAGCGCGCGGATGAGCTCGCGGCGTCGCCCGGCAGGCATCGCGAGCACGATCCGCTCGATCTCCGCCCGCCGCTTCCGGGTGACCTTGCGCACCAGCTTCCGTCCCTCCGTCGTCAGGTCGATGACGACCTCACGACGGTCCTGCGCGTTCTCCCGCCGATCGACCAGACCGGCCGCGATCAGCCGATCGACCATCCGCAACGCCGTCGACGCGGTCACATCGAGCCGCTCGGCCAGCAGGTTCAGCCGGCTCGGACCATGACCGTCCAGAACAACGAGCGTACGGAACTGCGTCAGCGTCACCGACTCTTCGACCTGGGCCAGGGACCTGGCCGAAACGCCGACAAGCACCCGCGACGCGGTCAGGACAGCGGCCACCACCTCGTCGACGGCCTCCTCAGGCGCAGCCTCGGCCGCCCGGTTGGCTGCACCGGTCACGGCTCCACCTCCACAGCTTGGTCTGACTGATTCTTGCAGAGGCTAATCGCCGAACTCGATCCGCACCAACGGAAGCCTCATAGCCATATCAGCCGGCAGCGGGCCATCGCCGGCGAGATCCGGCAGGTCCAGCGTTCGCGCCGGTGCTTCGCCGCTCGCGTAGCCGGACACGATCACCAGCCCCGCCCGGAACAACGGGATCGGCGACCTCGCGAGCCTCCGCGGAATTCGGCGCGTCACCGCACGACCTCCCTCGGCATGGCCTCAAGTGTCTTGCGATAGCTGATCCAGCCAACCAGGCGTTTGCTTTCGAGCACCGGGACGGCGGCGCATCCGCTGCGGTCGAGGGCCTCGATCGCCTGGTCGAGGTGGTCCTCGGGTCTGACCAGGATCGGTAGCTCGAGGACGAGTGAGGCCGGGGCAGCGTCATGGCGCCCGTCGGCGAGCGCTTCGGCGACCACCCGTGCCGTGACGATGCCGACGTACTCGCCGCCGTCGTCGAGAACAGGCAGTACGCCGGACACCGACCGCGCCAGTACCGTCGCGACTTCCCGGAGCGGGCTGTCGCCGCGAACGCCGTCCGGTACGCCGGTCATCACATCCTCGACCGAGATCCGCGCCGCCGTACCGATGGTCTCCGCGCGCCCCAGATCCACACCACGGCGACGCAGCTTGAGCGTGTAGATCGTGTCGCCCGACAACAGGTGACTGACTCCTGTGGCCAGCACGATCGCGGTCATCAGGGGCAGGATGATCGAGTACTCGCCGGTGAGCTCGAACATGATCACGACCGCGGTGATCGGCGCCCGCGCGGCACCCGCAAAGACCGCGCCCATGCCGATCAGCCCGTAGGCACCCACCGCTCCGGCCGTCCCGGGCAGCACGAGATGAGCGGCAGCGCCGAACGCGGATCCGACCATGGCGCCGATGAAGAGGCTCGGCGCGAAGACACCACCGGATCCGCCGATACCGATCGTCAGACTCGTGGCCGCCATCTTCCCGACCGCAAGCAGCAGCAGGAACGCGACGCCGTACTCGCCCAGGATCGCATGGCCGAGCACCGGGTAACCCACGCCGTACATCTCGGGGAGCGCGATCAGCAAGAGTCCCAGTAGCACTCCACCGACCGCGGAGCGCAGCCACTCCGGGCCTCGCCAGACAGCGTCACAGGCGTCCTCGATCAGATAGAGGACGCGGGTGAAGGCGACGCCGACGACCCCGGCGATCAACCCGAGGGCGGCGAAGAGGCCGTACTGGCCCACGTGGTCGACCGAGAACTGCGGCAGGGCGAGGAACGGGACATCGCCGAGTACTGCGCGACCGATCGCCGCCGACGTGACCGCCGAGATCACGACCATCCCGAACGCCTGCGCGGTGAAGTCGGCGAGGATCAGCTCCATCGCGAAGAAGACACCCGCCAACGGGGCGTTGAAGGTCGCCGCGATTCCCCCGGCCGCGCCACAGGCCACGAGCACCCGCAACCGCGGCTCGGGGACCCGAACCAGGCGACCGACCGTCGACCCCAGCGCGGATCCGATCTGCACGATCGGCCCTTCGCGTCCCACCGATCCCCCACCACCGATGCACAATGCGGACGCCAACGCCTTCACGGCAGCAACCTGCGGCGCTATCCGGGCACCGTTTCGGCTCACGGCGTACATGACCTCCGGGACGCCGTGACCGCGTGCCTCCCGGGCGAAGAAGTGCACCAGCGGTCCATACAGGAGTCCGGCCAGCACAGGCACCCCGAGCAAGAACCAGCGACCCAGTCCAGGCAAACCCGGATGGGAAGCGCCCGGGGTTGCAGCATAGTCGACATGGCCGGTCGCCAGTCCGGTGAAGGTCGTGATCAACCAACGGAACAGGACCGCGAAGCCCGCCGAACCGGCACCGACCACGAGAGCGAGGATCAGGAGTCCGGAGTTCGCGGCGCGCAGAAGCCGGCGCGGACCAGTTCGGTACGACGCTCCTCGGGCAACGGTCAACGTATCAGCGGACATGAATTGCATTATGCAATATTTGGTCCCGACAACTCCGGTCGTCTCAGTCCACGACCAGACTTGGCGAGCGGACTGCGGGGACTTTGAGATCAGATGACGTTCGGTGGCCGCACCGGGCCCAAGCACCTTGGTCGGGTTAGACAGGATCGGAAGCCGGAACAAGTTAGGAGCGGTGGAACTGAGGATGGACGGTCACCAGAGCATCTGGTCGATGCTCGCGGCGGCTGCTCGGCGCCTGGTACGACGAGGCACCAGGCCCAACATGAGCACGCAACCAGATCCGTCTGCACGCGGGCAGTTGTCGGAATGGTCGGACGCCGAGCTCTACAAGGTGTGGTGCGCGACCGCGGCAGAACTGCTGAAGGCCCTGGAGGCCGAGCATGCCGATAACACGGTGACGGCCGCGAGGGCTCGACAGCATCTGCTGGCCGAGATCGAGCGCCGTCATCCTCGCGCAACGGCAGCCTGGCTCGCTTCGGACGCGATCCTGTCTGGCGAACCACCGACATTCCTCCTACACGACGCCAGCGGGTGAACTTGAGTTCTCTTGACGACTGGCGGAGGAGGCTTTGGCGACAACGAGGTGGCGGGTAGGTGTGGAACCAGGTTCACGTCGATGAGAGGAGACCGACAAGGACTCGGCTCGACAAGGCGTCCGGTGCCGCGGGCGCCTTCCATCAGGCTCGCAACACAGGCGACAGCGCAGGCGGCTGGTTCGATGTTGCCGTACTAGTCGAGAGCGAACTGAACGTCACCTCAGCCGACCTCCCACAAGTGCCCCTCGTCGAACAGTGATCGGTGCCGGAGGCAACAATGGGTCATGCGACCAATATGATCTCGATCATCGCGATCGCGACGGTCTTCGCGGTGGCGGTGCACATTGCTCTGCGTAGGAAGTGATTCCTGGGGTACTGGATCTCATCGGGCACGACAAGTGGAGCGATGGACAATGCCTCATCAGATTGTTGTTGCGGTCGAAGGTGAACTGTCCGATCACGACGCGTCCGCGGCGACCGTGTACGAAGCCGTCGACGGCCCGGTGGACTATCACCTGTTGATCGCCACCAAGGAAGCGAGTCACGGCGACAGCGGCCTCGCGATGCTCGGCGTGCGGCCGGGAGACACCTTCGGGTCCGCCGCGCTCGCACGGCGCATGAATGTGCTGCCACCCGGAGACGACGACTTTCCCGCCACCGACCTCGCCAACATCATGGCGCAAAGCGCCAGGCACCTCAGGACGGTGGGCGGCGGCAATGTCACTGTCGCGATCACTCACGGGGACATGCTGGCCGGTGCGCGCGCCTTGGTGAAGGCCACCGGCAGCCAGGAGGTGGTCTTCGTCGTCGAGCCTGGACGCTATCCACAGTTCGCGATGCCCGAGTGGAGACAGAAGCTGTCCGTCTACCTCAAGGCCCCACGAGTGCGAGCAATCCAGCATGTCGTCTGACTCCGGTCGTGGCGTCAAGACAGCCGCCCGTGTCGTGCCGTTGACGCGGGTATTGAGACTTGTTGACGTTCCGCGATGATGGTCTCGTCCGACTGGAGAGCACCTGTTTCCTCGTCTAGCGTCGTAGCCAGGTCCGACGGTCAGCTGGCGCGAGAGTCGGGCCGGGTGGACGCCGGGCGGCGGTCGTTGGGGGCGACCGTTGCCGGCGTCGCCTTGCTGTCAAACCCCGCAGACCTCTCGGCAGCTGAGGTTACAGCCGCTTCTCCGGGTCGGCGCCACGGTCGGCAGCGAGCCGTTGGAGCATGCGGTTGTAGGCATCGTGTGCCTCGTCGCTGTCGGGATCGAGCTGTTGTGCGGGATCGGCCCCGACCTCGGTCGCGATCACAGTGCTGCGTACGGCGTCCAGCCAACGGCCGGTCATCCGCTCGCGCTTGCTGGGCGAGGTGGCGACGCTGATCATCAGCCCGACGGCGGCGAACATCATCAGCCCGTCACCGACAGCCCACATAAGTCCGCCGGCAGTGTGGACGTCCGTCAAGGCCGGAGGCGCCCACGACGGGTGGTTGCGCATCATCACCGGGAACGGGTCAAGAGTGGCCTGGAGCAGCACGATGCCGACGATGGTGTCCGGCACCATCGCGATCAGGAACAGCACGAACCGCAGCAGATACCCCGCGTTCGAGCGGATCGGCTCCTCACCGAGCAGGGGCAGGAACAGCAGGTACCCGGTGGCGACGTACAGGACCTGCTCGGCCGTCATCAGCCAGGGATGCATCGCCATCTGGTCCATGAACCCGGTCAGGTGAGTCCCAATGATCACCACTGTATAGAGAACCAGGCCGGTGGCCGGATGAGTGAGGACACCGACCGGTCGCGAGGCCACGAACAACCGCGCCCGGGACTGGCGGCCGGCGGGAAGGGACTCGAGTACGACGGTGATCGGGTGCCCGAGGACGAGCAGGATGGGCACGACCATGATGAGCAGCAGGTGAAGCACCATGTGCATCCAGAAGACCGCCATCGCATAGCCACCGATCCCGGAAGCCACACAGATCCACAGCAACGCGCAGCCGCCGACGAACGACACCGCCCGCCAGAGGTGAACCGTCGACCGCCTCCGGCCCCGGATCCGCAGGACGCAATACCCACCCGCGAGCAACAGGCAGAGCGCCAGCCAACCCGGCGCCAGCTCCCAGCTGCCAACGAAGGATCCCCAGCTCAGCGGCGGCATATTACTCGGACCAGACATCGGCCTCGCCGTCCGTCCGACCAGCTGTCGCGTGTGATGCGCTCGCCATCCGCGCCTCCGTAACTTGTGCGCTGCAAGCATTGCACACTGCAATCCACGACCCGCACCGGGTCCGCACGGAACGCAGGAAAGCAAGGCGGATTGTGCTTGTCCCGCATCCCTTCGGCCCCGAGTAGCCCGAGGCGAGGGTCCAGAAGGTGACGATCGACAGCCAAATGTGAGGTCGCGCCGACTCCGAGCGTAAAACAGGATGTCTCCATGGACAGCCCGGAGATCGTGACCACCGCGCTCGGAGACGTCGAGATCGCGCGAGTCGACGCTCCCGGCCCGCCGGTCCTGTTCTTTCCCGGCGGACACTGCTCGGCGTGCGTCGATTGCGGCTGGGAGTTGTACGCCGGTCTGGGGCACTCGGTTGTAGCCTTCTCTCGGCCCGGCTACGGCCGTACGCAGGTCGGTGACCTGTCCGCCCTGGAGTTCATGCCCGCCGTCGAGAAGGTATGCGCCGCCCTCGGCCTGACCGAGATCGCCGCGGTTGTTGGGGTGTCCTACGGCGCTCTGCAGGCCGTACCGACCGCGTCTTCCGCGCACATCGGCGCCAAGCGTCTGATCCTCCACAGCGGCGCGCCATCGACGTTGCCCTATCCCGACTCGACCGCGGAACGCATCGCGGGGCCGGTGGTGTTCGGGCCTCGAATCCAGCACGCGACCTGGGCAGCGATCACGCGCCTCGCCGGCACCGAATCCGGCCTGCGTGCTCTGTGCGCCCCATTGTCGACGCTCCCCGTCGAGCAATGGTGGCCATCGTGGAAACAGTACGACCGCGAGCGGGCGCGGACGATGTTCCGCACCATGTCCTCGGACCGCGGGTTCGGCAACGACCTGCGGCAGTCGGGCGCGGATTCCGGCCGGTACCGCCGTTGGCTGCTCCAACGAATCGCGTGCCCGACGCTGATCACCGGTTCCCGCCACGACGGCGGCGTCAGGTTCGCGCATGCCGAGGACTTCGCCGCCGCGATCCCGGGCGCGAAGCTCGTCGCTCTGGACTCGCCGACCCACTTGTTCTGGATCGGTCCGGAGGCCGACAGCGCCAGACAAGCCGTCCGGGACTTCCTGACCACCACCTGACCGGATGCCTCCAGCAGTTCGTTTCTCCTCGGCCGGTCGATGACAGGTCTGGGACGGCGGGAGTGAGGGAGCATCAACCGGGGCATAGGGTCCCGTGCTGAGCCAAGGACCCCGACCCGAGTCAAGAGTCGCTATCGCGGAAGGCGCAGATGAGAACTGAGCGGACTGGCCGTCCAGGTGCCCGGCCACGATCGGCGAGGCAACTATTGAACAGCCGCTCGGTGTTGCTGTTCGCGTTCGCGTTCGCTGTGATGGCCGATCCGGTCTCATCGGTGGCCTACGCGATCGAGGCGGCGCTGCGAGCGTTGCACGGCGACCTCGAATTGTTGCTGCCGACCATGGGGCTGGTTGTCGCGATCGTGGTCGTGGTCATCGTCAACTACCACCAGCTCGTCGCCCGCTATCCCCAAGGCGGTGGCGCGGCGGCGGCCACAGGGGAGGCCTTCGGCGAAGGTGCTGCGTTCGTACCGATCGGTGCCCTGGTGGTCGACTTCGTACTCACCATCGCCATCAGCTCCGCCGCCGGTGCGTCCGCACTCATCGCATTCGTTCCGGCGCTGGCACCGTGGCGGGTCGTACTGGCGTTACTCCTCGTGCTTGTGGTTGCAGGCGGGACCTGGTTCGGCCATCTCGGGCGGACGGTGTTCGCGGTCATGACGGTTCTGTTCATCGCGTTGACCGTCGTGATCTTGGTGTCCGCATTGTTCGTCACACCGCACCCAACGGGACCTTCCAGCACCGATCCAGGCCATTCTCCCCTCCTTGCCGTCGCGCTCGCGTTCCCGGTCGCGATGGCACTGGCCACCGGCATCGAGGCACCGTCGTCCGCGATCGCCCAACTTGGCCAGCTCGACGACCCCGGCCGACGCCGGTTCGGGCGCGCGACGCTGTGGCTGACCCTCGCTGTAGTCGGGACCCTTACGCTCGGTCTGACCGCTCAAGCGGTCCGGCTCGGTATCGGGGTACCGCACGAAAACAGCACCCAGATCGCCGAACTGGCCCGGGCCGCAGCGTCTGGGCCCGTGTTCGCCATGTTCCAGCTCGCCACCGCTTTGCTGCTGCTGTCTGCGGCCAGCTCGTCTTTCCAGGCCGGTCCCGGCCTGTTCAAGGCGCTGGCTCGTCGCACCCATTCCGACGGAACCAAGACTGGCATCCTGCCTGCGTGGCTCGGGCACACCAACGCTCACCACACCCCATACTGGGCCGTCGCGGTCTTTGCTCTCGCCGCCGGCGCCGTCACCGCCGCGGCCGGCGGACGCGACCAGGAACTGGTGCTGTTCTACGCGGCCTCGGTTTTCGTCAGCTTCTTCGCGGGACTCGTCGCTATGGCTCGCTTTTCAGTACAGGACCACCGCCCGGGGTTCCTGGCCATCAACATCGTCGGAGCGGCCGCGGTCGGGTTCACCCTCGTGGTCAACCTCACCCGTGGCGACCCGGTGATCTCCATCGGTGCCGCGCTCGCCATCGCCGCAGCCTTGTACCGGATGTGGGTCCGGTCCGGCCGGCCACGCGGCATCCGCAACGTCGCAGCCGAGGCCGAGGCCGAACTGCCCGACGAATAGTCGGCGTCGGACCCGCTAAGCCTGTGGTACGTCGCGACGGTTGAAGGCGACGAACCCGAGGAGCACCAACACCGTGGCAACGGCGGTCAGTGCGGAGAGGGTTCCGACATCGACCGCGCCGAGCGGAGGGTTTCCGACGTGCGTCGTCGGGGCGAGGTCGAGCACCCATCGCGCGAGCTTCAGCCCGGGACCCAAGAACGCAATGAAGGTGACCACGGCGTAGCCAGCCCAGGCTAGGCCGAAGCCGCGCGGCCACCAGCCGAACAGCACCAGCGCGAGACCTGCCAGCACCAGCTCTGCCGGCAGGTAGTCCAAGCCCGCCTTCATGATCGCGCCGAAATCGTGGGCATCTCCAACAGACCACGCAGTCGAGACCGCGAGAACCAAGGACGAGACGACGACAATCAGAACCAACCCACCCGCAACGACGACGGTGTGAGCCGCCAGCCAGCGAAGTCTCGAGACAGTACCGGCCAGTCGCGTCTCCAGGCGTCCGTCGGCCTCCTCGGCACGGAGAGTGCCGATCGCCTGGATGACGTATCCCCCGGCCACGACCGCGAGGTAGAGCTGGGTCACGGCAACGAATCCGTTCAGCGGGCGGCCGCCTTGGATGCCCATGGACTCGGCCAACGCGGGATTCCCGGCCATTGCGTCGAGCAACTGCTGGGCCAGAGAGCCCATCATCGCGGTCAGCAGAATCCCGCCGGCGAGCCAGCCCAACGCCGCCGGTCGGTGGATCCACACCGCCAAGCCGATCGGCCGCCGCTGGAGCCGCCCCGCTCGCGGGGGCCCGGCGTTTCCTCCCAGGAGGGCGCTGCCGACGTCGCGACGGCCGGCCAGCCACACCGCGGCGCAGCCCAGGGCAAGTCCGACGACGATGGGGATGGCGAGCACCCACCACCGCTGACTTCCGAACGGCGCTGTCTTCTCCGCCCAGCCCAGCGGAGACAGCCAGGTCAACCAGGTCTGGGTCGCGTCGCCGACACCGCGGAGCGCGTAGGCGACGGCCAGCATGATCAGGCTCCACAGATAGACACCGCGCGAATGCAGCGCCAGTTGTGCCACCAGTGCCGCGAAGCCGGCGAACACGAATGCCAGTCCGCCGAGCGCTGCGCCGTACAGGATGGCGCCGGACGCCGAGACCCCGGCGAGAACAAGTCCACCCACGAAAAGAACGGATGTGACGACGATCGCCGCGGTCGCGACCGCAAGGGCGGCCAGGGCCGGCTGAGGCCGGGCGATCCGGCCGCCCAGGATCGTCTCCAGCCGGCGCGACTCCTCCTCACGTCGCGTCGAGCCGGCGACCAGGCCGATACCTAGCAACGGCAGCAAGAACGAGGCCAGGAATCCGAATTCGTCCTGGATCACCCCGCCCAAACTGTCAATGCCCTCGACCTGCCCGTTGATCGCCGCCAGCGCGCTGCCGGACGTGACCGCCTCGGCGTAGGTGTGGATCTTGGCCGGGGTGTCGTACATGCCGGCCACAGCCGCGGCCGTCCCAACCATGCCGGCCACAAGGGCGGAAACCCACACCACGATGCCGCGACGGCGCGTGCGCCAAACAATCCCGGCCACGATGCCCAGGCCGCGCCGACGCCGAACCACTGGACGGTCGGCGGCACTCATTGCGCGGCCTCCGCAAAGGTCTCGCCGGTCTCTTGCGCATCCAGAGCGTCTCCGTAATTGCGCAGGAACAACGTATCCAGGCTCGGCGGCGTGGCAGTCAGAGCGTGGATCCGGGCGGCATGCAGCCTGCCGATCGCCGCGTCGAGGTGGTCGGCGTCAATCGTGAACCGAAGATCCACCCGTCCGTCCAGCTGTTCGGAGACCCAGTCGCCCACCCCATCGGCTCGGGCGAGCCCCTGGGGTTCGCGGCTGGTGACAGCGTGCACCGCCGTACGGGTGTGACGGCGCAGGTCGGCGAGACTGCCGGTGGTCACCGTACGCCCGTGCCGAACAATGCTCACCCGATCAGCCAGCGCCTCCACCTCGCCCAGTATGTGGCTGGACAGCAGCACCGTGACACCAGCCTCGCGGCGCTCGTGCAGACACTGCTGGAAGGCCTGCTCCATCAAGGGATCGAGCCCGGAGGTGGGCTCATCGAGGACGAGCAGTTCGGCCTGCGCGGACAGCGCGGCCACCAAGGCAACCTTCTGCCGGTTGCCTTTGGAGTAGTCCCGGATCCGCTTCGTCGAATCGAGTTCGAAGCGTTCGATCAACTGCTCCCGGCGCATCTCGTCGACACCGCCGTACGTCGTACCGATCACGTCGAGGCACTGGCCGCCGGTCAAGCCGGGCCACAACGCGACGTCCCCGGCGACGTAGGCCAGACGACCATGCAGTTTCTCGGCTCCCCGCCAGGGATCGGCCCCGAACAGTTCGACGTGACCGCCGGTGGCCCGGATCAACCCGAGCAGGATACGGATGGTCGTCGACTTGCCCGCCCCGTTCGGGCCGAGGAAGCCATGTACCTCGCCCGGACGAACAGTCAGGTCCAGGCCGTCGAGGGCACGAACTTTCCGAAGGTCTTGGTGAGTGTCTGGATATGGATAACGTCTTTCACGAATGCTCCTCCTCGGGCGCGGACACGAAGGCGCCTTGCTGGTAGACGGCGGTGACCTCCTTGGCCCAGCGGGACATGCCCTCCGGTGTGAGCGGGTCGACTCCGATCGCCGCCGCAACCTGATTCCGCAGCAGCAGTACCGCCAGGTCGTTGACCAGCAGGAACGCAGCCCGAACCGCCGCGTCCTCACTCGGCCGGGTGGCGCCGAGCTCGCCCATGGTGTCCAGCAGGTGGCGAGTCTGGGCGAACCAACGGCCGAACAACGCCGCGCCGGCGGGATCGTTGGTGAGCAGCAAGCGGCGGAGGTACGCAGGCAGCGGCGAGCCCGGCGGAAACGCACGCGCAAACATCTCCGCCACGGACGCCCAGCTGTCCCCTGTCATCGACTCGACCAGATCGTGCTCGTTCATCGTGAACAGCGAGTCGAAAGCCTGCCCCGCATAGGCGTCCACAGCGGCGCGCAGCCCGTCCTTGCTGCCGAAGTGATGCACCACAAGCGCACTCCTCCGACTCAGGCGAGCCGTCGACTCCCACGACGACGGGACCGATGCGTTGTTCGCCGCGTACCACGACCACCGGGCAACAAACCTTCGCTACGAGCGAGGTCGCAACGGAGCCCTGTACCGCGGCGGAGAGATTCCTGGGTGACCTAGCACCGAGGACGATCACGTCGGACCGGGCTGCCTGGTGGAGGAGCGCGCCTACCGGGTCGAGATCGGTCAGCCATCCAATGCCCCTGTCGTACTCGAGCCGATCCCGGACGTACTGCACAGCGACGTCGAGTTCGACCTCGGCGTTGTCCTGAGCCGGCGCAGGCGACGCTGACCCGCCCCGGCCGATCGGTGTACGCGGCGATAGTTGATTCGACCGAGACCGGACCACCGTGACCGACGCGCCGCGCAGGAGGGCCGCCTCAACCGCCCAGTGCAGTGCGACCTGACTCTCTTGAGTTCCGTTGCCCTCAACGACAATGCGCTTCGCCATCACCGATCACTCCGGTATCAGCTCGACCAGATACTCGCTAGTGGTGCGCGCACCTCATCGATGACATGAGCCGTCACAAGCTTGGGACATTCGGCCTGGCGGGCACGGTCTGGCCAGGAATCTCGTCTGGTGAATCGACTCGGCGAGCCTCGAGAACCTCTGCTGAGCCGAGCTGCCACGGGACGTTGATCACCATCACGCCAGGTTGGAACAGGAGCCGGGCCTTCAGACGCAGGGCGCTCTGGTTGTGCAGGAGCGCTTCCCACCAGTGGCCGACGACGTACTCCGGGATGAATACCGCGACCAGGTCACGTGGACTGGTCCGCCGTACATCCTTGACATAGCTGAGCACCGGGCCGGTCACATCGCGGTACGGCGAATGGAGCACCTTCAGAGGTACTGAAATACCCCGCTCGCTCCAATCGCGCAGCAGGGCGTCGGAGGCATCGTCATCGGTGCTCACCGTCACCGCGGTCAGCGAGGTCGGACGGGTGGCTCGCGCATAAGCGAGGGCTCGAAGCGTCGGCGCGTGGAGCTTGGAGACCAGGACGATCGCGAAGACCCGCGGTGGCAGCGTAACGCCACCCGGACGGGGTTCGAGTTCAGCAGCCACCCGGTTGTAGTACCGCCGGATGCCCTTCATCAGCAGGAACAGCGCCGGCATCGCCAGTACGACGATCCACGCGCCATGGGTGAACTTGGTGATCAGGACAACGACCAGAACGACCGCGGTGAACACGCCTCCGAGGGCGTTGATCGCTCGCGACCGCTGAATCGACGCGCGCACCACGGACAGCGGCGCGTCGCTCAGCTTGCGTGTCCAGTGCACGACCATGCCGAACTGGCTCAGTGTGAACGACACGAAGACGCCAATGATGTACAGCTGGATCAACCGCGTCGTACTCGCATCGAAGACCCAGATCAGCAGACCGGCGAGCGCCGACAGGATCACGATCCCGTTGCTGAACACCAGCCGGTCCCCTCGCCGCGAGAACTGCCGAGGCAGGAAGCCATCGTGGCCGAGCAGCGACGCCAGGATCGGGAAGCCATTGAACGCCGTGTTCGCCGCGAGAATCAGGATCGCAGCCGTGAACAGCTGTACGGCGAAGAAGCCGATCGAGTGGTAGCCGCCGAACACCGCGCCGGCGACCTGGGCAATGACAGTGCGCTGCTCGTATCCCTCCGGCGCCCCGATCAGCCGAGCCGGGTCATCCACGACGTGCACGTGCGAGGTCATCGCCAAGGTGGTGATGCCGGCGAACATGGCGATCGTGATCCCACCCATGATCGCCAGGGTGCCCGCGGCGTTCTTGCTCTTCGGCGGTTTGAAATTCGGCACGCCGTTGCTCACGGCCTCGACGCCGGTCAGCGCCGTACATCCCGACGCGAAGGCCCGCATCGCCAACAGGACAACGACCAACCCACTGGTTTGGGTCGCCGGCGTGATCCCGAACGGCGCTGACTCCGCGTGCACCGCGTGACCGCTCAGCAGGCGGCCGAAACCGACCGCGATCATCGTCAGCACGATCGCGATGAAGCCGTACGTCGGAATCGCGAACGCCGTACCGGACTCCTTGATCCCACGGAGATTCATCACTGCGAGCAATGCGATCATCCCGATCGACACCACCACGGCATGTGGGCCGAGGGCGGGCACAGCGGAAACGATGTTCTGTACGCCGGCTGCGACCGACACCGCCACGGTCAGCACATAGTCGACCAGCAGCGCGCTCGCAGCCACCAAAGACGCGTTCTCGCCGAGGTTCGCGCGACTGACCGCGTAGGCGCCACCGCCATTGGGATAGGCGTGACAGGTCTGCCGGTACGACGCCACCACGACCACGAGTAGTGCGACGACTACCGCGGCGATCCACGGCGTGAGGTGGAGCAAAGTCAGGCCGCCGAGGCTGAGCATGAGCAGGATCTCTTCGGTCGCGTACGCGTTCGAAGAAAGTGGGTCGCTGCAGAACACCGGCAGCGCGAGCTTCTTCGGCAAGAGCGTCTCGTCCAACCGCTCGCTGCGCAACGGCCGCCCGACCAGGAACCTCTTCGGCAGCTCTAACACCTTCACGGCCCAAGCCAACCGTGTGACAGGTGCCGTCAGCATCCTTCCTGACAACTTCCTAACACCGCTCCTCACTCTTCTCACGTCGCTCTAACACCGCGCACTGAAGCAGCTAGTAACGTGACGTTGGTGAGGCGACTCCTCGACAGAAGTCAGCGGGGACGCGGAGTGGTGGTGTTGGGCGCGGCCGTCGGACCGCTCGCGGTCTGTGCGGCGATCGCTCCGTTCCGCGAGGACCTCGAGAACACGAACACCGCTCTGGTGCTGGTCCTCGTCGTAGTCATAGCAGCGGCGACCGGGCCGCGGTGGGCGGGAATCGTTGCCGCGTTGTCGAGCACCGTGTGGTTCGACTTCTTCCTCACCCAGCCCTACCAGCACTTCACTATCACCAGCCAGGCCGACATCGAGACCGCCGTACTGCTGACTCTCGTCGGCATCGCGGTCGCCGAGGTGGCGCTCTGGGGGCGTCGCCAGCACGCTCGCGCCAGTAGGCAGCGCGGCTACCTGAACGGCGTCGTCCAGACCGCAGGTCTGGTCGCGGCCGGAAACTCGAGCACCGAAGCCCTAGTCGAGCACGTGGCCGAGCAACTGGTCGAGCTCCTGGACGTGGACGACTGTCAGTTCGACAGCGACACGCGTGAGGTCGCGCCGGCCGCCGTGCTCCGGGACGGCACGGTTGTTCGACGAGGCTGGGACGTCGACGTCTTGCGGTTCGGGCTGCCGACCGACAGCGAGATCGAACTCCGCGTTCAGCACGACGGCATCACACGCGGGCGGTTCCTCCTGGTCGCATCGACTCGCTCCGTCCGTCCGTCCCGCGCACAACTGCAGGTCGCCGTCACACTGGCGGACCAGGTCGGCGCCGCCCTGGCGACGCACGAGCTGTCGTGATTCAGGGCTCGAAGCGGTAACCCATGCCTGGTTCGGTGAGGAGGTGCTTGGGGCGGGCAGGGTCCGGTTCGAGCTTGCGGCGGAGCTGGGCCATGTAGAAGCGAAGGTTTCCGCCGGCGGTGCTGTACCCCGCACCCCAGACCTCGGTGAGGAGCTGGTTCTGGGACATCAGCTTGCCTGGGTGACGGACCATGACCTCGAGCAGGTGCCACTCTGTCGGCGTGAGCCGGACGTCGGCACCCGATCGGAGCGTGATCCGCTTGGCCACCAGGTCGATCTGGATATCGCCGACCATCAGGATCGGCTGCTCCTGGACGGAGCTGCTCCGCCGCAGTGCAGCTCGCATCCGAGCGAGCAATTCGTCCATCCCGAACGGCTTCGTCACGTAGTCGTCAGCGCCGGCGTCCAGCGCCTCGACCTTGTCCGCTTGCTCGATGCGCCCCGACAGCACCACGATCGGCGCATCCGTCCAGCCGCGCATGCCATGGATCACCTCGATACCGTCGAGGTCCGGCAGGCCCAAGTCGAGGATCACCAACTCCGGTGGCTTCTGCGCTGCAATCTCCAGAGCCGCCTTTCCCGTCGCCGCGACATACACGTCGTACCCACGGGCCTTCAGGCTGATCTGCAGAGCGCGCGTGATCTGTGGTTCGTCGTCGACCACCAAGACCCTGGTCACGGGGCCTCCCGTCCTGGACTGAGGAGCCGAGGGAGCGAAGCGACCGGAGCGACGAGGGAAGGACGGGAGTCACAGCCCCGTGACCCGCCGCGCCGGGGGCGTGGCATCAACAGAGTCATTGTGGATCCTCGGCCTGCGATCGCTCGCGGGTTCCGGGCTCCGGCAGATCGCTGTGGTCAACCGTTGCTCTAGGCAAGGACACGACCATCGTGAGGCCGCCGCCAGGCGTCTCCTCGGGTTGTAGCGTGCCGTGCATCGCCTCGGTCAGCCCGCGCGCCAGCGCGAGACCGAGCCCGACGCCGACCGTGTTGTCGGTGTCGCCGAGACGCTGGAACGGCGCGAACACCCGATCGCGATCCGCCGGCGGGATCCCAGGCCCTCGGTCGATCACCCGGATCTCGACGGTGTCGCCCAGCGCGCTCCCGGTGACCAGCGGCGCCTCGCCTTGCGGTGAGTAGCGGATCGCATTGCCGACGAGGTTCGTGATCACGCGCTCCAGCAGCGCTGGGTCGGCGTCGATCATGGGCAGCGTCTCCGGGATGTCCACAGTTACCCGGGCGCCGCCGTCCTCCTGCTCGGCGAGTGCGGCCGGAATGATCTCGTCGAGTGCCATCGGTCGCGTGAAGATCGGCAGTACGCCGGCCTGCAGGCGACTGAGGTCGAGCAGGTTGTCCACCAGTCGCGACAACCGGTCCAGCGACTCGTCAGCGGTCTCCAGCAGTTCCTTGCGCTCCGATTCGGTCCATTCCACGTCCTCACTGCGCAGACTTGTCACTGCTGCCTTCGCCGAGGCGAGTGGCGTTCGGAGATCGTGGCCAACCGCTCGCAGGAGCGCCGTACGCAGCTTGTCGGCCTCGGCGAGCGGCTTCGCCTCGGCAGCCACCTCACTCAGTCGCGCCTTGTCCACGAGCGCTGCCGCATGTGCCGCGAACGCTCCGACCAGACGTCGCTCGTCGGCGACCAACTGCCGGCCCTGCAGGACCAGCACCAGGCCGTCCCGTGCAGGGATCTCCGCATCGGCCTCCTCCGGCCGAGTGCAGGTCAGCGTCCCAGCTGACGCCAGCGGCCGCCATACCGCCCCCGGGTCGTCATCCGCCAACTCCATCAGGCAGGCGCCGTTCATCCCGAAGGCCTCGCGGACCCGTTCCAGCAAGGCCTGCAGCGCGGTCTCGCCCCGCAGCACGCTGCCCGCCAACGTGGCCAGCGTCTCCGACTCGGCGGCCGCCCGGGCCGCTTGCCTGGTACGGCGTGCCGCCCGGTCCACGACCGAACTGACCATCGCCGCAACCAAGATGAAGATCACCAACGCAAGCACATTGTTGAACTCGGCAATGGTGAACGTTCCGGTGGGCGGGGTGAAGAAGTAGTTCAGTACGACCGATCCGCCGACAGCCGTGACCAGCGCCGGCCACATCCCGCCGACCAATGCCACTACGACGACGGCCAGCAGGAACGCCAGCACGTTGCTGGTGAGGTTGAGCGAGTCGTCACCGAGACCCAGCAGCAACGCCAGCACCGGTTGCAGAACGATTCCGAGGACGAATCCCTGGATCTTGCGCCGCTTCGACAGGCTGCCCTGAGTCCGCGGCAACCTGCCACGGCCGATCTCCGCATGGGTGACGATGTGTACGTCGATGTCGCCGGAGTTGCGGATCGTGGTGGCGCCGATCCCCGGTCCGGAGAACGCCGTGCCGAACCGCGAGCGCCGACTGCCGCCGAGCACCAGCTGGGTCGCGTTCTCCGCCTTCGCAAACGCCAGCAGAGCCTCGGGGACATTGTCACCAACAATCTGGTGATACGTTCCACCGAGTTTTTCTACGAGCTCACGCTGCTGAGCGAGCTTGGCCGGGTTGGCGCCGGTCAGTCCGTCGGACCGCGCGACATGGACAGCGAGCAGATCGCCGCCGGACGACCGCGCCGCGATCCGCGCGGCCCGCCGGATCAGCGTCTCACCCTCAGGGCCACCCGTCAGCGCGACGACCACGCGCTCCCGGGCTTCCCAGGTGGAGTCGATGTCGTGCTGGGCGCGGTACTGCTGCAGGCCGGCGTCGACCCGGTCGGCCAGCCACAGCAGCGCCAGCTCACGCAGCGCGGACAGGTTGCCGACCCGGAAATAGTTGCCCAGGGCAGCGTCCACCTTGTCGGCGGCGTACACGTTGCCGTGCGCCATCCGCCGGCGCAGCGCCTCCGGCGTCATGTCGACGAGCTCGATCTGGTCCGCGGCCCGCACCACCCGGTCCGGGACCGTCTCGTGCTGCGGTACGCCGGTGATCTTCTCGACCACGTCGTTGATCGACTCGAGGTGCTGGATGTTCACCGTGGTGATCACGTCGATCCCGGCGTTCAGCAGCTCGTCGATGTCCTGCCAGCGCTTCTCGTGCCGGCTGCCTGGCACGTTGGTGTGCGCCATCTCATCAACGAGCGCCACGGCTGGCCGGCGAGCCAAGACGGCGTCCAGATCCATCTCGGTGAAGCTCGCACCGCGGTAGTCCATGATCTTCCGCGGCACGAGCTCCAGACCCGCGAGCATCTCGTCGGTGTTCTTTCGGCCGTGGGTCTCCACGAAACCGATCGCTACGTCGGTGCCCCGGACACGCCGTCGTTGCCCCTCGCCCAGCATCTTGTACGTCTTTCCGACGCCGGGCGCGGCACCGAGATACACCCGCAGATGCCCGCGCTTGCTCATAGCTGAATGCTCCCTGGTCCGTGCCCGTCAGCCAAGCGCGGCCAAAGCCTGGTTCAACGTCACGACGTTCACCTGCGGCTCACCCAGGAACCCCAGCGTGCGCCCCTTCGTGTTATCCGCAACGAGTTCTTTCACCTTCGCGACGTCCAGGCCTCGCTCACGGGCCACCCGGTTCACCTGCAGCGCGGCGTACGCCGGGCTGATGGCCGGGTCGAGACCGCTAGCTCCGGCCGTGACCGCGTCCGGCGGAACCTGCGACTCGGCGACGCCCTCGAGCGCTGCGACAGCCTTCTTCCGCTCCTGGATCGCCGCGAGCAGGTCGGCGTTGTTCGGTCCGAGGTTGGAGCCGCCGCTGGCCATCGCGTCGTACGCGCTCGCCGACGGCCGGGTCTGGAACCACTTCGGGTCCGCGACCATGATCGCCTTCCCGTCGTCGTCCTTCTTGCCGCTGTCCATCGTGTACGCCTGGCCGATCAGGTCGGAGGCGACGGCCTTGCCGTCCACCTTGACGATCGAGCCGTTCGCATTGCCGTGGAACAGCGCCTGCGCCACCCCGGTCATCACCAGCGGATAAACGATACCGAGGGCCACGGTGAACACCAGCAGAGCCCGGAGCGCGACCCCGAACTGCCGGACCGAGCCGGGGAGATTGCTTGCCATTGACAGATACCTTTCAGCGCAGCCCGGGGATCAAGGAGATCACCAGGTCGAGGAGCTTGATGCCGATGAACGGGCTGATCAGACCGCCGATGCCGTAGATCAGCAGGTTGCGCCGCAGCATCGCGGACGCCGACGACGGCTTGTACTGCACGCCTCGCAGGGCGAGCGGAACCAGCGCGACGATCACGAGTGCGTTGAACACGATCGCCGACACGATCGCCGACTCCGGCGAGTGCAGACCCATCACGTTCAGCTTGTCCAGGCCCGGGTAGGCCGCCGCGAACAACGCCGGCAGGATCGCGAAGTACTTCGCCACGTCGTTCGCGATCGAGAACGTGGTCAGCGAACCGCGGGTGATCAGCAACTGCTTGCCGATCTCAACGATCTCGATCAGCTTGGTCGGGTTCGAGTCGAGGTCGACCATGTTGCCGGCCTCCTTCGCGGCCGACGTACCGGAGTTCATCGCCACGCCGACATCGGCCTGCGCCAGCGCCGGAGCGTCGTTGGTGCCGTCACCGGTCATCGCGACCAGCCGGCCGCCCTCCTGCTCCTTCTTGATCAGCGCCATCTTGTCCTCGGGCGTCGCCTCGGCCAGGAAGTCGTCGACCCCAGCCTCCTCGGCGATCGCCTTCGCGGTCAGCGCGTTGTCACCGGTGATCATCACGGTCCGGATGCCCATCGCGCGCATCTGATCGAACCGCTCCCGCATGCCCGCCTTGACGACGTCCTTCAGGTGGATGACCCCGAGCGCACGCGCCTTCCCGTCGACGCTCTCCGCGACGACCAGCGGCGTACCGCCGGAGGCCGAGATCCCGTCCACGATCTCGCCGAGCTGCCGATCGGTGGTACCACCCTGGGCACTGATCCACGCGTTGACCGCACCGGCCGCACCCTTGCGGACCTGCCGGTCGTCCACGTCCACGCCGCTCATCCGCGTCTGTGCGGTGAACTCCACGAACGTCGCGTGCGGCAACTCTCCGGTGTGCCGCTCCCGCAGCCCGTACCCGGTCTTCGCCAGTACGACGATCGAGCGCCCTTCCGGCGTCTCGTCGGCCAGGCTGGACAGCTGCGCCGCATCCGCCAGCTCGGTGTCGGACACGCCCTGGACCGGGATGAACTCCGACGCCTGCCGGTTGCCCAGCGTGATGGTGCCGGTCTTGTCCAGCAGCAGCGTGTTCACGTCACCGGCGGCCTCGACCGCACGACCGGACATCGCCAGCACGTTGCGCTGGACGAGCCGGTCCATGCCGGCGATACCGATCGCGGACAGCAGCGCACCGATCGTGGTCGGGATCAGGGCGACCAGCAGGGCCACCAGGATCACGATGCTCAGGTTCGTGTGCGCGTAGTTCGCGAACGTCGGCAACGTCGCCACCGCGATCAGGAACACGATCGTCAGGCTGGCCAGCAGGATGTTCAGCGCGATCTCGTTCGGCGTCTTCTGCCGCGAGGCGCCCTCGACCAGGGCGATCATCCGGTCGATGAAGCTCTCACCGGGCTTGGTGGTGATCTTCACGACGATCCGGTCCGACAGCACCTTGGTGCCGCCGGTGACCGCGCTGCGGTCGCCGCCGGACTCCCGGATGACCGGGGCCGACTCGCCGGTGATCGCCGACTCGTCGACGCTCGCCACCCCCTCGACCACGTCACCGTCGCCGGGGATGATCTGTCCTGCCTCGACGACTACGCGGTCGCCCAGCTGCAGAGCGGTGGCCGGGACCTCCTCCTCACCGGTGTCGGTGAGGCGGCGCGCGGTCGTCTCGGTCTTGGCCCGGCGCAGCGTCTCGGCCTGGGCCTTGCCCCGGCCTTCGGCCACGGCCTCGGCCAGGTTGGCGAACACGACGGTCAGCCAGAGCCAGACCACGATCCACCAGACGAACACGCTGGAGTCGGTGACGGCCTTGATCGTGGACGCGACGGCGCCCACTTCGACCACGAACATGACCGGGTTCTTCACCATCAGCCGCGGGTCGAGCTTCTTCACCGCGTCCGGCAAGGACGTCAGCAGCATCTTCGGGTCGAACGCACCCGAAGGTGCCTTCTTCGCCACCTGCTCCGGAGCTGGAGGAGGGGTCTTCACTTGCGTTGTCACAGTCCCTCCGCGAGGGGTCCGAGGGTCAGAGCTGGGAAGTAGGTCAGGCCGGTCACGATCAGGACGACACCGACCAGCATCGTCACGAACAGCGCCTTGTGGGTGGGCAGCGTGCCCTGGGTCACCGGCACCGGCTGCTGCTGCGCGAACGAGCCGGCCAGCGCCAGCACGACCACGATCGGCACGAACCGGCCGAGCAGCATCACCAGCCCGAGAGCCGTGTTGTAGAACGGGATGTTCGCGCTGATACCGGCGAACGCGCTGCCGTTGTTGTTACCGGCCGAGGTGAAGGCGTACAGCACTTCGGAGAAGCCGTGCGGACTGTCCGTGTTGAGGATCGACGCCCGGGCGGTCGCCAGCCCCATCGCGATCGAGGCACCGACCAGAACCAGAGTCGGCGTGGCGAGGATGTACAGCGAGACCAGTTTCATCTCGCGCGCGGTGATCTTCTTCTTCAGGTACTCCGGGGTCCGGCCGACCATCAGCCCGGCGACGAAGACCGTCAGGACCGCGAGCACCAGGATGCCGTACAGACCGGTACCGGTACCGCCCGGTGTCACTTCTCCCAGCATCATGTGGAACAGCGGTACGCCGCCACCGAGCGGGGTGAACGAATCGTGCATCGAGTTGACCGCCCCGGTCGACGTACCGGTCGTCGAGACGGCGAACAGCGACGACGCCCACTCACCGAACCTGGTCTCCTTGCCCTCCATCGCCGCACCGGCGGCCCGGGTCGCCGTACCCGCGCCCCGGACCTCGAACAGCGTCGCGAGGACGACGAAGGCGCCCCAGATCGTGCCCATCACCCCGAGGATCGCGTAGCCCTGCCGCTTGTCCTTCACCATCACACCGAAGGTCCGGGTCAGGCAGACCGGGATCAGCAGCAGCAGGAAGATCTCGAACAGGTCGGACAGCGGGTTCGGGTTCTCGAACGGGTGGGAGGAGTTCGCGTTGTAGTAGCCACCACCGTTGGTGCCGAGCTCCTTGATCACTTCCTGGCTGGCCACCGGACCACCCGGGAGCGTCTGCGTCTGGCCGACCACCGAAGTGACCTCGTGCCCGCCGGAGAAGTTCTGTACAACGCCCAGCGCGACGAGCAGCAGACCGCCCAGGATCGCGATCGGCAGCAGGACGCGGATCACCGTCCGGGTCAGGTCGACCCAGAAGTTGCCCAGCCGGTCGGTCTTGTTCCGGGCGAACCCGCGGATCACCGCGATCGCGACCACGATGCCGACGGCCGCGGACAGGAAGTTCTGGACTGCGAGGCCGGCGAACTGGACCAGGTGGCCCATCGTGACCTCGGGGACGTAGGACTGCCAGTTGGTGTTCGAGACGAAGGACGCGGCGGTGTTGAACGCCAGTCCCGACTCGACCCCAGGCAGGCCGTTGGACAGCGGCAGGGCGTGCTGCAACCGCTGGATCAGGTAGAGCAGGATCACGCTGATGGCGGAGAACGCGACCACCGAACGGGCATAGACCGCCCAGGTCTGCTCGGCCTTCGCGTCCACCCCGAACAGCTTGTAGGCCCCGCGCTCGACCCGGGAGTGCTTCTCGCCCGTGTAGACCCGAGCCATGTACCCGCCCAGTGGCCGGTAGCAGGCCGCCAGGAGCACGATGAGAAGGCCGACCTGTAACAGGCCGGCTGCGGTGTCGGACATCAGAACCTCTCGGGGAAGATCAGGGCGGCGACCAGGTAGAGGACCAGAGCCACGGCCACAACCAGGCCGGCGATGTTCTCGGCGCTCACAACTTCTCCACTCCACGCAGCGCGAACCAGACGGCCGCGAACACGACGACGGTGAGAACCAGGTACGCGACGTCAGCCATGACGGCACCACCCCGGGACAGGAATGCTCATGAATCCACCCCACACCAATCGCTGCGTACTCAGCGGCCTTCTCACAGACCTCTCACACCCGCTGGGCAAACTCTCACAACCCTCTAATCTGCTACCCATTGCACATGGATGTGCACTGAATGTAGTCACCCAGTCAGTGCACCACCGCCCAGGATCTTGGTCATCACTGAGCCAGCTAGAAGCGGGCTGGCTGAGGGACCGACTCAGCCAGGTCCAGCAGCACCGGAGGGTCTGGTGGCCGTTGCCCATGATGCTGGTGAGTGGCAGCAGGTCGGACTCCGGGACAGCCAGTCGCAGGGAGGGAAAACGGTCGAAGAGGCGGGACAGCGCGATGCTCGCCTCGGCTCGGGCGAGTGGGGCGCCGAGGCAGAAGTGCACGCCGTACCCGGAGGCGACGTGCTGCTTGTCCGGCCGAGTGGCGTCGAACACCGCCGCCGTCTCGCCGTGCGTTCGCGGGTTGTTGCTTGCAGCACCGAATGACGCCAGGATCGCCTCACCCTGGCGAATCGGCGTACCGTCCGGCAGCCGGATGTCGGTGACGGCGTAGCGCATCGGGATGTGGCTGACCGGCGCGGCGTACCGCAGCGAACATCAGCCCTTGCCGCGTCAAATGTTAGTGACTAACATTCAATCATGGGTACCAGGGCTGCGCGGACGCGGGACCGACTGCTGACGGCGGCGCTGGAGTTGTTCACCGAGCGCGGGTACGACGCAACGAGCGTGAGCGAGATCGCAGCGCGGGCCGGAGTCACCGAGATGACGTTCTTCCGGCACTTTCCCCCGGCAAGGCGAGTCTGCTGGTCGACGATCCCTACGATCCCGTGATCGGTACGGCGATCCGCCGGCAGCCGTCCGGTCTCGATCCGATCAGCCGCGCGGCCCGCGGGATCCGTTCAGCCTGGCGACAGCTTCCGCCACCATCGGTGGAGGACGTACGGATACGGCTCCGCATCGTCGCTCAGACCCCGGCACTGCGGGCGAGCATCGCCGGCGGCACAGCCGCGACGGAAGCTGTGATCGCCGACGCGCTGACCAGCGGCAAGACCAGCCGGACGGAGGCGTTGATCGCGGCGGGCGCGGTGATGGGTGCACTCAACACGGCCCTGCTCCAGTGGAGCCTGACCGACGGCGACGATCTCGGACAGGCGATCGAGACCGCTCCGACTGTCTTGGCTGATCGACGTGGCTGAGCATGCAGTCGAGGCACGAGATCTGGTCCGTACGTTCGACGACGGCACCGGCGTCCGCGGCGTGGACATCTGGGTCGACCCAGGTGCGATCCATGCGCTGGTCGGGTTGAACGGCGCCGGAAAGACCACCCTCATGCGACTCCTCCTCGGCATGCTCGAGCCGGCCACCGGCACGATCACCATCGCCGGTCAAGACCTGGACCACGCCGACTGGACCTCGGTCGGGCACCTGGTCGATTACCCGTTGGCCTACCGGGAGCTGACCTGCCGGCAGAACCTCGCGCTCGGCGCCAGGCTGCACGGCGTCGCACCAGCCAACATCACCGGCCTCATCGAAGCCGCCATCGCCGAACTCGGCCTGACCCAGTACGCCGATCGCCGCGCCGTCAAGCTGTCACTCGGCAACCGGCAACGCCTCGGCCTCGCCTCCGCGCTGCAACACGACCCGCGCTTCGTAGTACTGGACGAACCCACCAACACCCTCGACCCGGCCGGCGTGATCCTCCTCCGGGAGGCACTCCTGCACCGCGCCGGCGCGGGGAGCCGCCGTACTGGTCAGCAGCCATCACCTCGACGAGGTCGCACGCATCGCCGACCGCATCTCGGTCCTGAACGCCGGACACATCATTGGCACCCTCGACCCGCACGGCATCGACATCGAGCGATCCTTCTTCGACCTCGTCCACACAGACGACGCGGCCGTATGATCATCGGCCTCGTCACCGAGTTCACCAAACTGGCCCACGCGACCGTGGTCCGGGCCACCACGGTCCTGATGGTGTTCGGGATCTCGTTGATCTGCGCATCGATGCTGTTGGCCGTTCACACCGACGATCCCCAACTCGCCGCCAAACTCGGACCGCTCATCGACCCCGGCGGATGGGCCGGCTACCTCGCCGTCGCCGTCCAGGTAACCGGCGCCGCAGGATTCGTCGGGTACGGCGTCGTGCTCAGCTGGCTCTTCAGTCGCGAATTCGCCGACGGCACCATCGCCGGCCTCTTCGCGATCCCGGTCTCCCGGCGAGAGATCGCCGCCGCCAAGCTCATCGTCTACGTTGCCTGGGGACTCGTCACCGCCACGGCGTTGCTGCTCGCCCTGATCGTCCTCGGCCTCGCCAGCGGACTCGGCACCATCCCCGCCGACGCCGTTCCGTGGATCGGCCGGCAGTTCGCCATCTCCGTCTTCAGCATCGTCATCGCCACCCCGGCCGCCTGGGCAGCAACCCTCGGCCGATCAGTGCTCGCCGGAATCGCAACCACCATCGCCATCCTCGTCCTGTCACAGGTGAGCGTTATCGCCGGAGCGGGCGGCTGGTTCCCGTTCGCCGCACCCGCCCTCTGGGCGATCCACAGCGACATCACCGTCACGC
The DNA here is from genome assembly GCF_036226565.1 of Kribbella sp. NBC_00709. GTDB lineage: Bacteria > Actinomycetota > Actinomycetes > Propionibacteriales > Kribbellaceae > Kribbella. Next base: position 8,682,643 of record NZ_CP108996.1, read on the forward strand.
CCCTCCAACTCACGCTCGTGATACCGGTCGTCGCACTCGGCGTCGCGCTGACCCTGCGATCCTGGCGGCGCTTGCAACTCGACCGATAGACCCGTTCGCCAAGCTCTCGGGTCAGGCCAGGGCCAGGAAGAGCTTTTCCATCTTGGCCAGGTCGACGTCGCTGTCCTCATCGGTGAGGCATTGCTGCAGGCCGGTGGCGACGATGGCGTAGCCGGCGCGTGAGAGCGCCTTGTTCACGGCGGCGAGCTGGGTGAGGACCGACTCGCAGTCCGACCCGTCCTCCATCATGCGGATCACGCTGCCGAGGTGCCCGTGAGCGCGCTTCATGCGAGTGATGATCGGCTTGATATCGGTGGGTGCGAGGTCCATCAGCGGCCTTCCTTCTCGTCCAGGGCGGCCAGGGCCGCGGTCAGGCGTTCGCGCGCATCGGCCGCGATTGTGGCGAGCGGTTCGCCGGCGTCACCGGCGAGGGAGACCATAGCGGCCGGGTCGAATGCCTCGACGACGGTGGTCCGGGCGTCGACGGCTCGCACGACGACGTTGCAGGGCAGCAGGGCTGCGATCGAGGGGTCGGCCTGCAAGGCCTGGTGGGCAAGTTGGGGGCGACAGGCGCCGAGGATCACCTGCGGGGGGGACGTCGACGTCCAGCTTCTGTTTCAGCGTCGCTCGGAGGTCGATCTCGGTGAGCACGCCGAATCCGGCCTCGCCGAGCTGGGCGCGGACAGCCTCGACCGTCTCGTCGTACGGGCGTTGCAGTGTGATCGCGAGGGTGTACGCGGCCATGTTCGCCTTCCTTTTCATCGGTCGCCAGAACCAACAGTACATCCCCCCAGGGGGATATGTTACAGTCGCTCACATCCCCCCAGGGGGATAACGCTGAACCCGACCAGCTAGACAGGAAGGGACTCTTGATGCGGGAAGTCGACACCGTCCAACTCGCCGCTCTCGGCCCCGGTCCGGGCGACCGACAGGTGAGAAGACAAATGAGTGACCACAGCGCTCTCATCACAGCAACCGACACGCCGCGCCTCCACCTGCCCGACGCCGGCCTGACCGTGCGGACGATCGACACCCCGTCTCTCGGCGATCGCAGCTATCTTGCCCATGACGGCGAGGTGGCCTTCGTCGTCGATCCGCAGCGCGACATCGACCGCATCCTGGAGATTCTCCGAGCTGAGGGCGTCCGGCTGACCCATGTCTTCGAGACCCACATCCACAACGACTACGTCACCGGCGGTCTCGCGCTGGCCCGCGCCACGGGCGCGACGTACCTGATCAACGCCGACGACGTGGTCTCCTTCGACCGCACCCCGATCCGCGATGGTGAGATCGTCAGGATCGGCAACCGGCTGCGGGTATGCGCGATCCACACGCCGGGTCACACCTTCACCCATATGTCGTATGCCCTGACCGATGCCGACGAGCCGGTTGCGGTCTTCACCGGCGGTTCGCTGCTGTACGGCGCAACCGGGCGGCCCGACCTGCTCGGCCCGGGCCACACCGACGCCCTCGTACGCCACCAGCACACCTCCGCGCACAAGCTCGCCGGCATCCTGCCCGACCAGACCGAGGTCTACCCCACCCACGGGTTCGGCTCTTTCTGCTCGGCGACCCAGTCCGAAGCGACCGCGTCCACGATCGGGCGAGAGAAGCAGGCGAATCCCGTTCTGACCCAGGACGAAGAGGACTACGTCCGCGCATTGCTCGACGGCCTGGGCGCCTGGCCGGCGTACTACGTGCACATGGCACCCGCCAACTCCGCGGGTCCGAGCGCCCCGGACCTGTCCCTGCCCGAGCAGGCTGACGCCGCCGAACTGCGCTACCGGATCGAGGCCGGCGAGTGGGTCGTCGATCTGCGCAACCGCACCGCCTTCGCGGCCGGCCACGCGCCCGGCACGCTGAACTTCGGTCTCGACGGCGCGTTCTCGACCTACGTCGGCTGGCTCATCGACTGGGGAACCCCGATGACCTTGCTGGGGCAGACGGCGGAGGACGTGGCCCAGGCGCAGCGCGAGCTCGTACGGATCGGGATCGACCGTCCCGCGGCCCACGCCACCGGAGAGCCGCAGACCTGGAGTCTCGACACGCCGGTGTCGTTCCCGACTGCCACGTTCGCCGACCTCGAGCAGGTCCGTCATCATCGCGAGGTCGTCGTCCTGGACGTCCGCCGCACCGAAGAGCACGAGTCCGCCCGGATCGAGGGTGCGGTCAACATCCCCATCCACGAGTTGCCCAGGCGGCTCGCCGACGTGCCTGGCGGCGAGGTCTGGGTGCATTGCGCGGCCGGTTACCGCGCCTCGATCGCCGCATCGTTCCTCGACGCCTTCGGTCGCAGGCCGGTCGCGGTCGACGACGACTTCAAGAACGCGGCGAAGGCCGGCCTCGACCTCGTCGGCCCGCGGGCGTGACCGAGCGATACCCGCCCTCCTCTGACCCACCGCGCATCGCAACCAGTCATACCGAAGGAGAACAGCATGTGCCGACCCGTCACCTGCAAGACCTGCGCCATGACCACCTGGGCCGGCTGCGGCCAGCACGTCGGCCAGGTGAAATCTATGGTCCCCACTGACCTGTGGTGTCCTGGCCACCCCAAGTCCGAACGCCAAGGCGGTAGCTGGCTCGACAAGCTGCTCGGACGCTGACGACCGTCGCCCTGATGTCGGTGGACATCGAAGCGGCCCGCAACCTGTTGCTAGTTGCTCGATGCATTCACCGTGGCGAACTCGGCGCGCGCAGCATGTGCATCAGGGCACGACCGGAGCCGTCGTGGTGAGCTCGAGGATGGAGTAGGAGCTCGGGGGGAGCTCGATGGTCAGGTCGTCGTCCAGTTTCACCTCGTCGGACCGCGGGGCGACGCGGTTGGGTTCGGTGAGAGTGTTCCGGGCCAGCGGGTCCTCGGTGTGGAGTTGGTGGACGCGGACGACGTTGGTGGCCAGCGGCAGGCCGAGGTCGAGGGCAAGGTGGACCGGGTGATTGCGGTCGCGGTTGACGACCGAGAGCCACAGGGTAGTCCCACCGGAATCCGTCGACGCGCTGATGTCGACGGACGGCAGCTCGATCGGGGTGCGTTCCAACGTCTCGCCGGGCACCGCCGAGCAGGCGGTGTCGCCTGCGAGGGACATCGTGCCGCTGTGGTGGCGCTGCATCTGGAGTGGCCAGTACACGGATTCGTGGACTACCTGGTCATCAGTGACGACCAGTGCGCCGACCACGTTGATGGTCTGGGCGAAGTTCGCCAGCGTGACGCTGTCGGACTGGCGCTGCATGACATTCAGGAACGATGCGACCGCCAGCGCGTCGACCGTGCGATAGCGCGTCTCCCCCGGGCGCCACTTCGGGCTCATCTCGAACCGGGTCGCGTCGGCACAGTTCCACTCCGTGAAGGCGAGCTCCGGTTTCGGCGTACCGGGCTTCTCGCGGGCGACCAGGTCGACGAGGCCCTGGATCGCGACGATCGCGCTCTCGGTGCGATAGGGGCCGCTGAGGACGCGCGCGTAGTCGCCGCCCTCGGACTCGGGTTCGAACGGCCAGTACGTGTGCAACGTCAGGTAGTCGATGTGCTCCCAGGCCTCACGCAGCAGGGCGAGGTTCCAGTCGACGGCCTGCGAGGGCTCGAAACAGCCGATCGCGAGCACCTTCAGGGTCGGGTCGAACCGCTTGATGGCCTTGGCCCATTCGCGGCAGCGGCCGGCGTTCTCCCGCGCAGTGACCTGGCCGAGCTCCCAAGCGCCCCACTCCTCGTTGCCGATCTGCCAGTAGCGCACGTCGAATGGTTCGTCGTACCCGTGGGAGCGGCGCAGGTTCGCGTACGCCGAGTCGCCGGTGCCGTTGCAGTACTCGACCCAGGCGAGCGCCTCACGCAGCGATCCGGTCCCGGTCGTGAGGTTGATCTGCGGCTCGGCGCCGATCCGCCGGCAGTACGCGACGAACTCGGCCGTACCGAAGCCGTTGCCGACGTCGTAGCCGAAGTGCCAATCCACAGTCCGCTCGCGATCGGGGCCGACTCCGCGCTCCCACTCGTACGAGGTCCCGGTGCAGCCGCCCGGCCAGCGGACGACCGGTGCGCCGAGCTCGGTGATCGCATCGACCACGGTCCGCCGCAGACCGTCGGAGTCCGCGTCCGGATGACCGGGGTTGTGCAGCGCCTCGTCGGCCACCCACCGGCGGCGAGACAGGAACTGGCCGTAGATCTCCGGCCGGATGGTCCCGTTGACGGTCCCCCGCAGCTTGAACGTCGCTCGTGTGGTCACTGGCCAGATTCCCTTCGCCGACTTATCTCTGACTTGAAGTTAAATAGCTGTGTTCGGGTGTGTCAATGGACCAGCACCACCGGCAGTGCTAGAACCGACGGCATGAAGGAGCTCCCGCGTTCTGCCCAGCTGAGCGACATCCGGCAGCAGAACTACTCGACGATCATGCGCGAGCTCATGCGCTCCGGCCCGACGGCCCGCACCGACCTGGCCGCGGCGATCGGGATGTCGACGGGCTCCGTGACCCGGCTGACCGCGGCGCTCGTCCGCGCCGGGCTGGTCAGGGAAGCGGCGGAGCCGACGCAGCGCGGCATGGGACGGCCCAAGGTCCCGGTCGCCATCGACGAGTCGACGTACGGCGTGGTCGGTGTGCATTTCGGTCTGCACCGAGTCAACATCTGTCTGATCGACCTGCGCGGACAACTCGTTGCGGAGGTCCACGCAACCGAGCGCACGACCACCTTCGAACGGCTGGTCCGCGGTGCGGCACGTGCGGTGCGGAAGCTGATCGACGGGACCGAGTTGACAGTTCTCGGTGTCGGGGCGAGCACCGGCGGTTGGGTGGACAGCTCGGCCGGGACGGTCCAGAGTCAGCCCGTCCTCGGCTGGCAGAACGCTCCGCTCGAAGCATCTCTGCGCGAAGCGATGGGCCTCCCGGTGCTGATCGACTCGCAGGTGCGCGCGCTCGCGCTGGCCGAGCACTGGTTCGGCGCGGCTGTCGGGGTGGACAACTTCATCCATCTGTTCGTCGGCAACGTCATCGGAGCCGGATTCGTCTTCAACGGCACGCCGTACCGCGGGGCGCACGCGGCCGCGGGGGGGCTCGACCATCTACCGATCGCCGACCGGTCCGGCGAGGTCTGCACCTGCGGCAGCCGGCGCTGTTTCGCTGTCGTCGCCGGGGACATCGAGGTAGCCCGGCGGGCCCGGTCGGCCGGACTGATTCACGCCGATCAGGAGGTCTACGACGTCTTCGAGCTCGCGGTGAACGGCAACAGCCGGGCGCGCCGCCTGTTGCGCGAGCGCGCAGTCGTGGTCGGCGCCGCCACCGCGACCCTGATCGAGCTCCTCGATCCCGAGCTGGTGGTTCTCGGCGGTGGGATCACCGCCCCGGTCGACGACGTCGCGACCATCCGCGACGCCGCGCAGGCCAAGCTCGCCGTCGACCGGGGCGTCGACACCACGGCGCGGATCAGGCCGAGCGCCTTCGGTCCGTATGCCCTGGGCATCGCCGCGGGAGCGATCATGCTGAACGCCGTCTACCGCTCCCCCGAGACCCTCGTCCCAGCTCTCACCGCGCAACCTGTTTAGTACCCGAGCTCGATCAGGTTGGCCGAGTGCGGCGGGAGCTCGGCGTCGACCGTGTGCCCCTTGCGGAGTGCCGTCGTCGCGGGCTGGACGGGTTGCGTCTGGTCGTTGTTGTACGCCGTGATGTCGTCGTCGGTCACGGTCGTCTGCCGCGCCGACTTCACCGCCGGCCCGACGTCCGGATCGAGAGTGATCGGCATCGCCTTGTCGAGGCTGCGGTTGACAACCAGCAGTCGTACGCCGTCCCTCGTCCACGTTGCCGCAGCGACGACGGCCGCGTAGTTCTGATCCGGCAGCACCGGATTGTTCCGGACTGTCAGCTGCCGCGGCGCGGACCCAATCAATGGCGCGGCCAACGTCAGCGACATCGACCGTCCGGTGATCCCGAACCCTGGCGGCGAGCCGAGGATGTTGCCCCAGTCCCGCTTCGCCGGATCGGCGTTCGGTCCGCCGTTCAGGTTCGAGTTGATCGCAAGCCGTACGCCGTTCGAGACCTGCCCGATCAGCATCGTCGTCTCGTACACGTTGTGCATCTGCATCGCCGCGAAGTTGGCCGGCGTACTGACACCGGTCGGCCCGTTCTGGCTGATCGTGCCGTACTCCGTCACCGTGAGCGCGGGACGCTTGCGCGGGTCCGGGAAGTACTTGCCGAGCTGCTTGCGCAAGGCAACGAGCTCCTGCGTCGGCCGGTCGCTCGCGTTCATCAGCTGCTGGTAGAGCTCGGTCGAGTCGTAGGCGCCGTCCGCGTCCCCACCTACCTGGTCGGTGTAGGAGTGGATGCCGATGCAGTCGTACGGACGTTTGCCCATGGCATCGACGAACTCCGGCTTGCCCCAGCCCGAGCACACGGTGATCTTCGGGTCGACCGCCTTCATCGCCTTCGTGAAGTCCAGGAACCCGTCCTGCCGGCCGGTCGTGTACTCGATGCTCAACACCGCGCCCTTCGGCGGGATCGCGCCGTGCGTACCGTTCCCGAAGGTGACCGTGCCGTCTGCCGTCCCGACCTGGTAGACGTGATCGGCCGGGCCGGTGGTCGCCAGCGAATCGACCCGCGTCCACTGTGCGCCGGCGACCGTCAACACCGGCTCGGCGATCGGGCCGGACTCGGCCGTCGCGTCGGACGGCAACGCGATCGGGTTGTAGCGCGTGCGGTACGTCTGGCCCGGGGCGCCCGTACTCGCCTTGCGATTGACCAGATCGCAGCCGCTGAACAGCCCGTCGTCGTCCTGGTACGTCGTCGACGCCGCGGTCTGCCGGCTCCACCCGCCCTCGACGAACTGCTTCACGCGGGTCTGCAGGTCGGCGTCCCGCCAGTACCGCTGCCCGTCGAGGAACGGTTCGTTGCCGTACTCCCACGTCTCGATGCCGTACGGCGCCGGATGCCCGTTCGCGGCGCGTACTTCGGCCCAGTCGGTGCCGCCGTTCGGGTTGGTCGCAGTACCGTCGCTGGAAGAGTTCATGTACTCGACGTAGTCGGCGGCGTCCTGGGCGGTCTGATTGATCGACGGCACCATGACCATCGTCTTCGCGCCGATCGCCGAGACCAGCTTCTCCTCCTCGTCCGGCCCGAACCCGTTTCGGGCCGCCGGAAGGTTGCCGAACCGCACGGCCGCGAAACCACCGGAAGTTTGGCAGCCGCGCTGCGCCACCGGACCGATCGCCTTCTTGAAGTCGAAGAAGTTCGCCACCGTCCCGCCGGGATAGCGGATCAGCTCCAGATCGGCCGCCTTCGCCGCGTCCGCGAAGCCCGCCGCCGGACCCTGGGTCGCCGGGTCCCAGGCGCCGAGCTCGTCGTCGATCCACCGGGCGTTCGCACCGAAGATCTCCGGTGTGATCGCGGGCGCAGGGATACCGTCCGCCATCATCAGCGGGCCGCGATCCACCCTGATCTCGACCCGGCCGCCCGGGCGAGCATCGGCCGGCATCTGCACCTGCGTCAGCCAGGCGGCGACCAGCGCCACGGCGATCGCGCCTGTCCGCTTCCTCATGCCCGCACCTCCTGTCGCTCGTACGCCGCCTGGGCCTGCTGTACTGCGCGGATCCGCTCGAGGTCGAACTTCGCCGACCGGTCGAAACCGTAGATTCCGTTCTGTTCCTGGAACACGTCGGTCAGCTGCGTGTAGCAGTAACCGAACATGTTCGGTTCCTCGAGCAGCACGCGCGTCAGACCCTCGAACCGCTCGTAGAACTCCGGCAGCGATCCGACCCGTTGCCCGTAGCCCCAGGACTCACGCCGGTCGGTTCCGCTCGCCGCTGCAGCCTCGGCGTTCCACCAGATGCCGCCGTACTCACTGACCATGTACGGCTGGCCGCGGTACGGGAGCGACTGCTGCGCACCCTGCCGGCTGACGTTGCCGAACGGCCGGCCGTCGGCGAGCCCGGACTGCTGCAGCGCGAAGGCCGCCGGGTCCTGTTCGTAGGAATGGCTGTCCCAGATGTCGGTCTCCGGGACGCGATGGCTGTAGCCGGAGGCATCGATCACCGGGCGGGTCGGATCGGCCGACTTCGCCGCGCGGAACATCGCGCGGGTGACGTCGTCGAGCTGCGTCTCCCGGTCGTGCAGGTCCTGGTGGGTCTCGTTGAGCGGGCACCAGCCGATGATCGACGGGTGGTTGTAGTCCCGCGCGACGACGTCCTGCCACTCCGCGACGTACGCCGTGGTGGGCTGCTGGTTGTTGCCCGTCGGACCCTGCCCCTGGGCGCCCCAGTCGGGGAACTCGCCCCAGACCAGGTACCCGAGCCGGTCTGCGTGGTACAGATACCGCTCCTCGAAGACCTTCTGATGCAGACGGGCGCCGTTGAACCCGGCGGCCAGACCGAGCTCGATGTCGCGCACCAGAGCCTCGTCGGTCGGCGCGGTCATGATGCCGTCCAGCCAGTAGCCCTGATCCAGAACGAGCCGCTGGAACACCGGTTCGCCGTTGATGAGCAGCCGGTTGCCCTCGATGGCGATCGACCGCAGCCCGGCGTAGCTCTCGACCTCGTCGAGCACCTCACCGTCCTCCAGCAGGAACCGGAGTCCGTACAGGTGCGGATCGCTGGTGGTCCAGAGCCTGCGCCGGTCCGCGGGGATCGACAGCACGATCGTCGGCGTGAAGTCGATGCCAACAACAACTGACTCTGTGGCCACCACGCCGTCCGCGTCGGTCAGCTCGAGGGTCAGCCGCTGCCCGCGCCGGGGTCGATCGATCGGGGCGGTGACGATGAAGCGCGAGTTCGCCACATCCGGGGTGATCTTCGGACGCTGTAGGTACGAAGGGCCGACCGGCTCGAGCCACACGGTCTGCCAGATCCCGGTCGTCCGGGTGTAGTAGCAGCCGGTGTTCTCGAACCAGGTCGCCTGCTTGCCACGCGCCTGGACACCCGAGCGCGGGTCACGCGCTCGCACCACGATCGTCGCCGTACCGCCCTGCATCGCCTCGGCGATGTCGAACGAGAACGGCGTCGAGCCACCACGATGCCGGCCGACCTCGATGTCGTTCACCCAGACGGTCGTGTCGTGGTCGACGGCCTGGAAGTGCAGCAGGATCCGCTCCCCCGCCCACGCCGGAGCGACCGTGATCTCGCGGCGGTACCACACCGCGTCCATGAAGTCGGTGTTCCCGATCCCCGACAACTCCGACTCCGGCGCGAACGGCACCAGGATCTGCCGCGGGTACCGCGCAGTCCGCAGTCCGCGCTGCAACCCGGTGTCACTGTGATCGATCTCGAAGTCCCAGCTCCCGTTGAGCGACTGCCAACGATGCCGCCGCCACTGCGGCCTGGGGTACTCCGGGCGTGGGTCTGTACTGGTCTCCATACGATGTCCTTTCAGCACTGGACGCGACGGCTCAGCCGCAATTCGGCGTCCGCGCCGGTCCGGCGAGCGGTCTGCGCGGCAACCCGCTGCGCGACCGGCCCGCCTTGATGGGTGTGCTCCTGGAGGTACTGCACATCGGTCAGATCAGCCCGCCAGGTCAGCAGGGCCTCGAGCAGGCGCTGCCAGACGACCGGCTGGTGCGCCCAGCGGTCGTACTGTTCTCCTGGGTCGTTCTTGCGATCGAAGAGCCGGCCGGTGCCGTCTTCCGGGTAGTACTCGAGCTTCCAGTCGTCAGTTGCCAATGCCAACGACCGGTGCAGGACCGAGGCCGCGCAGGTACGCCTTTCCGCCGTCGGGTCGGTCAGATCGAAACCCTGAAGCGTCGGCGCCTCGACACCGGCCACGGCCGCGAACGTAGCCGTCAGGTCGGTCGTCATCGCCCACTGCCCGACCGACCCCGCGGCGGTCACCCCCGGCCACCGCATCACCAGCGGAATCCGCCACGACTCGTCGTAGAACGTGTGCTTGTCGTTGAAGCCGTGGTCGTAGTACTGCTGCCCGTGATCGGTCGTGAACACCACCAACGTGTCCTCACGCAGCCCGTTCGCGTCCAGCCAGTCCACCAACCGCCCTACCTGGGCATCACAGTAGGCAGCCAGTCCGTAGTACAACCGCCGCTGCCGGTCGACAACCTGCAGGTCGAGCTCCCCACCGCCGGAGTCCGCATCCCCGGCCTCGACCCCTCGTCTTCCCACCAGCTTTTCAAGGTGAGTGGGGCGTTCGGCTTCTTCGCCAGGTCGGTGGTTCAGAGCAGGCAGTTCGGCGCCAGAGAACAAGGTCGCCCACTCTCCCGGCGGATCCAACGGGGAATGCGGACTGGGCAGGGAGCAGAACGCGAAGAACGGCCGGTCCGGGGGACGCCTGTCGATGGCCTCGATCGTCCGATCCACGAGGTAGGCGTCACAGAACAGCTCCGGCGGAACCGGATTCGGAGGGGCCGAGGCACGGCCGAACCCGTGCGCGGCGAGCTGCCGCGCATAGTCGTCCTCGACATCGGCACTCTTCTCGCCACCGAGCACGCTCTCGAAGTCGAACGCCGCCGGCCCACCGAAGTGGGTCTTCCCCACCATGATCGTGTGATAGCCCGCACCACCCAGCAACTGCGGCAATGTGCGGAGATCGGGCCGTCGCGAGATCCCGTTCTCCACGCACCCGTGAACGGGCGTGTGCGTCCCGGTCAGCAGGCTGGCGCGCGCCGGTGTACACACCGGCGCCGACGTGTGCGCCTGCTCGAACCGCACTCCTTCCGCCGCCAGCCGGTCCAGGTTCGGCGACACGGCATGCTTCGCCCCGTAACAGGACAACGTGTCCCGCCGGGAGCTGTCGGTCATCACCAGCAGGATGTTCGGTCGGCGGGCGGGCATGTCAGGCGGGCTGGTTCGGCATCGAGGCGCGGGCGGCGAGTACGTCGGCGTACGGGATCACGCCGACCGAGTCCGCCCAGGTGTGCCAGCGGCCGGTGAGGTCGGTGACGCGCTCGGGATGGGCGGCCGCGAGGTTGTTGCTCTCGCTGCGGTCGACGGAGACGTCGTACAGCTCCCAGGGGCCTTCGAACTCGCGGACGAGTTTCCAGTCGCCGGATCGCACGGCCGCGTTGCCGATGTGCTCCCAGAACAGGTCGTGCTCGAGCCCGGATCCGCCGCGGAGCAGGTCGAGCATGCTCACGCCGGGCAGCGCCGGCAGAGGTTGCCCGTCGCGTTCCACGATCGCCTGCACACCGGTTGCCTCGAGCAACGTCGGCGCGACGTCGGTCAGCTGATGCGGCGCATCCCGGACCGTTTCGGCGAGCCCGCCGGCCGGCCACGACACGATGAGCGGGGTTGCGATCCCACCCTCGTGCACCCAGCGCTTGTAGAGGCGGAACGGCGTGTTGGACAGGTTCGCCCACGCCTGGCCGTAGCTCGTGTACGTGTCCGCGGTGCCCGGGCGGATGTCGGGCGAGTTGCCGACGCGCATCGGCGTACCGTCCGGGGCGCTCGGCGGGATGATCAGGTGGTGCTTGCGGAAGCGGTCCGCGGCCTCGGAGTCGCTGCGGAGCTCCTCGGCGCAACCGCCGTTGTCGGACAGGAACACGACGATCGTGTTGTCGCGTTGCCCGGTGTCGTCGAGCGCGCCGAGGATCGTGCCGACCGCGCGGTCCATCGCCCGGACCTGCGCGGCGTACGCCTCCATCCGCTCGAGCTGCCATTTCTGCTCGGGCTCGTCCGACCAGGCCGGCACCTCCGGGTCGCGGCGGTCGAGGGTCGCGTCCTCGGCGCAGATGCCGGCGTCGACCTGACGCTGCCGACGACGCGTACGCAGGACGTCCCAGCCCTCGTCGAACATCCCGCGGGTCTCGGCCAGATCGGCTTCCTTCGCGTGCAACGGCCAGTGCGGTGCGGTGAAGGCGACGTACCCGAAGAAGGGACGCTCGCCGTCGGTCGCGTCGCGGATCGCCGCGGCGGCATGCGCGCCGATCTCGTCGGTGTAATAGAAGTCCGGCCCGAGCTCCGACAGCGGTACAGGCGTCTCGCCGTCGTGCAGCGTGGTGGTCTGGAAGTAGCTGCCGGCACCGCTGATCGTGCCCCAGAACCGCTCGAAACCGCGGCGGGTCGGCCAGCTCTTGTCCGGCTGCTCACGCTCGTTCGACAGATGCCACTTGCCGGTCATGTGCGTGTGGTACCCGGCTGCACGGAACGTCTCGGCCAGCGTCGCGGACCGATCGGTGAGGCTGCCCGGATACCCTCCAGGTCCGTCGTTGTTCACGAGTTCGGCGACGCCGGTCTGGTGCGGGTGCAGGCCGGTCAGCAGCGATGCCCTCGACGGGCTGCAGCGCGCGGTGTTGTAGAAGTTCGTCAGCCGCGCGCCGCGCTCGGCGAGGCCGTCGATGTTCGGGGTGCCGATCTCACCGCCGTAGCAGCCGATATCGGAGTACCCCATGTCGTCGACCAGGATGATCAGAACGTTCGGTCGCGCAGTTGCCACGAATACCTCACTCTCCAAGAGTCTTTTGAGTTCATGCCCAGCGCGGCAGCATCGCGAGCATGCCGCCGTCGACCGGCAGGGACACACCCGTCACACCGCGCGAGTCCGGTCCGAGCAGGAAGGCAACGACCTGTGCGACGTCCTCGGCGCTGACGAAGCGCCCCAGCGGATGGTTCGCCAGCAGGTTGGCGGCGACACCGGGATCGGACCAGCGGTCCTTGTTCCGCTCCACCGGAACGAAGCCGGGGAGTACGGCGTTGCACCGCACCCCGCGCGGACCCCACTCCACCGCAGCCGCACGGACGAGCGCATCCAAAGCCGCCTTGCCCATCGCGTACGCCGCCATCCCCGGACCCGCCCGCTGTGCGTGCACGCTCGAGATGTGGACGATCGAGGCTTCGCCCGGCGCAGCATCGACGACCGCCGTACTCCACGCCAACGCGGCCGCCACCTGTACGTCGAACACGGTCGCGAGGACAGCCGGATCGAGCTGTCCGAGAGGTCCGCGTTGCTCGGCCAAGGTCGCCGTCACCAGGCCGCTCAGCTTTCCCAAGGCGGTGGCCGTCCCGACGGCACGTTCCCGACAGGTCTCGTCACGCACGTCTCCGAGGACCCACTTGATCGGGTCGAGGGCCGCCGGTCGCTCCACCAGGTCGACACCGACCACACCCCAACCGTGCTTCGCAAGCGTCGTCACGACCGCCGAGCCGATCCCGCCGCCGGCCCCGGTGACGAGTGCGACGGGCGCCGACGTACTCATCCCTTCAGGCCCGAGGTCGCGACGCCGTCGACGATCTTGCGCTGGAACGTGACGAACAGGACCAGAGGCGGAACCAGTGCAAGGGTGCTCATGGCAAGCATCGGACCCCAGGACGAGTCACCCGTCGAATCGAGGAACTGACGCAGGCCGAGCGGCACGGTGAACAGCTGGACGTCGTTCAGGTAGATGAGCTGTTTGAAGAAGTCGTTGTACGTCCAGATGAAGGTGAAGATGATCGTGGTCACCAAGGCCGGCCGGAGCAACGGGAAGACGATGTAGCGGTAGATCTTCCACGGCGAACATCCGTCGAGCCGGGCGGCCTCGTCCAGCTCCCGCGGAAGGGACCGGATGAACTGCACCATCAGCAGCACGAAGAACGCGTCGACGGCGAAGAAGTGCGGCACGAACAACGGGTAGAACGTGTTCACCCAGCCGAGCTTGTTGAACAAGATGTATTGCGGCACCAGCGTCACGTGTGTCGGTAGCATCAACGTCACGAGCATCGTCGCATAGGCGATCCGGCGGCCGATGAAGTGCAGACGTGCGAACGCGAACGCCGCCAGACTGCACGAGATCACGTTGCCGATGATCGCCAGCACCGAGATGAACAGCGAGTTCTCGATGAAGATGCTGAACGCGGTCGAGACGCCCTTCCAGCCCTGGGCGTAGTTCGACGGCTCGAAATGCCGTGGGATCAGGCCGGGCTGGGAGAAGATCTCGTCGGTCGGCTTGAAGGAGCTCGCGACCATCCACACCAGCGGATAGAGCATGACGAGCGTGACTACGATGAGTCCGAGGTGCGCGAGCAGTCGGCGGCTCGGTGCCCATCGACGGGTGGCCGGCCGAGTGTCGGCGTCGTCCCGGATCGCGGTGAGTCGTTCAGTCGCCATAGTGCACCCAGAACTTCGCGAAGAAGAAGTTGACCGCCACGACCGCGCCGGCCAGCAGCACGAGCATCCAGGCCATCGCCGCGGCGTAACCCATGTCGAAGTTCACGAATCCTTCCTGGTAGAGGTACAGGGAGTAGAACAGCGTCGAGTCGGCCGGTCCGCCGGAACCGTCGCTGATGATGAACGCCGGCGCGAACGCCTGGAACGACCGGATCAGCTGCAGCGTCAGGTTGAAGAACAGGATCGGGCTCAGCAGCGGCATCGTGATGCTCCAGAACTGCCGCGCCTTGCCCGCCCCGTCGACCTGCGCCGCCTCGTAGAACTCCCGCGGTATCTGCCGCAGCCCGGCAAGGAAGATCACCATCGGAGCGCCGAACTGCCAGACCTCAAGAGCGATCAGGGTGCCGAGGGCGGTGTGCGGCTCCGAGATCCACGACGGACCGTGGATTCCGACCAGCGCGAGCAGCTGGTTGACCAGGCCGTCACCGTTGAACACCTTCCGCCACAACACCGCGATCGCGACGCTGCCACCGAAGAGCGACGGCAGATAGATCGCGGACCGGTAGAAGTCGAGGCCACGCAATCCACGGTTGAGTACGACGGCGACCGCGAGCGCGAAGCACAGGCTGAGCGGCGTGCCGACGAACACGTAGATCGCGGTCACCTTCAGCGACTGCAGGAACAGCGGGTCCTCTCCGAACATCCGCCCGAAGTTGCCCCACCCGATCCACTTCGGCGCGGTCAGCAGGTCGTACTTCGTGAACGCGAGGTACAACGACATCAGCATCGGCCCGGCGGTGAACGCCAGGAACCCGATCAGCCAGGGCGCCAGGAACAGCAACGCCCACCCGTTCTGGTACCGCGTTCGTCGCCCGCCACGTAACGCCGGAAACGCAACAGCCACAGCTCACTCCTCTCCGACTCGTGTCAACTCGACCCCCACGGCTTCGCCAGGCGAGCAACCGATACCTGGGCCCGCCGGTCGCAACATGCCGTCGGTCGCAACCTCGGGAGGGTCGAGAAACGTCAGGCGATCTGTTTCGCCCCAGGCGTATTCGAGCCAGGTGCCGGTACCACCCAGCGCGGCCAGATGAGCCGCATGCGCAGTGCCCACCGGGCCGCTCGGATTGTGGAACGTCAACTGCGTGTCCCCGATCGCTTCGGCGATCCGCGCGACACCTGGCGGCCCGCCCGCATGTTTCGGATCGACCAGCCAATACCTCAACGCTCCGTCAGCACAGGCCGCCGCGGCGGCAGCCGGTTGCCAGATGTGCTCCCCCGCCGCCAGTGACAGCCCGCTCCCCGCGGCCGCGTCCAATGCCGCGCGATCATCGACCCGCACCAGGTCCTCGACCCAGTACAGATCCAAGGCAGCCAGCTCGCGCGCCACAACCGCCGCGAACTCCGCCGGTACCAGGTGATGGCAGTCGACCATCAGCCGTATGCCGCCGGGGACCGCCTCCCGCACTTTCACCACGAGCTCGAGCCCGGCGTCGACCAGCCGGACGCCCGACATCCCACGTCTGTGGTTGTCCAGGAACGGCGCCACCTTCACCGCCGAGAATCCGTTGCCCACGGCATACACCGCCTCGGCGACGATCGTCTCCGCGCCGTCGCCGCCGTACCGCCGGTTCAGGTTCGCATACAACCGCACCGGCCGTGGATCGCCGAGCCCGAGCGACGCCGAGAGCGACTGTCCCTGGAGCCGCGCAGCGAGGTCGGCAAGCGCCGACTCGTACCCACCGCGTATCGTCGACGAGAGAAAGGCATCGGCACCGGTCACCGATCGCAGCCGAAGCGCGGCACGGGCCTGCTCCAGCGGAAGACCGACAACCGACGATCCGATCGAGCGCGCCGCCGCCACCAACGCCTCCACCGGACCGCCGTCGGACAGCTCACCGAAACCTCTGAGGCCCTCGGCAACCAGTTCGACCATCACCCAGGTGCTTCTCGGCGAGGCACGATGCGCCCAGACCACAGCGGACTCGAGACAGACCATGTCAGTCACCCGTACCGCAGTTCGAGCAGACCGGGCACGAACTCCGCCGGCGCCGCATAGATTCGATCGAGAATCACACTCGCCGCCGAGACCGCCACGCCGTCCGTGCCGAAAGCGCTCAGCCGGACCACCGAGTCCACGTCCACCGGACGTTTGTCCCGCAGGTACGCACGCGCGCCATGCTGGACCGACCGCAGGTACTCCGGCGCGTCCACCACACCGCCGCTGACGATCACGACCTCCGGATCGAGTATGTCGATCAACGTCCCCACGGCCACCCCGACCAGCTCTGCCCTGGCGACCAGCAGTCCGTCGGCCCGGACGTCGCCGCCCCGCGCCGCCTCGACGAGGTGCTCCAACGTTCCACGCGCTCCGATCAGCCCGTCCCGGCGAGCGTGCGCCAGTACAGCCAGGTCGCTGGCGGCTACGTGCAGGCAGTCCCGTCGCCCGCACGAGCACGCCTCGGCAGCCGTGACCCCGACCGACAGATGATCGACGGTCCCGGCTGCCGCCTGGTACCCGGAGAACACCCGCCCGCCGAGCACGAACCCGGCGCCGACGACGTTCCCCACGAACAGCCCGATCAGATCGTCCATGCCCTGAGCGCCGCCGAACCACCGCTCGGCCATCGCCAGCGCACGGAAGCTCGAGTCGACCTCGGTCGGGAGACCCAGCCCACCGCCGAGCGCGTGCCGCAGCGGTACGTCGCGCCACCGTAGTACCCGATGGTCCCGCACCACACCGGCCTGACGGTCGACCCAGCCACCGGTGCTCGCGCCGACGCCGAGGATCTTCCCCGGGTTCCGCGAGACCAGCTCCTGGATCCCGTCGACCGCCTGCGCCACGAGCGGCTCGAACCCACGCCGGCCGCGGTGCGGCAGCCGCACCTCGGCCAGGAGCGTCCCACGCAGATCGAGCAGGCACACCGTCGTACGGCGCAGTCCGAAATGCACTCCGACCACGCGATGCGTCCGGTCGTCCACCACCATCGGCGTCCGCGGCCGGCCGAGCGCCCCATGCCCCGTCTCCGCCGGCAACTCACGCAGCAGACCGGCCTCGCACAACAGACTGGTCAGCTTCGTCATCGTCCCCGTCGTCATCCCTGTCAGCCCGGACAGCTCCGACCGCGCGACAGGCCCGTGCCGCATGACGGCGCGCAGGATCGCCGAATAGTTCTGCTGCCGCACGTCGAACGGCTGCGCGGACCGCATCCGCCCCCGGTCCGGCCGGATCTCCCAGGCCGCGCCGTCGGTCACTTCAGTGCGGCCTTGGCGTCGGAGAAGAACTTCGTCACCGCCTGCGACACCGAGCTCTTGCCGAAGCCGACGACCTGGTTCACGTTCGGCAACGAGGTCTGCAGCAGCTTGCTCGCACCAGGCGGGTACATCTGCAGCGCCGCCGGTCCCTTCGACGCGACCAGCGCATAGTTGTCGAGCACCAGCTTGTTCAGACCGGTCGCCGACTTCGTGACCGAGGTCCGGATGTCCTCAGGAATCGGAACGCCACGGGCCAGGCCCATCGCGTTGGCAGCCTCCGGCTTGCTGGTCAGGTATTTCAGCATCGAGACCGCGCCCTCGATGTTCTTCGACTTCGGCGAGATCGCGAACCAGCCGGCCGGGATGATGTTCGTCCCGGGCTGCGAGTCGGACCCGCCCGACGGAAACGTGCCTAGGCTGAGCGTCTCCTTCGTCAGACTCTGCATCGAGGGCAGACCCCGCGACGTCGCCGTACCGGTGTACGCCGCCTTGCCGATCGTCACCGGGTCGTTCTGGAACCCGGTCGCCGCGGCGGTGACCGCCATCGGCACGGCGGAACCGTTGCTGCGCAGGTCCTGCCACAGCTGCAGCCACGCGGCCATGTCGTCGTCGCTGAACCCGAGCGAGCTGCCGTCGCCGAACAGCGCCTTGCCGCGTCCGCGCAGGAAGGATTCGAGCGCGATCGGGCTGCCGCCGAGGTCCGCCGTACCGGCGAGCTTGCGGCCGCTCTTGCTCCAGACGTCCGCCATCGCGGCCTTGTACTGGTCGATGGTCCAGTCCGGACCGGGCGCGGACAGGCCGAGCCCCTTCAGCTTGGTGGTGTTGACGATGATGGCCGGCTGGGTCGCGGCGCCGAGCAGCGCGAAGTAGTACTTGCCGTCCGCCTTGGTCGTCGTGGCGACGTAGTCCGGCATCGAGTCGAGGCCCAGGTCGTCCTTGTACTGGTCGAGCGGCGCCACCGCACCGCGCTTGATGTACTCCATCAAGTACGGCAAGTGGATCTGGAACACGTCCGGAGGGTTGCCCCCGGCAACACGAGTGGCGAGCTTGTCGTAGTACCCGGAGAAACCGGAGTACTGCGGGTTCACCTCCGAGGCGCCCTCGCTCTTCTGGTAGAGATCGAGCGCCTCGATCAGCTTCTTGTTCTGGTCGCCCTCGCCCCAGAACATCACGTCCAGCGCGCTCTTCGAGCCGCCGCCCGACGAGGAGCTGCTCCCGCCGAGGCCACGGCTGCAGGAGGAGAGGGCGGCAGTTCCAGCCACCGCGGCTCCGAACTGCAGGAGCCGCCGGCGGGAGAACTGAGAGTTCTGGGACTTCGCGGTCATGATCAGCCTTTCGATGCAGAGGTATCGGCCGGAACGGCCTTGCGGACCAGCGCCGCGGCGTCCGGGAGTACGTCGGCCACCTCGTCCGCGAGGAGACCGGCCAGCAGCACTGCCGTCGACGATCCCTCGGCCGTAGCCGCGAGGTTGCGCTGCTCCCAGGGGTCGGCAGTCAGGTCGTACAGCTCGGCCTCGTCGTGAGACCGGAAGATGTAGCGGTGCCCGGCAGTCCGCACGGACAGGTTCAGACTGTCGCGCGGGTACTGCCAATCCCTCGCATGGAAGGGGTCCCCGCTCCCACCGGGCTTGCCGTCGTGCAGCATCGTCTCGGCGGTCACGTACTCGCGGATGGGGGCGGCAACGTCGTTGCCGACCATCGCCGCGAACGACCGCCCGTCATGGGATTCGTGCCACGGCACGCCGGCCAGTTCGCCCAGCGTCGGCGCGATGTCGCACATGGACACGAAGTTCGCGTTCCGGCTCTGCCGGCCGTCGGGATGCCGGACGATCAGCGGCACGCGGAGGTCCTCCTCGTAGTGCAGCCAGTGTCCCTTCTCCATCAGCCGGTGCGCCCCCATCAGGTCGCCGTGATCGGAGGTGAAGACCACCACCGTCCGGTCCCATTCACCCGCGTCCTCGAGGTACTGGCGGATCCGGCCGAACTGTGTGTCGACCAACGCACACAGGCCGAGATAGTGACTGGTGACCTCGATCCACTCCTGCTCGCTGAGGTTCTCGAAGTCGCGGGCGAAGTGCGACTCGCGGACCTCGCGCGGCTTGGTCGCCGTACCCGTCGACCAACTCTCCGGCAACCGTACGCGGTCCCGGTCGATCAGCGTGTCGTACGGGCTCGGGACGAGCATCGGGAAGTGCGGCGCATTCATCGAGCACACCGCCAGCCACGGCTTGTCGGCAGGGCGCCGAGCCATCGCCTCGAGGAACGTGTCGCACTGCCAGGTCTCGAGGAACGAGTCCAGCGGAACAGCCGCCGTCGCGTACGGCTCCTCGCGCAGTGTGGCCAGGTCCTCCGTGGTGAGGTTCTCGATGTGGTCCGGGTCGAAGGTGTACCCGCGCGCCGCGGCCCAGGTCCGGTAGTCCTCGATGTATCGCCCGCGATCCTGCCCTCGCAGTACGGCGGGGATCGCGCTGCTGTCCGCCCAGCCCATCTGTCCAGGCGTCGTGCCGGGCACGTGCCACTTGCCGTTGTAGTGCGTGTGGTAGCCGGCCGTGGCGAACGCCTGCGCGATCCCCGCCGACCGCAGCCGCGGCTCGATCGACCGCCAGTTCCCGAGTACACCGTGATGCCGCGGCATGAGACCGGTCCACAGGCTCGTCCGCGACGGGCAGCACAACGGGAACGGGGTGTAGCAGGCGTCAAAGACGGTCGACTCCCCCGCCAGCGCGTCGAGGTTCGGCGTCCGCGCAGCAGGGTTTCCGGTACAGCCCAGGGTGTTCCAGCTCTGCTCGTCAGCCATCACGACGAGCACATTCAGACGGTCGCTCACACGTCCCACCTTGTCGGTCCGACGGCTTTACTTCCAGCTGAAGTTAATTCGCGTCGGCTGAACTGTCAACCACTCGCCCGCGATTAACTTCAGCCAGAAGGAAATGGTCTTCGGTGGTGCCGCCCTGACCCTCGGCGGCAAACCCAAGGTGCTCTACATCGGCGCCGAGGTCCGCCCGTACTGGCCCGCCGAACGTCGGCCGGTCTCGATCGTGCTCTCCCGGTTCGGCTCCTTGGTACGACGCACTCGGCAGCAGTTGAGCAAACTGCGGGCCGGTTCCCACGTCAGTCACATATTCTGTCAGGACACACCATGGCCACCATCGATGATCGATTCTCCGACTGGGCCAGGACCTACGAAGAGGACGCACTCTCACGCCTGCTCGGTCGCCTGGGGCAGCAGGCGCTGACATCCCTGCAATTGATTCCGTCCGACCGGTTCATCGATGTCGGCTGCGGCAGTGGCGCCACGGTACGGCCGGCCGCAGAGATCGCCGGAACGGCCGTCGGTGTCGACGCCTGCCGGGCGATGATCGAGCGCGCCCGCGAACTCGCTCCGCCTGACAGCCGTGCTCGGTTCGTCACCGCCGATGTGCATGATCTGCCGTTCGAGTCCGGAACCTTCACCGCTGTCGCCTGCACTCTTGCATCACGTCACTTCACCGACCTGGACAGCGCCGTCGACCAGATGGCGCGAGTAACAGCCGCAGACGGTCGCCTCTGCCTGGTCGATCTCCTCGTGGACCCCGCGCCACGGTCCAGGCTGCGAAGATGTCAGCCCTATGCGCACGCCCTGGAGGCGATGCGAACCTCCGGACTGCGCCCCGCACGAGAAACCGTTCATCTCACGCCGTTCGGACCGTACTTCGTCTGCCTCGCGACCAAGGCGTAGCCGACGCTCACGGCGTCAGCGGGAGCGTTCCCGTACGACGCGCGCGATGTCGAGGCGGCGTACGGCGCGGACGGCCGGCCACTGGGACAGGGTCGCGGCCGCCAGTACGGCGACAACCGCGGCGGGAACGACCCACCAGCCGAAGGTCAGGCGGAAGGTGAACAGGTCGCTGCTGAACGACCCGAGGAACGCTCGCGCCGCCAACAGTCCCGCGGCGACGCCGATCGGAAGCCCGAGGGTGGTTGCGGCCAGGTTCTCTGTCGCGATCGTGCCGGCCACCCGCCGCATCGGCACTCCGGCCGCACGCAACGTCGCGAGTTCGTTGGTGCGCTCAACGATGTTGACGGCAAGCGTCACGTACATGATCACCGCCGCGAGGACGGCGCCCAGCACAACCATGGTCCCGACGAACGCCCAGAACAGCCCCAGGAACTGGTCCAGCGAGGCAGTTACCGCGACGGCATCGGCGTACGCCACGACCCCGGGAAGGGCCGTCATGGTGCGTCGCATCGCGTCGCGATCCACCCCCGACCCGAAGCGGACCAGATACGTACTGACAGCCGAGTCCGGAAGCAACCGCGCCGCCTCGGAATCGCTGGTGTAGATGGCAGTGCCGACTGGTTCGTCCAACAGACCAACCAAATGAAGGCGGGTCGACGCCGTTGCGGTGGTCAGCGTCACCACCTGGCCGACTTTGACGTGTAGCGAATCGGCGAGCCCGCGGCCGGCCAGGAAGCCGTTGTCCGGAAGGCTGATCGTCTTTCCGTCGACCGTCACGAAGCGGTGCATCTGCGTGTCGGTTCGAAACCCCGTCAACGTGGTGGCGTAGCTCCGGTCCCGCAGAACCGCCGTGACCCGGCCCACGCGGATCGGCTCCGCAGCAGACACTCCAGGAACCGAGCTCAGTCGGTCCCCCGCCCCGGCCGCGACGGAGACCGTCGCATCCTGCCGCTCGATCTGGCCATACTGACGGCTGATCGCATCCGACAGGCTGGTCAGCATGCCGATCGACGTCAGCACCAGGATCAACGCGAGTACGACGCCGAGCATCGTGGCCAGTGTGCGACGCAGATTGCGACTCACGTCGCGCAACGCCATCCGCGCGGTGACCGGAAGCCAGCGCGCCGCGGCAACCAGGTGACTCCATCGGCCCGGAGGGCGGCTCGCGGTCTCGTTGCGCATCGCTTCGGCCGGGATGGTCCGCGCTGCGGTGACTGCCGGAACCGCCGCGCCGACGAGCCCGATCAGCGCAGCGAAAGCGACTCCGATCGCGATCAGGTCGCCGTGGGCGGAACGCGTTACTGTGTCAGGGATCCCGAGAGCGCCGGTGTAACCGCGGGTCAGCGGCCCGGTCAGCGCCGTACCGAGCACTGCGCCGCACACACCGCCGAAGAGTCCGATCAGCAGGCCTTGTTGGAGATAGTGACGAACCAGCCGGCTGCGTCTGGCACCGGCGGCCATCAGAGTCCCGATCACGGACCGCTCGGCGAGCACCTTCCGCGCGAGCAAGACGTACGCCGCGACCGCCGCCGCCGTCAGGAACAAGAGTGGGAACGCAACAGACAACTCGGAGAAGCCGTTCAAGTCCTCGTGCAATGTCGCATTTGACGCCTGGTCGGCCTGGTTGGTGACATCGGTGGCACCCGCGGTCCGCAGTGCAGCAGCGACCGCACCCTGGTCAGTGCCGGCGGGGAGGCGAAGGAGAACCTGGTTCGGCACGCCGCCGTTCAGGCGCCGGACAAGATCCTCGTCCGCGAATACCACTGCGAATGCATGTGGATCGCCGAGCACGTCCTGCCTGTTCCGTGCCGGCCACAGGTACTCCGCCGACCGGACGATCCCCCGCACCTTGACGGTCTGCCACCCGGACCCGGCGTAGACCTGCAGGGCGTCGCCGGGAGCGAGGTCGTACGTATCGGCGGCGTGGCTCTCGACCAGCACGCCATCAGGATCGTCGGCACCCAGATAGGTGCCGTGATCCAGGGCGACCGCGTCGACGGCCGGCTGGCCGCTGATCGGCAGGCCTACGACCCGGCCGATCAGCTTGGTCCCTTCGATAAGCATCGGTGGATCGACCTGCGTTCGAACCGTCACGCCGACAGCGCCGGCATCGCGAGCAGCAGCCGCGACCTTGTCGGCGTCGCCACCCGTCGCGATCAGGTCCGCGAAGCGCAACCGCTCGTAGGTTCGCTGGTAGGAGTCGTCGAGGTTCCGGAACGCCCCGGCACTCGCGATGAACAACATGACCCCGAGAAGGACGGTGACGCCGACCGCGACGGCCTGAGCCCATTGCCGGCGAAGGTCACGCAGCGTCTTGCGGGTGATCGCGCGCATGCCGATCACCAGGCCACATCGGCCGCATCGGCCGGCCGCGGATTGCGCCGTACCGCATCGATCCGGCCGTCGACTACCGTGACCACCCGAGTGGCGATCTGAGCGACGGACAGGTTGTGCGTGACCATGACGATCGTCAATCCGTCGTGGTTCAGCCGCTGGAGCAACTGCAGGATCTGACGTCCGGTCGCCAGATCGAGCGCCCCGGTCGGCTCGTCGGCAAGGAGCAGATCGGGGTCCGTCGCGAGCGCCCGCGCCAGCGCGACCCGCTGCTGCTGACCGCCCGACAGCTGCGCCGGGAAATGATCCATCCGATCCCCGAGACCGACCTCGCCGAGCAGGCCGGGCACACGCGCCTTGTCACCTCGCCCGGTCAGCTCGATGATCACCTCGACGTTCTCACGAGCCGTCAGCGTCGGGATCAGATTGAAGAACTGGAACACGAAGCCGACATGGTCGCGACGGAAGTCCGACAACCGCGCCGGGCTCCGCTGCGAGATCTCCTCGCCGGCCACGACCACCTCGCCCGATGTGGCCGACTCGATGCCGCCGACGATGTTGACCAAGGTCGTCTTGCCCGACCCGCTCGGCCCCGCTACGACGACGAGATCGCCCGGCTCGACGTCCACGTCGACACCGCGCAACGCATGCACCACGGCATCGCCACGGCCGTAGGTCTTCGTGACGCCACGCAGTCGCACCCCGGTCCGCGTCTCGACCAGCTTCGACATCTTCGTAGTCATGACACCTCCCCAGTGAACACACCTTCGGTGTAGGCGGTGACCACCTCGGCCGCCCATCGCCGCATCCCGTCCGGACTCAACGGGTCAACTCCCAGCACCGCCGTGAGTTGGTCGCGCAACAGCACCATCGCCAGATCGTTGACCGTCAGGAACGCGGCCCGTACGGCGACATCGCCCGACGCGCGCATCGCTCCCGCGGCCGTCAACTGCTCGATCATCACCACACCGGCGTCGAACAACTGCCGGAACAGGACCTGCCCGACCGGATCACCGTTCACCAGCAACCGCCGCAGGTACGCCGGGATCGGCGAACCCGACGGAACCGCAGTCAGCATCAACTCCGCGAAACTCGCCGACGACCCGCCCGAGAAGTCACCCGGATCGGCCGCCACCGCCGCGAACATCTCGTCGAAGACGCCCGCGACGTACTCGTCGACCACCTCGCGCAACCGCTGCTTCGAGCCGTAGTGATGCAGCACCAACGCATGCGAAACACCGGCCGCTGCCGCAATGTCCCGCACACTCACCGCATCTGCACCACGCTCCGCGAACAACTCCAGCGCCCGATCACGAATCCGCGCCCGCGCCGTAAGATCGTCAACTGACCGCATGGTCATCATACTAACCATCTGGTCAGCCGCTGACCAGACACTCTTGCGGGAGCGAAACGTTAGTGACTAACATTCAATAGTGACGTCACGCGCCGAGCGGACTCGGGACCGGTTGCTGACGGTCGCGCTGGAGTTGTTCGCCAAGCAGGGGTACGACGGGACCAGCGTCGGCGAGATCGCCACGCGTGCAGGAGTGACCGAGATGACCTTCTTCCGGCACTTTCCGACCAAGGCGAGTCTGCTGGTCGACGATCCGTACGATCCGTTGATCGGTGCAGCGATCAACCGGCAGCCACCCGGTCTCGACCCGATCAGCCGCGCGGTCAGGGGGATCCGCTCAGCATGGCGGGAAGTTCCGCCGCCTGCGGTCGAGGACGTGCGGGCACGGCTCCGCATCGTCGCCCGGACTCCGGCGCTGCGGGCGAGCATCGCCGGCGCGACAGCCGCGACCGAGGCAGTGATCACGGACGCCTTGGCCGGCGGCAAGGTCGGCAGGTACGCCGCACAGATCGCCGCGGGAGCGGTGATGGGCGCACTGAACACCGCGCTGCTCGAGTGGAGCCTCACCGACAGCGACGACCTCAGCGAGGCGATCGAGACCGCTCTGGGCGTGTTGGAGGACCGGCGTGGCTGAGCACGCGGTCGACGCCCGAGGACTGATCCGGACGTTCGACGACGGCACGGGAGTGCGGGGCGTCGACATCTGGGTCGCGCCGGGCGAGATCCACGCGCTCGTTGGACTGAACGGCGCCGGGAAGTCCACTCTGATGCGGCTCCTCCTCGGCATGCTCACGCCATCCGTCGGAACAGTCACGATCGCCGGCCAAGCTCCGGATCACGTCGACTGGACTGCGGTCGGGCACCTCGTCGACTACCCCCTGGCCTACCGGGAGCTGACCTGCCGGCAGAACCTCGCGCTAGGCGCCCGACTGCACGGTGTCCCACCCGCGATGATCCCGGGAATGGTCGCAGCCGCAATCGCCGAGCTCCGGCTCACGCAGTACGCCGATCGCCGCACCGTCAAATTGTCCCTCGGCAACAAGCAGCGCCTCGGTCTCGCCTCGGCACTGCAACACGACCCGCGCTTCATCGTGCTCGACGAACCCACCAACAGCCTCGACCCTTCCGGCGTGATCCTCCTCCGGGAGGCCCTGCTGCGCCGATCCGGTGATGGCGCCGCCGTGCTGGTCAGCAGCCACCACCTCGACGAGGTCGCCCGCATCGCCGGCCGGATCTCGGTCCTGAACGCCGGCCGGATCATCGGATCGCTTGATCCGCACGGAGTCGACATCGAGCGAGCCTTCTTCGACCTGGTGCACAGTGACGACGTGGCCGCATGATCATCGGGCTGGTCACCGAGTTCGCCAAACTCATCCACTCGACAGTGGTCCGGGTCACCACAGTCCTTGTGGTCCTCGGAATCTCGCTCATCTGCGCGGCGATGCTGTTCGCTGTCCACACCGACGACCCCCAACTGGCCGCCAAGCTCGGACCGCTCATCGACCCCGGCGGCTGGGCCGGCTACATCACCGTCGCCATCCAGGTGACCGGCGCCGCAGGATTCGTCGGGTACGGCGTCGTACTCAGCTGGCTGTTCAGCCGTGAATTCGCCGACGGCACCATCACCGGCCTGTTCGCCATCCCCGTCTCCCGGCCCACCATCGCAACCGCGAAGCTCATCGTCTACCTCGCCTGGGGACTCGTCACGGCGGCCGCCTTGCTGCTCGCCCTCGTCGCTCTCGGTTTCATCAGCGGACTCGGGAGCATCCCCGCCGACGTCGTACCGTCAATGGCCCGGCAGTTCGGCCTCTCCGTCTTCACCATCGTCCTCGCGACCCCCGCAGCGTGGGCGGCAACCCTCGGCCGCTCGGTGCTCGCCGGAATCGGAACCACGATCGGCATTCTCGTCCTCTCCCAGGTGAGCGTCATCGCCGGCAGCGGTGGCTGGTTCCCGTTCGCGGCACCCGCACTGTGGGCGATCAACAGCGATATCACCGTCACGCCCGTCCAGCTCGCGCTCGTGGCACCAGTCGTCGCACTCGCAGTCGCCCTGACCCTGCACGCCTGGCACCACCTCCAACTCGACCGGTAATCACCCTGAGGGCTTCCGGTCGCGAATCCGGCCTGCACCACGATCGCCAGCCAGGCGGCCTGCGCGGTGCCCTGGTGGTCAGCCAGTTGCCGATCGAGACGGAGACCGCGCCCAGCGACAGCGTCCAGTTTGGCTTAGATCGGACGCGCATTCGATCAAGAAGCCGGCCCCGACCGCATGACCGGGTCCGACCGACTCGATCTCCGAGGTCTGGGCCGGATCACGCGGCCGGCTTCCCGTCGAGTCCGTCCAGATCGATGCGAAGGCTGCGAAACCGGCTGCCGTGGAACACCAGTGGGTCGGCTTCAGCCTGCATGGTGAGCCGGTGAATGCGCAGCAGTATGACCGCGTGATCGCCTGCCGGGACACAGGTTTCGATTGATCCCTCGATCCACGAAGACGCACCGTCGATGAACAGCGCTCCGTCATCGCCCCGGTGGACGTCAGCGCCCGCAAATCTATCGCCAGCTCTGCTCCCAAACGCCCGTGCGGTCTCGTGTTGGGCGCTGGTCAGCAAACTCAGTCCCAGACGACCGGCCGTCGCAAGCCGCGGCCAGGTCGTGGAGGTGTCGTCGACGCAGAACGACACCAGCGGTGGCTTCAGCGACACGGGAACGAACGTGCTCACCGCCATTCCGTGGAAGACGCCGTCGATCTCGGCACACACGGCTACCACGCCGTTGGGAAAGCCGGCGAATGCGCGCCGAAGATCCACGCCGTCCTGGGGAACGTCGACAAGGTCACGCATGGCCGACCGATCCGATCTGCGGGAGGGCAGCCGACGGCAATCCCATCAGGACCGCGCCCGCGGCGTCGTACATCGCCGGCCCCAAGGATGCATGCTGCTTCGGCACCGACGCGTCGCCGAGCAGAAGCTGCAGCGGATGCTCACTGCCGATCGCCGCGGTACCAGAGATCTCGACCAACTGACCGACGACGCCGGACGCGACCTTGGCCAGGTGGGCTGCAGCCAACCGTAGATGAGCGTTCTGCTCGTCGGTCACCGGATCGCCCGCCAGAACGGTCTCCCACACCTCGTGCGTGATCTCGTAGAACCACGCTCGAGCCGAGCGAAGAGACGCCTCGGCGACCGCCACCTGAGCGCGATAGTAGGGCCGGTCCGCGAGCTTCGGCGCGCCGGTCACCCCGGCGTACCCCGCACCAGCCTCCTCGGCATAGTTCAGGGCCGCCCGCGCCACACCTGCGCTAACGACGGCGAGGACCTGGGCGAATTAAGCCAGCGCCGGATACCGGTACAGCGGTTCGTCCACGGTCGGCGTGCCACCTCGAACGAAGGTCCAGGCCCGCGGCACCTCGACATCGTGGACCACGAGATCGAAGGATCCGGTGCCCCGCATGCCGACAACGTCCCAATTCTGAATGATCTCAACCTGCTCGGGGCGCAGCAGAGCGATCCGCTGGGAGTCGCCGTCCGGAATGCCGACACCGACGATGTCGGCTCCCATGCAGCCGCTGGCAAACTTCCAACGGCCGTTAATCATGAAGCCGCGCTCGCCGGCCGGTGCCGGCTGGACCGGAAAGAACCCGCCCGCGAAGGTGATGTCCGGGCCATCGGCATACAGCTCCGCCTGCGTTTCCAATGGCAGCCCCGACAGGTAGACGCCACCTGAGCCGAAACTGGCTACCCAGCCGGTAGAACCATCCACCGTCGAGATCCGCTCGACCCGATCCAGGAACTCCGCAGGAGACAACGGCCGACCGCCGAACCTCGCCGGAGTCGACGCCCGAAACAGACCGACCTCCTTCAGACGCGCGATGAAGTCCTTGGGAACGTAACGCAATCGGCGAAACTCGTCCCGACGGTCAGCCACCTCCACCAACATGTTGTCGAAGGCCGCCGCCGTCTGGTCGGCGGTGCCCGACCTGCCGACCCCGGATTGCCTTGTACCGGTGCTCATCATGTTGTCCCGACTCCGTCCTCTGAGGTTCGCATTCGCAGGTTGTGACACCGCCGGCGGCGCAAAGTCGTCGGAGTTCGAGACCGCAGTCCTCCATGGCCGGGATGGCATGCGTTGTTCGTCCCGTACGACGAGTTTCGGCGCCGCCGATTGTCTGTATGCCGTCACGCACCAAGAGCACGGGATGCGATCGCGCCCGTGCGACTGCCGGCCAGTACAGGAAACAAAGGAGTCGTATGTCGAACCTCGAAGGCAAGTCCATCCTCGTCACCGGAGCCAATCGCGGCATCGGGCGGGCTTTGGTCGACGAAGCTCTGGAACGCGGAGCACGGAAGGTGTACGCCGGGACCCGGGTCGACCTTTCCCACTCGGACGAACGAGTGATCCCGGTCACCTTGGATGTGACGAACTCGGCGCAAATCGAGCGCGCCGTCGCAGGGATCGAATCCCTCGACGTGCTCATCAACAACGCCGGCATCGCGTTGTACGACGACCTGACCGATCGAGCCGTGCTCGAACGGCACCTCGCAGTGCACGTCCACGGCCCGAACGACCTCATCCAGGCATCCCTGCCGCTGCTCAGCCGCTCGAAAGGGGCCGTCGTCAACATCTTGTCAGTCAATGCACTCGCTCCGTTGCCGATGATTCCGTCCTACTCGATCTCCAAGGCCGCGGCGTTCAGCCTCACGCAGTCGCTGCGACTGCTGCTCGCACCACAAGGCGTCGCCGTACACGCCGTGCTCACCGGGCCGGTGGACACCGACATGTCCCGCGGACTCGACATCCCCAAAGACGCTCCCGAAACCGTCGCGAAAGCCGTCTTCGTCGGGGTAGCGCGCGGCGACGCCGAGATCTTCCCCGACGGTCTGTCCGCACTGCTGGCAGAGAGCTGGGCCGCCGGCGCATCGAAAGCACTCGAACGGCAGTACGCCGAAATGGTCGCGAAGGTCACCGCCGATGCACAGGCCTGACCCGGCCTCGCAATCGCGCCCCGCTTGGGCAATCCGGAGAAACGGAGAACGACAATGCTTCTGCAAGACAAAACCGCGGTCGTCTACGGCGCCACCGGTGCGGTCGGATCCGCTGTCGCCCGTACCTTTGCTCGTGAAGGTGCTCGGGTGTTCCTCACCGGCCGCGATCTGGCCAGACTCGACGCACTCGTGAAGGAGCTGTCCGCGGCCGGCGGCCAGGCGGAGACCGCCGAGGTCGACGCGCTCGACGCAGAATCCGTGGGCCGCCACCTCGACGCCGTCGAGGCGAAGAGCGGGACGGTCGATATCTCGTTCAACGCCATCGGCATCCCGCAAGAAGGCGTCCAGGGCATACCGATCACGGAGCTGTCCCTGGCCGGCTATCTGCATCCGATCACGACGTACACCCAGTCGCACTTCATCACCGCGAGCGCTGCCGCCCGCAAGATGATCGCGAGACGAGCCGGCGTGATCCTCATGCACACCGCCGAACCGGGCAAGGTCGGCGTACCGCTGCTCGGCGGAATGGGACCCGCGTGGGCGGCGCTCGAATCGTTCAACCGTGAGCTTTCAGCCGAATGCGCACGGTACGGCGTCCGGGCGGTCTGCCTGCGGACGACGGGCATGGAGGAGACCCCACTGATCGACGAGGTCTTCGGCATCCATGCCGAGGTGTACGGACAGACCAGGAAGGAGTTCGGCGACGCGATCGCGCAGCGGACGCACCGGCAGCGGCCGACGGCACTGACCGAGCTCGCCGAAGTGACGGCGTTCGTCGCCTCCGATCGTGCGGCCGCGATGACGGGCACCGTCGCGAACCTGACCGGGGGACTTCTCGTCGATTGACCCGGGCAACTGTCCGGGCAGGCTCGGCCGAGCCTGCCCGGACAGCCGGTATCCGAGCCTCGGCACACGGCCGACGACTTTCCGGCCCTTCGGTTGTCTATTCACCCGGCGGCTGTTCCAGGTCGCGGCCTACAACCGGAGGAGAGATCATGAGCGTGGTCGAACAGCACCCTCACCAGGATCGAGGGGTGACTCCCGATGCGTTCGCAGAGCTGACGGATCGCTACCGTCCTGAGCTACTCGCCTACTGCTATCGCATGCTCGGCTCGCTGCACGACTCCGAAGACGTTGTCCAGGACACCTATCTACGAGCCTGGCGGTACTTCGATCGGTTCGAGGGGCGCTCGTCCGTACGTCTGTGGCTGTACAGGATCGCGACGACGACCTGCCTGAACGCATTGCGCTCGAGGAAGAGGCGGCCGTTGCCCTCCGGCTTGTCCGCGCCGTCCGAGACCGGAGCGACGGCGCTCCCGGCGCCCGAGTCCGAGACTCCCTGGTTGCAGCCTGCTCCCGACAGCATCCTCTACGCGTCGGCAGCCGATCCTGGAGTCGTGGTACCGCTGCGGGACTCGGTCAGACTGGCCTTCGTGGCTGCTCTTCAACATCTGTCCGCCCGGCAGCGCGCAGTTCTCGTGCTCCGCGATGTGCTCGGCTGGAAAGCCAAGGAGGTCGCCCAGATCCTCGAGACCTCGACGACAGCGGTGAACAGCGCGCTGCAGCGCGCGCGGACTCAACTCTCGGCAGCCGGCCCGACCCAGGACCGACTCACCGAGCCGGCCGAGCCCGAGCTCCGAGCCTTGGTCACTCGTTATGTGACCGCGTTCGAACACGCGGACATCGCCGGTCTCGCGGACCTTCTGCGGGCGGATGTCGAACTGGAGATGCCGCCCATCGCCGTGTGGTTCACCGGGCGGGACGCGGTCTGCGAGTTTCTGGGGCGAGTCGTACTGCGGACGCCCGGACAGTGGCGAGCGATTCCTGCCCGAGCCAACGGAGACCCGGCGGTCGTCCTCTACGAGCGAACCCCCGATGGCGCCTATCGCGCGCAGAGCCTGGACATCCTCTCGCTGATCGGCGGCCGAATCGCTCGAATCGTGGCGTTCCTCGACCACCGTCTGATCGAGGCCTTTGGCTTCCCGAGCGAGATCGCAGCCTCCGACTTCCAGGGCGACGATTTTCCCGCGCCGATGGTGTCTACATAGCTGACCGACATCTACACCGAAGGAGCCGACATGCTAGAGCCGCAGACCGAAGCCGCGGCCGGCCCGGCCGGCGAGCGACGCGTCGACAAAGACCTGTTGCTGTCGGCACGGAGCGGCGACGGTCAAGCGTTCCGTGCTTTGGTCGAGCCCTACTGGCGTGAGTTGCAAGTGCATTGCTATCGCATTCTCGGCTCTGCACAAGATGCCGAGGATGCGATCCAGGAGACGTTGCTGGCTGCGTGGCGCGGAATCGACGGGTATGCGGGACGGGCGTCGTTCCGTGCCTGGCTCTACCGGATCGCGACCAATCGGTGCCTGAACATGCTGCGTGCCAACTCCCGGCGTCCGGACCAGGACGTGGCCTACCGATCGGAGATCCCGTTGCCGGAGCCATCACGCCACCGAGCGGAGCCCAGCTGGCTGGAGCCTTATCCCGATGCGCTGATCAGCGAGATCCACGACAGCGCGGCTGGACCGGAGGCACGATACGAGATCCGGGAGTCGGTGTCACTGGCGTTCATGGTGGCCCTTCAAGCACTCCCTCCGAAACAACGGGCCGTGCTTGTACTCCGGGACGTGCTGGGCTTTCGTGCCGCGGAGGTGGCTTTGATGCTCGCCTCCACAGAGACCGCCGTCGCCAGCGCGCTGAGCCGTGCGCGCGCGACGTTGTCCGAAGACCCGCCGACTCCTGACCGCGAGAATGCTCCGATGCCGGACTCCCCTCAAGAACGTCAGGTCGTGGAGACTTTCTCTCGCGCGTTCGAGGTCGGCGACGTGGAAGCGATCCTGTCGATCTTGACCGACGACGCGTGGCTCACCATGCCTCCGCTCCCGCTGGAGTACCAGGGGCTGGTCGCGATCGGGCACTTCCTCACGTCGATCGCGCTCCGAGGCGGTGCCCAGCACACGCTGATTCCGACCCGGGCCAACGGCCAGCCCGCGTTCGGGGTGTACCGGCGCGACCCGCGGACACCGATCCTGCACGCGCACGGGCTGCTGGTGCTCACTCTCACCGGTCATCGGATCTCCGCCGTGACCCGCTTCCACGACAACGCACTCCTCGCGCCGTTCGGTCTCCCGCGATCGCTCCGCGCCTGACTGCCGTAAACGCCTTCACACAAAGGAGAACATTCGATGACTGACAGGGCGAACCTGAAAGAGCTCGCCGAGACGCTACGCGGGCTCCATCACGGCGATCTGCTGGTGCTGCCCAACGTCTGGGACGCGGCCAGCGCGGCGATCGTTGCCGCCGCGGGGTTCCCTGCGGTGGCAACCGCGAGTGCCGCAATCTCGGCGGTGCTGGGCTATCCCGACGGTGAGGGCGCTCCCTGGGAGGACATGTTCTCGGCTGCCGAGCGCATCGCGCGGGCCGTAGAGGTGCCGATGACCGTAGATGCCGAAGCCGGCTACGGAATGCGCCCGCATGACGTGGTGGATCGGTTGCTGGCCATCGGAGCGGTCGGTTGCAACCTGGAAGACACCGATCACCACGCCGGCGGCCTGGCCGACGCGGACAAGCATGCTCGATGGCTCGCAGCGGTGCGCTCCGCGGCCGACCACGCCGGAATCCCGATCGTGATCAACGCCCGGGTCGACGTCTTCCTCCCACCGAACAGAGTGCCCGAGTCGGAACGAGTCACCGAGGTGCTCCGGCGGGGTCAGCTCTACCTGGAGGCCGGAGCTGACTGCATCTACCCGATCGGCATGCGCGACAAGGCGGACATCACCACCTTGGTCGACAAACTGCCCGGCCCGATCAATGGCAACACCACCGACGACCTCGGCCTCGCCGAGCTACGAGACCTCGGCGTCGCCCGCGTCTCCTACGGCCCCCGCTTCTACCGCGCGGCCCTGGCCGGATTCGAAGCCGCCGTCCAGAAACTGCAGGCGTGACCTGCATCCCGTATTCATAGACCCCCGAAAGGAAACTCTCATCATGTCGCTGCCAACCGTTGCGTCCCGCGAAGAATGGCTGACTGCCCGGCTCGAACTCCTCGAGCAGGAGAAGCAGGCCATGAAGGCACAGGACGCGGTTACCGCCCGCCGGCGGGAACTGCCGATGGTCAAGATCGACAAGGACTACGTCTTCGAAGGACCGAACGGCAAGGAACGTCTCGCCGATCTGTTCGGCGGCCGGGGCCAGCTCATCGTCTACCACTTCATGTGGCACAACTCCGCAGCCAGGGCCCGCGGCTCACAAGGTATGGATGAAGGCTGCGCGAGCTGTTCGTTCACGATCGACCATGTCGGCCGCCTGGACCACCTGCATGCGAGCGACACCACGTTCGTGCTCGTATCTCGGGCACCGCTGGACGAGATCCAGGCCTTCAAGAAGCGGATGGGCTGGACGGTCCCGTGGTACTCCTCGGCCGGCAGCGACTTCAACTTCGACTTCCACGTCACGAACGACGAGTCCGTCGCGCCGGTCGAGTTCAACTACAAGGACAAGGAGACGTTGCTGCGCAGCCCGAAGACCGCCTTCGTGGTGAACGGCGACGGCCAGGCCATCAGCGTCTTCGTACGCGACGAGGAGCAGGTTTTCCACACCTACTCCACCTACGGCCGCGGCACCGAATTCATGATGGGCACGTACCAGTTCCTCGACCTCACGCCGAAGCTCCGCCCGAACTACGTCAACCAGTGGCCGTACCACGACACCTACGGCACGGACGCAGAACACTCGCACCACCATCACCATTGAGCAGCCAGCGGACGACGAAAGACCGGGGCCCTCGAATGATCGAGTCGATGCCGCAGATGTGGATCCTTGTCCCCGTGCTGGCGATGATCGGCGCCTGGTTTCTCTACCAGGGCTTGCGACCTGGCTCGCATCGCGAAGCACCTGGCGTCACCGACCGGATCACACACTTCGCCCACGTACTGATGGCAGTCACGATGATCGCCATGCTGTGGCCGATGTGACGACCACCAAGTCACGACGAACCGCCCGCTGGTCAGCTCGTGACCGGCTCTCGAAGGAGGTGATCGTCATGGAGGCCATCCTCACCTGGTTCCCGTAAATCGACCGCGGACTGGTGGGGCCGCGCGACCTCGGCCCCACCAGCCGGCCACCGGAGCAAAGAGAGCCCGGCTGCGTTACAACGTGATCGCGGCGACGACCTTGGCCGGGTTCTGCAGGAACGGGGCTACCGCCTTGAGGACGTCAGCCGTTGGGATGCCGACTTCGGTCGAGCCCATGTAGACACCGCCTTCGGCTTTGAGGCCGAGAAGGTTGCCGACCACGGCGGCGTGCCGGGCCTCGACGCCGAAGATGCCGGCCGCGGCTTGCAGGATCATCTTGTTCTTCACGAACCCGGCCGCGCCCAGATAGGCGCCAACACCCTTGTTCTCGAAGATGTGCGCCGTGGTCAGGTAGCTCTTCCGACTCTCGAACGCCCCGCCGAAGTCGACCGCGGGCGCGCCGACCGGCGCACCCCCGAGCTTCTGGATGGTCGCCGTCACGGTCGCGACATGCGACGCCTCGTCGGCGCCGATCTGCATCAGGTATTTCTTCTCCGTGCCCTTCAGCAGGCCTGCCGCATTGCCCTGACGGTAGAACTCGGCCTCGAGGTATTCGAGGGTGAGTGCGTAGTTCAGGACCTCGATGTCGCTGTTGAAGTCCTTCGCACTCGCCAGCTCGAAACCATGGCTCAAGGCACCGAGTGCGGCACCGGGCGCCACCATGGAGGCGTTGCCGTGGATCAAATCACGAACGGTGTCAGTCATCAGCTCTCCTCCTTACTTCGCGATGAACGGCATGGCGGCCTTCAGTACCTGCGCCATCCCGAGATGGGCCTCGATCGGCGCCGGGAACGGGTTCCCGCCGGTGATCTGGGCGATGATGGCCGCGTGCCGTGACTCGACTCCGGCGATGGACGCCGCCGCGGCCAGGATGTGGCCATCCTTCACCAGCGGCACCTGGCCGTGGTACGCCTTCACACCGAGTTCCTCGAACGTGCCTGCGGTCTTCAGGAACGCGGCCCGGCTGGAGAACGTGCCGGCCGGGAACTTGACCTTCGGCGCCGCCACCGGCTTGCCACCCAGGTCCTGGATCGTGGTCTTCACCGCCGTGACGTGATTGGCCTCGTGCTGCTGGATCGGATCGATCAACTCCAGCTCACGACCCTTCAACAGCTTCGCCTTCAGGCCCGTCGTGTAGAACGCCGACTCCAGGTACTCCAGCGTCAACGCGTAGTTCAGGATGTCGAGGTCACTCTTCGCGGCTTCGGTCCCGAAACCACGATCGGCGTTGCCAAAGGCAACCGGATCACCTGGCCGGGTGGCGACGTACGTCAGACCGACCCCGACCAATGCTGCGTTGCGCAGGAAGCTCCGCCGGCTGTGCTCGTCGGCGAACTCGAGGACCGGACGGCCCCCGAAAATCTTGCTGAAACCCATGACTCTCCTCCTCAGGCAGCCGTCGCCTGGACGACGATGCGTTGGTAATGCGCAGTGATGGGATTGCAGGCGAACAAGGTGATGTCCTTCTCGCCTGGTCTGGTGGGCTGTTTCAGGACGAACTTCACGTACTGCGCCTGCGGGACGATCGTGACCTTGGTGACCTTGTACGTCGTCCGCGTAGCGCCGACGGTGGCGATGATCGGATCCCCCGGACGCAACCGGTCCAGGTACAGGAACGGCTTCTCGTGGGTACTGCGATGTCCGCTGATCACACTGTTGCCCGGACTACCCGGCAACGGGGTCCCCGGCCAATGACCCACGCCCTGCACCAGAGCTGCCTCGTCGACCCCGTTGTTCAACGGCTGATCGACCTTCAGCTTCGGGATCTCCAACCGCCCCAGCCTCAACTGCTCCCCCGCCTTGGCCTTGATCGCCTCGATCGGCACACCCTCCGCCGGATTGTCACCGGCCGCGAACTGAGGCTCCACGGGCTTGCCTGCCCGGATCTGATCGAGCATTCGGTTGACCAAGGCATCATCGTCCGTCGGTGCAGCCGATGGCTCCGCCGCCTTCGACACAGCAGGTGCGGGAACGCCGGCCGACTGTTTGCTGCCTTCCGGGCCGAACACAACGACGGCAACCGCCACCAACGCCGCGAAGACGACGCTCGCGGCAAGCCAGCGCCAGATCGGTTTCCAGGCCGTCATCCGGCCTCACCGACAGGCGTGGCGACGGGCTGGGCGTGATCTTCGAACTCCGGCACTGCCGATCATCTCCTCACGAGGAATCACTGCTCGGAGTTCGGAGAGCCCCGCGCCCCGGATGGGCCAGATCCCGAAATTCCTGGAGATCAAGCCCATCTGGGACGGGTGCCGTGCCGAAGTACCGATGTCAGCCGCGGAACGAAGCCGTCGGCGTACATCGGAAGAGAGATCTCGTGATGCCCAAGAACATCGTTCGCGCCGGCCTCGCCGCGTCTGCTCTGGCCCTCGTCCTCGCGACGGCGGCTTGCGGCAGCAACGACGACAACTCCAGCGGTACTCCGGCCACCAGCTCGTCCTCGTCCGCTCCGGCGGAGACTCCCAGCGCCTCTCCGTCCGCCTCGGTGGACAACATGTCCGGTCTCGTCGGCCCCGGCTGCACCGACTACGCCAAGGCCAACGCCACTGGCGCCGGCTCGATCGACGGCATGGCCGCGGCCCCGCTGGCGACCGCAGCTTCTGGAAACCCGCTGCTGAAGACCCTGGTCGCGGCCGTGTCCGGCAAGCTCAATCCCAAGGTCGACCTGGTCTCCACGCTCAACGGCGGCGAGTTCACCGTCTTCGCCCCCGTCGACACCGCGTTCGCGAAGATCCCCGCCGCTACCATCGCGACGCTGAAGACGAACGACGCGCTGCTCACCAAGATCCTCACCTACCACGTGGTCTCTGGCCAGCTCGACCCGACCGTAGTCGTCGGCAAGCACGCCACCGTGGAGAAGCAGGACCTCACCGTCACCGGCTCGGGCGACAGCCTCAAGGTCAACGGCGCCAACGTCATCTGCGGCGGCGTCAAGACCGCCAACGCCACCGTGTACCTGATCGACTCCGTGCTGATGCCGCCGACCGCCTGACCGAACGCACCAGCTGCACGAACCAGGACCGATGCCACCATTCGTTGCCGGTGGCATCGGCCCTGTCACCTCCGCCTGGTAGACCGGCCGCGCAACTGATGGCGTGTCTGAGCAGATCTGCGATTCGAGGTGTGTGCACCCATCCGTTCGGTCGGTGGTGCCGAATGTTGTTCATGTCAGTCATGGTGCGACGCAGGATTTGTGCCGGCTTGGGTGGGCTTGTGGCTGCGGGCGCCGGGCTTGGTGTTGGCGAGTTGGCCGCAGCGCTGGTCGGTGGCACCTCACCTGTGGTCGGGGTGGGAACGCAACTGATCGACCTCGCGCCGGGGCCCGCGAAGGACTGGGCAGTGAAGAACCTCGGGACCGCCGACAAGCCGATTCTCGTTGGTGGGGTCTTGTTCGCGGTGGCGGTCTTCGCCTTACTTACGGGGGCCGTCGGCGCGTCCCGGCCACGCGTGGCGGTGGTCCTCACCATCGGCCTGGGCCTGCTGGCCATCTTGGCCGCCGCCACAGGGCGCACGCTCGCAGCCAATCCCTTCACCCGGCTGCTGCCTGGTGTGGTGACCCTGCTCGTCGCCACGGGCGGCATCATCCTAGTCCTCAGAACCCTCGGTCGGCCGCCTTCAACTCAGACTGTCGAGCCCGAGGATCCGGTCGACGAGGCGCAGTCACAGAGCGAACCAGCTCCTGCGTACTGTGGCGACGATGTGCTGGCAACCGGCGTAGCGGGCTTCGATCGGCGGCGCTTCCTCACCACCGCCCTGTCGATCGGCGCAGCCGGCGCTGCCGGGCTGGCGGGGTCACGCCTGGTGCCTGGAGGAGTGGACGAGGCCACCCGCGCAGCGGTCAAGGTTCCAGTACCTGGGAGTCCGGCACAGGCGCTGCCTGCCGGAGTGTCGGGAGACGTCGCCGGCGTGAGCACGTTCTTCACCCCGAACAAGTCGTTCTACCGGGTCGACACGCTGCTGACGGTGCCGAAGGTCGATCCCCGGAACTGGGAGCTGCGCGTCCATGGCATGGTCGATCGCGAGCTCCGGCTGAGTCTTGCGGATCTGCTCGACCGGCACCTGATCGAGCGCGACATCACGCTGACCTGTGTCTCCAACGAGGTCGGCGGACCGTACGTCGGGAATGCCCGCTGGATCGGCGTACCCATCGCCGAGATTCTCCGCGAAGCCGGAGTACGGGCCGGTGCGGACGCGGTGAAGTCGACGAGCGTTGACGGGCTCACCATCGGCACACCGCTCACAGCGCTGACCGACGGGCGTGACGCGATGTTCGCAGTCGCGATGAACGGTGAGCCGTTGCCGTTCGTGCACGGATTCCCGGTGCGGATGGTGGTACCGGGACTGTACGGGTACGTGTCGGCAACGAAATGGATCGTCGACTTCGAGGTCACCCGGTTCGCCGATTTCAGCGCGTACTGGACCGATCGCGGTTGGGCTGTCGAGGCGCCGATCAAGACCGCGTCGCGGATCGACGTACCGAAGGGCTTCGCCACGATCAAGGCCGGGCCGGCGGTCGCGGCCGGCGTCGCATGGGCGCAGCGCCGCGGCATCTCCAAGGTCGAGGTACAGGTCGACGACGGACCCTGGCAACCGGCCAAGCTCGCGGCCGAGGACTCCATCGACACCTGGCGGCAGTGGAGATTCCGCTGGAACGCGACACCTGGCAACCACAAACTCACCGTCCGCGCGACGGATGCCGAGGGCAACTTGCAGACCGCCGATCGGGCCGCGCCACGACCGAACGGTTCCAGCGGCCTGCACAACACAGTGGTGATGGTCGAGTAGAACTCGGCCATCGGGGAACTGGAAGGACGTGCGCGGCGGGTCCCCCTTAGCGCAGGACGCCGAGAGTCTGACAAGGATTCGTCCTCTCGGCGTCCTGCTTTCAACATCCACGAACTGGACCGCAGCGCCGACCCATCCGGCCGGGACGCGGTTTCGAACCGTTTGCATGAGCTTCGATGTCGCGGCCGCCGGCGCGGCATTCGGGGACAAGCAGAAGAAGCGACCGCCACCCCGGCTGTGAGCCGGGATGGCGGTCGGTGTGGGTTCGATCAGTGGAACAAGCTGAGGAGGCTGTGCCCCCCAGTGGGCCGCCACCGCTCCAGCGGGAGCTGATCTCGACGTACGGGCCGATGACGATGTTCCGGCCCGAGTGATAGTCCATGATGCGAGTGCTCCGAGTGTGAGACGAACCGAAGCGCACCCGGGTCCGGCTGTCGGAGTCGTACCCGAGCTATGGAGTCGCGCCTCGCAAGAGCGGTTCCTCTCAGCAAGTACTTCGGAACACCGCGTGCCGCGGATGGGTCAACGGCGGCGTGGCTTCAACCGAGCAGGCGGCGGGCTTCGGATCGGCAGGTGGCCCACGCCTCGGAGTGGGGATCGATGAGCTCGTAGTGCCCGACCTTCTGGAGCTCGGTCAGCCGCACCTGGTCGCCCGCGTTGACGGCAGCGTCACGGTAGCGCCTGCTCTGCTCGATCGGAACCTCACTGTCTCGGGTCCCGTGGACCAAGGCCACGGGCACTCCGAGCGGCAGACGCTCGTACGGCGAGGCCAGGCTGTAGCGCGGCCGATCCTGATCGGGAGTCGCACCGAGGAACGCCTGCACAGCATCACCGCCGACCTGCTGCCGGTAGGCGTCGATCAGATCGAGCACGCCCGCCTGCGACACGGCGCCCCTGATCGGAACTCGCGGATCATCGCCTGGCGCTCCGGCAGGCATGCCCGCGCGGCCGGCCGCCCACACCGCCAGCTGCCCGCCCGCCGAGTGACCGACAGCAACAACCTTGCTCACATCGACTCGCGGCTGCCTCGCGAGCGCATCGATCGCAGCCGCGACATCCTCGAACGTCCGCGGCCATCCCCCGCCCTTCCCCACCCTCCGGTACTCGATCGCATAGCCGCCGATCCCCTCCTCCGCGAGATCCTGCGCGAGCGGTACTGCCAACTCCACCCCATAATCACGCATCCAGAACCCACCGTGAATCACTACCGCAACGGGCACCTTCCCACCGCCCGCCGGCAACCAAAGCATCGCCGTCTGGGCAGCGTCCGCTCCATACCGGATCTCCACCGGATCAGGACTCTTCGGTCCCACGGCCTTTCCGCACCCAGCGACACCGAGGACGCCGCCGACAGCGCTCGCGACAAGCAGCCCACGACGAGTGATCACGACAATCTCTTCGGAGCCGA
The DNA here is from genome assembly GCF_036226565.1 of Kribbella sp. NBC_00709. Lineage (GTDB taxonomy): Bacteria > Actinomycetota > Actinomycetes > Propionibacteriales > Kribbellaceae > Kribbella. Next base: position 8,723,579 of record NZ_CP108996.1, read on the forward strand.
AACACCGCCAGATCGGCCACAGCGTCAGCACCATTCTCCGATTCAGGTACGCCTGAAGACGGCAGCGAGGGCATCGAGCTTGCGTGGCAGGTCGTACTCCGCGCCGCCTTCATGACCGTTGTAGGTGAACACCTCGATCTCCGCAGGACCGGCGTACCGCTGGTACGCCGCGAAGACCGTGGACGGCGGGCAGACGTTGTCCATCAGGGCGACCGAGAACCAGCCAGGGCAGGTCGCGCGGGCCGCGAAGTTCACCGCGTCGAAGTACGACAGCGTCCCGATCGCGGTCTCGGTCGCGAACCGGTGTCCCTTCAGCCAGCGCGCGATCTCGGCGTACGGGCCGTTGTCGGTGATCTGCGACGCCCGTCGGTAGTGACACAGGAACGGTACGTCGGCGATCGCGGCCGACAGGTCGTCGCGTAGTCCGGCAACCGCGAGCGCGAGCCCGCCACCTTGACTACCGCCGACCACGGCGACCCGATCACTGTCGATGTCGGGACTGCTTTTCGCCGCGTCGACCGCGCGGGCGGCGTCCGTGATCAGTCGGCGGTAGTAGTGCTTGGCCGGGTCCTCGATACCTCTGGTGAGGAAGCCGGGTGACGACGAGCCGTGCCCGTCCGGCGCGATGTCCGGGGTGTCCGCGACTGTCTTGCCGCCACCACCTTGGCCGCGGTTGTCCATCACCAGGTGTGCGTAGCCGGCCGCGCTCCAGGTCAGCCACTCGTACGGAATGCCACGGCCGCCGTTGTAGCCGATGTACTGGACGACCGCAGGGAGCGGACCGGTGCGACGGCGCGGGAGGAGCAGCCACGCTTTCACCGGTTGGCCGTTCCACCCGCTGAACGTGACGTCCTGGACCTCGACGGTCGCCAGGCGTGCGTCGTACGGCTCGAACCTCGCGTCGATCGGATGGCCGGTCGCGTCGTCGAGTGTCTGCTTCCAGAACGCGTCGAAGTCCGCGGGCTCCTCCGGCTCCGGCCTGTACTCGCGCAGTCGGTCCAAGGGCATGTCGACCAGCATTCGGAGTCCTCTCAGTGGAAGGTGGCGGTGGCTGTGTTGCCGTGGCGATTGGTGGTGTCGACGACGACGCGCCAACCGCGACCGCGTCGGCTGACCGCCACTCCGTCGTCGGCGGCGACCAGGGTCAGGCCGGGCTTGTCGAGGTCGACGGTGACGGACGCACGGGTCTGCGTCGGGTCCGAGATCGCGATCGTCCCGCCCGCGAGCACGACGGACGCCGGCCCGTCACTGGTGAGCTCGGCGACGGTCCCCCCGGCCCAGAAGTTCGCCGCGAGCACGCTCCGCAGGCGAACTGCATGCGCCGTACTGTCGCCCCGCAGCTTGCAGACAGGCAGCTTGCCGGCGAATGTCTTCGTCTGCTCGAGCGTCGCGGTCGGCAGCTGCACGTAGTAGTAACCCTGCCCGATCGGCGCCGTCCCATGGGCATACCAGACTGTCTGGTATGGCCGGGTGACCGCATCGTCGGTGCCGTACTTCAGGTTGATCTCGCGCCAGGTCGCCGTCCGGTTCTCCCGCAGCGTCTGCACCGGCGTGCGGTCCGGAAACACATACCCACCGGTGCCCTCGAGATGACACCAGCCCGGCGCGGCGGTGAAGGTCTCGTCTCCGGTCCGCAGTTTGCGATTCTCGATGATCGTCTCGACCGTACCCTCGCCGGTGATGTCAGAGCCGAGACAAACCATTACGTCGTCGACCAGGAGCCAGCTCTTCAACGCCCGCAGATTCGTCCCGTACCCGCGCAGATCCATGCCATAGGCACCGATCGTTCGCCCGGGCACGGACGCGCCGCCGACGCAGTCAGCCTCGCTGGTACTGCGGAATCCGTACGAATCATCCAGCCGCCGGGTGTCGACCGTTGTCCCTGGCAACCGATAGGGGTCGACCGTCGGCCAGTAGTCGCCGGAGTAGTGACCGAGGTCGTCGTCGTACACCAGCACCATCCCGTCGGACAGGTGCCAGCCGTGCAGGTTCTCGGTCTGGATCGACTCGTAGTTGTAGATCCGCGACGAGTAGGCACTCAGGCCGATCGTGAATGCCGGGCGGTGGTGCGCGACCTTGTCCATCCGCGGGTACTGCTTATGGGCGACGAGCGGCCCGCGCGCCGACGTGGTCGAGCTCAGCACGTTCCGCGCTGCCACGATCGAGGCCGGATCGGTAACGGTCAGAAAGTCGCGGAACGTGTCCTCGGTGATCCATTGCTTGACCAACGCGGTGAGCTGCGTGGCGCGGTCGGCCGGCGCGGCCGGGATGAGTCGCAGCGTGCCCTCGATGATCGTCTGCGTGGGTGCGTGGTCCTGCTTGCTGGGTCGAGCGATCTCGCGGCCGCAGACCGAGCCCATCAGGTCGCCGCGGACCATCAATGGATCGAACGCGTCGTCGATCCAGCGATAGATGTTCTCCAGGTCCGGGTCGTTGACGGTCCACTGCGTACCGCCGAGCAAGTACAGCAAACCCGAAAGTGTGCCGAGCAGTTCCTTGCCGTAGCCGCCGTTGTACGGATGCTTGTAGTGCTGCAGGAACGACCCGTCGCTGTAGAAGCCTTCGCCTGTACCGTCGACCCGGCCGGGTGCGTCGTTGAACGCGAGCACGCTGTTCGCACCATCGCCCTCGACATCGCTGATCGCATCACGAACGCGGACCAGTGCGGCCGTGTCGCCGTCGAGGACAGCGCGGATCGCGACCACGGTGGCAATCCAGACCCGGTTCGCGCCGGTCGCGATCTGCCGGTCGGCCCGCCAGAGATTCGGATCGGGCGTGTAGTAGTTGATCGCCTGGGTGTAGGTCGCCCGCATGTCGGCCGGGATCGCGTCGTACAGCAGGACGAGCGTGTCGGCGAACGCGGAGGCGCCGCCGATCTCCCAGTCGTAGTCGTTGTCGTACCGCGGGAGGGTCGGGCTGTACCGGTTGGTGTGCATCCAGTCGAGGGCGCCCCGGATGTCGTCGGCGACCGACTCGTTGCCTTGGTACGCCGAGCCGTTCGTGGCCCAGGCGACGGCGAGCTGCTTGATCCGGCGGAAGTTTGAGGCGACATGGTTGGACAGCGTCGTACTCGCGAGGTCCGGCCAGAGCGTGGTGCGGTTGGCTGAGCGGTCGAGGGTGCCGAGGGCGGACTGGGCGAGCTTGTCGACGCGGGCGATCGCGACGGCGAGATCCGGGTCGGCGGGGTCGACGGTCGGGCCGCCGGTGAGGAGCGTTTGCCAGCGGAGGCGGAGCTCGTCGGTCGACGTGTCCGCCCAGGATGGGGTTGACAGGGCGCGCATTGCGGTGCCGCCGAGCATGCCGCCGAGGACGGTTCGCCGGCGGAGAGTGAGGTCGGGCATGGGGATCCTCTCGAAAGAGTCAGCACGAATCAGAGAGACAGGGCGATCGCCTGCGCGCCGGCGGGGTTCGGGTGCAGTCCATCGCCGCTGTTGAAGGCCGGCCGGAGCTGAGCCGGGTCGGTGGGGTCCCGCAGTACGGCGTCGATGTCGAGGACGCGGTCGAAGAGACGGCGTTGACGGAGTACGGCGTTCACCTGGTGACGGATCTGGTCGAGCTCGGCGGTGTAGCGGATCCAGCCCTTGAACGGGCCGATGGTCGCGCCGATCACGTCGAGGTCGTGGCCGTGCGCGCGTCGTACCAACTGCTCGTATCCCTGCAGCAGACGTTGCGGATCTGTCTGGCTCGGCGGTTGCTGCAGGTCGTTGATTCCGAGGAACACCACGAGCGTTCGAATGCCCGGCAGGCTCAGCACGTCCCGGTCGAACCGCGCCTGCCCACTCGGCCCGAACCGGGCGTCGTCCAGTAGCAGCCGATTCCCACTGATTCCGAGATTGGCGACCGCGGGCCGTCGCCTGAAGCGTGCCGCATACAGATCCGGCCACCGCAGGTTGGCGTCGTCCGGCGTGCCGACTCCTTCGGTGATCGAGTCCCCGAGGACAGCCATCGATGGTCGCTCCGTCAGAACGTCCACACCATTCAGCAGAAACACCGACTTCGTCGGCCGCTCGCCGATGAATCCCGTCGCGTGCACATTCCGGTGAAAGCTGACCGGGCCGGTGGGCCCAGGCAAGTACGTGCTGACCACCAGGTCATCACCGTCCGGCACAACCAAATCCACTGGGTCGCTGATCGCAGTCGCGCCGGCGGCCAGCACGACTTCCTGAGCCCCACCGAACAGCACCGGCTTCGCGTTGGCCGTCACCGGCCCGATCACAATCGGCGCAGTACCGAACGGGTTAGCAAACCGGAGTCGAACAGGGCCGCCTGCGGACAGCCTGATCGTGTTCCGGATCGTGACGTTGGTGAACCCAGTGATCGCGTCGGTGTCCGCCGGAGTCGGAGCGGTCTGGGCTGTCGCCCAGCTGGCTACCCATCGACGTCGCGTGCTGGGGGACGCGTGCGCAACGGGTTGGACAGCGGCTCCGAGGACACCGCCAGCGGCACCGCCGAGGAGCACTCGGCGGGATGGTCTGTTCATCAGCAGGCTGCGGTGGGGTCGAAGTCGGCGCCGTACGTTCCGACCGAGTTTCCGCCGCTGTTTCCGGACATGGTGTTTCCGCAGACCTGACCTTGCGGACTGCGCATGAACTTGATTCCGCCGGAGGCATTGGTCGTGATGGTGTTTCCGTAGATGTTGTTGCTGATGCCATCGGTCTCGGTGTCACCGCCGAGCCGGACGCCGGCGCCGGCGTTGTCATGGATCGTGTTGTTCCGGAACGTGTTTCCGCTCCCCCGTGCGTCCAGGCCGCCCGAACTCGGGTCCTTCTGCTGGCTGCAGTCGTTGTGCTCGACGACGTTCGCTGTCGAGTTCTCCTTCACGTCCACGCATTCGTTGCCGTACGTCGCGATCGTGTTGTCGTGGATGTGGTTGTTCCGGCTGCGATCCGCTTGGTCGTCCGGCGCGCCGTTCTGGCCCTGCTGTTCCGGCGCGGTGCCGAGGTAGATTCCCTCGCTGTTCTTCCCGCCGCCGTCGAAGGTGAAGTCGTACACCCCGCACGGCCCGATGGTGTTGTCGTGGACGTCGGCGTTGGTGATCAGATACCTGAGCCGCAGACACTCGCCGCCGGCGTTCTTCAGCTTCATGTTCCGGATTGTCAGCGTGCCGACGCCGTCACCAGGCGACGTGCTCATCACGTACACCAGCTTGTCCCGGTACCCGGACGCGCTGGACGACGAACCGAACAGCCCGTCGATCGTGAACCCGTCCAGCGTCGTCCCGTCGTGCTGGATCTGGAAGATCCGCGAGTTGCCCGCGCCCTTCACCACAGCGGTCGACGGACCGGTGATCGTCACCCCGGATCGGGTCGTCACCGCATCCTGGAGATAGATGCCGGAGGCAAGGTGTACGGTCGCTCCGCGCGGTGCTGTGTCGAGTGCCTTCTGGATGGTCGCGAACGGCGTACCGGACGACGTACCGGAGTTCGCGTCGCTGCCGGACGGGGAGACGTAATAGTCGGACGCGGCGTGCGCCGGTACTGCGGGCAACGCCAGCGCGAGGCCGGCGAACAGAATCGGAACGGCTCTGAACATGGTGGTCCTCCTGTAGGGCGGTTGGGGACTACGCGCGATCGGCCACCAGCAGGCCGACGAGAACCGGCACGGTCGCACCGAGCAACAGTGGCCCGGCCGGGATGACGAGGGAGAAAACGGGTGCGGCAATGGCAGCCCCGAGCAGTGCGGTGCCGCGCGGGACGGACGTGAACGCGAGCCGAAACGCCGTACGACGCCACTCGGCCGCGGATCCGGACGGGGCGCGTCCGGCGGCGACGGCGAGCGCGACGTGGTAGGTGATCGCGACGGCGATCAGGCCGATGTGGATCATGAACAGCGTCAGCACGAGCGGACCGGCGCGACCGGCCAGGAACGACAAGTTGCTCGCAGCAAGCAGCGCGGCGATCGTCATCACGATGGAGTGCGGCAGCAACGGACGCCAGTACCGACGCCAACCGACGAACACTCCGGTGAAGCAACCAGTGTCACCGTCTGTCCGCCACCGGTTGAGCGCGAACCCGACCGCAGCCAACGCCGGCAACCACGTCACGATTCCGAGGCACAAGACCGAGAACGCCAGCCCGGCAAACGCGGGACTCGCGATCCACCCGAGCCAGTCGAGCGCCCGGCGGCTCATACCGTGATCCGCCCGTTCTCGGTCTCGATCACGGCCTTTGCCTGCGGATGTCCTTCGATCACACCGTCGTCGTCGGGCAGCAGCACGGTCTCGTCCGCGAAGGTGATGCCGTAGCCGCGGGTGAGCGGGCGGGCGGTTGCCGGGCCCGGCTGGAGCGACGACGTGGGCTCGATCGTCGTCAGGAACGTGGCGGTGCGCGTGTGCTCGGCCGTCGCGCGGAGGGTGTGCATCGTGCGGGTCAGCCGGAGGCTCGGAGTGCTGGACGTCGGGTTGGCTTCGACCTCGGTCACTGCGGACTCGACCTTTGACGGCGTGTGCAACCGCACCCACGCCTGCGCGGACCCGGACCGCAGCGCGATCTCTTCTCCGTACGAGATCGGCCAGTCCGCATGCAACAGAAAGGTCCAGTCGCGAGGAACCTCAGCAGCACACCGATCAAGCAGGACCAGCCGCCCGGCAGGAGTGAAGACGAGAGTCCGATCCAGCCGCGTGATCCCCAGCTCGGCCGGGTACATCGCGGCGATCTGCGCGGTCGCGTGTGCCATCCCGTCGGCCGCGAGTACGTCGACCATCCGGGCCTGCCGCTCGTACGGTGCACCCTTGTAGACGTGGTACCGATCCTCGTCGGCGAACCCGGACCCGTCCACCAGGATCAGGTTGTGGTCCCCCGCCCGCTTGCGATTGCTGTACCCCTCGTCCACCGCGAGGAACGCACCCCGCGACGTCAGCACGAACGATCCCGCGTCCGGATGATGATGCCCCGCGCTCAACGTGTCCCAGCCGCGCTCGCGGTCCAGCCGATGCGACGTCTCCCACGCCTGATGCCCACCACCGGGCGCGGCCTTGAACGACACCATCGTTGCCTCGTCGTCCCATCCCGTCCGCGCGGTGACGAGGCCGAGGTCCGGGAAGTACGCCGACAACGGCGTGCGTTGAGCGGGCTCGATCGGCGCCAGCGAGTCGTTGTACCAGAGCATCTCCAGGTACGCCTCGGGCATCACGCCCGGTTTGACCCCGCTCGCATACGCCTCCCGCCAGAAGAAGCGATCCGCGACCAGGTCGGCCAGCCACTGCGCCTCGCCGATCCGGTACGCCGACGCCAGCTTGCGGTACAGCGCCACGCTGTGACCGCTCCGTCGGTCGTGGCAGTCGCCGTGGTCGATGTTCTCCTCGAATCCCGGCGCGCATTGCTGCAATCGGTAGGAAAACGTGTTCTCCAGGAACGCGCAGCGCTCCCACCAGTCCAGTCCCTCCTGGTCCTGCAGCAGATCCAGGTACGTCGCCAGCCACGGAACGCCGTACCGCCAGTAGACGACGCCCTCCATGTCGGACCCGTCCGCAGGCAGCAGCTCGATCACGGTCGCGAAGTTGGCCTTTGCCCGCTCGGTCCACTCCGTCCGGCCGAGTGCATACCCCGCGGCGGCGAGCCCGGTGTAGCAGATCCAGTTGTGGTTCTGCCAGTACGACGAACTCCACCAGGAGCCCTCGGACTCCACCGCGAACTCGTACAGCCGGGCGCCCTGCAACTCCAGTTTGGCCCGCAGTTCCTTGGCGAGCTCAAAGTCGTCGCCGAGCCAGGTCATGGCGAGCGACAGCCCGTGCAGCAACCAGCCCGCGTCGAGGTCGTGGTCGGGCATGTGCGCCTTGCCCCAGTGCGGGAACCCGATCGCAGCCGAGATCCAGCGAGCTGCCTCGGCGCGGTAGCCCTCGTTGCCGGTCAGTCGGTAGGCCAGTGCGAGGTTCGCGGCAGCCGGACCGAAGTACGTGATGCTCGCCGACGGGTGCTCGGCCGGCGGCGTCTGCGTGCGGTACCAGTCGCACTGCTCCCGCAGTCGCCGCCACTGCGCGGCGTACCGTCCGTCGAGGCCATCGCGCAGTACGTCGAGGCGCTGGTCATACATCGGTCATCGCCTCCGCGTCGATCGGCATGGTCGAGTAGACGGAACGAAAGGTTGCCGACGTACCCACAACCGTCCAGTCCAGCCAGGTCCTGGTCCGCTGCGGATCATCGGCCGGACCAGGCCCGGGCCGCGTCACCGGTACGCCGTCACCACGGTGATAGCCGTACAACGTCTCGTCACCGACCCACATCGTGCGCACCGCGTCCGGACCGACCTCCACGGTGAGATCGACATCCGGGCGGAACTGCAGGACGATCTCGCGCTCGCGATCCGCGGTCACGCGAACGATGTCGACGAGGTAGTTGTCTTCGGCAATCACCTGCCGGGTTGCGCGTACGCCGTCGTACCAGCCGTCGATCTCCGCGGTCACGGACGTCTCGTCCTGGGTGACCACGCCCGTCGCCTCGGCCGGTTCGAGACCATCGATCCGGATGGTCGGGTGCGCGGCGGCAGACTTGTAGTGACGGCGCCACTCCGCATGTCCGTACGGCACCTGGCCCGGGTCGGGTTGCCACGGCGTGGTCGCGCCGTAGAGGTAGAGCGCGAGCTTGTCGTGATGACCGTGCGAACCACCGTGCGGTCCGTGGTCCAGGATCGCGTGAATGCCGTTGGCTCGAATCACCGCATAGGAAGAACTGAGGTGCCGGTCCGGCGAAGCGGTCCTTGGTGGACCAGCGAACCACTCTGCGAGCCTGTCCTCGAGGCCGTCATACCCCCGACCGACCTCCTCGATAGCTCGTGCGGCAACGGCGTCCAAGCGACCAACCGTCGTGAACTGCCGTGCGAGGGCAACGATCTCCAGCCACTCCAGGGCGAGCGGTATCCGGAGGTACGGGCCGTCGTGCAGCGCCGGCAGGATCCCGCCGTCGGTAGCGATCTCCGCCAGCGCCGCGATCATCCGCCCCAGCCGCTCAGGCACCGCGGCCGGGTCGAAGTCTCGCAGGCTCAACAGATACGCTCGCAGGACGAACCCGTGGTAGTAGGTGCTGCCTTCCCACTCCCAACCGTCCTCGCCGGTCGCGACTTCCAGATGTGCGAACTGCCCGTGTTCGCCGGTCAGCCACTCGCCAGACCCGGACCAGGCCTCACTCCGGACCGCGGCCGCGGCCTGGCTCGCCGCCGTACCCAATGCGTTGAACCACGCGGTGTAGTTCGACGAGAACTTGTCCTGGGCAACCATCGCGTCCCGCGCCAGCCGCGCCCCGGCAACCATGTCGTCGAGCATCGGCAGCGTCTCGTGCAGCTCCGCCCGGCCGGCCAGGTTCACGATCGAGTGCGCGATCGGCACACCCCAGACGGCGTCGGTCAACGCCTGGTGGAAGAGCCGCCCGCGCTGCATCCACCCCTGCGCCTGCTCGTGCTCTCCGGAGCGCGTCAGCTTCTGATACAGCCGCGCGTACAACGTGAGGAGCTCGGCGCCACCGCCGTCGTACGAGAGCAGCCGGATCCGGCGAGCCCACCAGTGATGCGCGAGGACGGTCCACGCCCCACGCACTGCAGGGGTGTCGACCCGGCAGCCATGCGCGCACGGTACGCCGCCACTCGGAAACTCACCGATTTCGAACCCGACGTGCTCGAGCTCGACGCCGTGTGCCGGGCAGACGTACTCGTGCCACCAGCCACCGCGTTCGGTCGGCGGATGTCCGGTCAGCGGGGCCACGTGCCACCGTCGATGTCGATCGTGATCCCGGTCAGGTAACCCGACGACGGCAGCGCGAGGAAGCGGACCGCGTTCGCAACGTCCTCGACCTGGCCGGCGCGACCGATCGGCGTACCGGTGACCATGTTCGCCTGCGCCTCGGCCGTGGAGAAGGTCTGGTGGAACGCGGTCTCCGCGATGTAGCCGGGTGCGACCGAGTTGACCGTGATGCCCTGCGGTCCAACCTCCTTGGCCAGGCCCTTCGTGAACCCGCGAACGCCGGCCTTCGCCGCCGCGTAGACGACCGATCCCGGCCCACCGCCGTTGTGTGCGGCGAGCGAGGCCATGGTGACGATCCGCGGGTTCGCCGACTGCGCCAGGTGCGGGATCGCCGCCCGCGTCGTACGGAACGTCGCGCCGAGGTTCACGTCGACGACCTGCTGGAAGTGCTCGTCGGACATGTCCTCAACCTTGACCCGGCCGATCAGGTGGCCGGCGTTGCACACGAGTACGTCGAGCCCACCGAGGAAACCGATCGTCTCGTCGAGCAGCCGGTCGACCTCCGCCGTACTCGTGACGTCGGCACCGACCGCGATCGCCTTCCGGCCGAGCTGCTCGATGTCGGCGACGGTCTGCGCGGCCGCGTCGGCCGACGTGCCGTAGTGGACCACCACGTCCGCTCCGGCGGCGGCCAGACCGAGCGCGATCCCGCGGCCGATGCCGTGCCCGGCACCGGTCACCAACGCGCGCGTCCCCTGCAGTTCCATAGGTTGCTTCCCTTCGGTGAGTGTCATTTGATGCCCGCGGTCGCGAAACCTTGGACGAAGTAGCGCTGGCCGATCAGGAACAGCACCACCATCGGCACGGTGGCCAGCGTGGTCCCGGCCATCAGGAACGCCCATTGGGTGTCGTTCTCGGTCCGGAACACCGACAGCCCGACCTGGATCACCCGCAGGCTGTCGCTCTTGGTCACCAGCAGCGGCCAGAGGAAGTTGTTCCACGACCCCTCGAACGTGAGCAGCGCGACGGTGATGAACGCGGACTTGACCAGCGGCGTCATGATCCGTGCGTAGATGCCCAGCTCACCGAGGCCGTCCAGCCGGGCCGCTTCCTCGAGCTCGACCGGCAGGTCCAGGTAGAACTGCCGGAACAGGAACACCGAGAACGGGCTGACCGCGCCCGGGATGATCAGTGCCCACCAGGTGTCCAGCCAGCCGGTGCCGCCCTGGCCGGTGATGTCGTTGCCGCCGAACAGCGGCATGAATCGAACGATCAAGAACTCCGGCAGGATCTTCGTGTACGTCGGGATCATCAGCGCGCCGACGAACCCGAGGAAGATCAGCGAGCTGCCCCGGAACCGCAGCCGCGCCAGCGCGTACCCGGCCATCGACGCGATCACCACGTTCAGCAGCGTATGACTGGCCGCGATCACGAGGCTGTTCCGCGCGTACGTCGCGAACGGTGCGGCGTGCAACGCATCCACATAGTTGCCGAAGGCCCACTTCGACGGGAACAGCCGCGGTGGTACGGCGGCGATGTCCCCCGGGGTCTTCACCGAGGTGAGCAGCATCCACACGAACGGCACGATCATCACCAGGGAGATCGCGGTCAGGGTCAGGTACAGCGCGATCCGGCCGGTCCGGACCCGCCGTACGGTGTCAACGGGTGCCACGGTCACCTCCGGTGATCCGGCGGTTCATCAGAGTCAGGAACAGCAGCAGCGCGAACAGCACCAGGCTCTGCGCGCACGCGTACCCCATCCGGAACTCCCGGAACGCGGACTTGTAGATCTCGTACGTCATCATCGTGGTGCTGTTCGCCGGGCCGCCGTCGGTCAGGATGTAGACCTGGTCGAACGACTGGAACGCGCCGATCACCGAGGTCACGAAGACGAAGAAGGTCGCCGGTCGCAACAGTGGCACGGTCAGGCTGAAGAACTGCCGGACCTTCGACGCGCCGTCCACCGAGGCCGCCTCGTACAGGTCGGTCGGCAGGCTCTGCAGTGCGGCCAGGTAGATCAGCATCTTCAGTCCGATGCCCTGCCAGATACCGACCACGATCACGGCCGGCATCGCCCAATCGGTCGACGACAACCAGTTCGGCCCGTCCAGCCCGAGGAACGACAGGACGGCGTTGGCCAGCCCGCTGCGCGGATCGTAGATCCACAGCCACACCAGCGCCACCGCGATCGTCGCGGTCACCTGCGGGATGAAGATCGCGGTCCGGAAGATCGCCCGGCCGGCCAGCCTGGTGTTCAGCATCAGTGCGATCAGCAACGCGATCGACATCGCCACCGGGACGGTGAAGAACGTGTAGATGCTGGTGTTCAGCACCGCCCGCCGGAAAACATCGTCCGACAGCAGGTCGCGGAAGTTCTCCAGCCCGACGAAGCGCGGCGGCGTCAACACGTCGTACGACGTGAAGCTCAGCACGACCGCGGCGATCAGCGGGATGCCGATCCAGATCAGCGCGTGCAACACGGCCGGTGCGACCATCAGCAGGCCTGCCCGCCGTCGGCTCCGTTGCAGCCGGCGGGTCGGCTTGGCGACCGGAGCGGGCGGCGCCGGCCGCACCCGCTCCGACACGATCGTGCCGCTCACAGCCGGGAGATCGCTTCCTTGCTCAGGCCGGCGAGCTCGTCGATGGCCTCCTTGGCGGACCGCTTGCCGACCACAGCGGTCTCCAGGGTGGTCTTGATCTTCTCCCGGATCTCCATCCAGGCAGCCGTGCCGCCCTCCGACCGGGCCTTGCTCATGTTGTCCAGGGCAAGCTTCACGAAACCGTTGTCCTTGACGTAGTCCGACGTCCGCAGGTTCTGTACGCCGGGCACCGATCCTCGCTGCTGAGCGGTCGGCAAGATGGATTCCGGCGTACCCATGAACTCGACGAGCGCCTCGGCCGCGGCGGCGTGCTTGGTCGAGGCAGACCGGGACACGAGGGTCCCGCCCTGCAACATCGCCGGCACCTTGTTGGCCAGGATGAACGCGCCGACCTTGTCCTCCTCGAGCAGCTCAGGAGTCTGCTGCTTCAGCTGCACCCAGAGCGAGTTGTTCGCCATCATCATCGCGGAGCGGCCCTGCTGCAAGGTGCTCGGCTGACCGGCCGACGACTTGAACGAGTAGTCGGCCGACTTGTCCTTGATCACGTCCAGGAACAGCTGCAACGCCTCGACGCCGCGGTCGTCGTCGAACTTCACCTGCTCACCCGACTCGTCGAAGAGGTTGCCGTCGTTCGCGAACAGGAACGTCTCCCAGCACTGCCGCAGATCGATCGAGAACGGGTCGAACCCGGCCCGGGTCAGCTTGCCGGAGCCATCGCGCCGGGCGAGCTCCTTGGAGATCTCCCGCAGTTCGGCCCAGTCCTTCGGCGGCGCCTTGATGCCGGCCTCGGCGAACAGATCCTTGCGATAGGTGACGATCCGGGTGTCCAGGACCATCGGCAGCGCGTACAGCTTGCCGTCGAACCGGGACGGCTCCAGCACCCGGTCCTCGTACTCGTACCGCTTGGCCAGCGCGTCGGGCAGCGGCGCGAGCACCTTCTTGTGCGCGAACGGCGGGATCCAGCCGACCCCGAGCATGACCACGTCCGGCATCAGACCGCCGGCCAGGCTGGTGGTGAGCTTCTCGTTCAGGGCGTTGTACGTCGTGTAGTCGACCTTGACCGTGACGTTCGGGTTCTTCTGCTTGAACGCGGGAAGCAGCTTGCCCTCCAGCAACTGCTTGCCGGTGCTGCCCTCGAAGAGTGGGGTCAGCAGCGTGATCTCGCCCTCGACGGGTCCGTCGGTGGCTGCCTGGTTGGCGCCGGACGACGCGGAGCACCCGGTGGCGGCGGCGACCGCGCCGAGCCCGAGGGCCGTCAGGACAGATCTGCGGGTGTACTCCATGGCGCGCCTTTCGTGGTGCTGCGGAAGAGGAGTGGTGCAACGATCTACCAGCCGGAGCGGCGCAGCTGTGCGCGACTGGTGCAACGATGCACCGCATGCTAGGAAGGGATTTCGCGACACGTCAAGAGGTTGATGCTCACGAGTTCTACTGGACATTAACGGTCGTCTGATGCATCGTTGCACTGCGAGACGGCAGGACGATGGGGTGACAGAATGCGCGGGTGGGCGGTGAATTGAGGACTGGAGAGGTGACGATCCAGCAGGTCGCGACCGAGGCGGGCGTCTCGCCGAGCACGGTGTCGAACCTGCTCAACGGGCGGAACCACCGGATGCTGCCCGAGACCCGGCAGCGGATCGAGCGCGCGATCGACAAGCTCGGCTACCGGCCGAACCGGGCCGCCCGGCAACTACGCACCGGCCGGACCACCACGATCGGACTCGTCGTGCCCTCGGTGGGCAACCCGTTCTGGGGCGCGCTCGCACGCCACCTGGAGTCGGCCGCGCTGGCCGAGGGGTACCACGTGCTGCTCTGCAACTCCGAGCGCGACCCCCGGCGCGAGCGCGACTACATCGACGAGCTGTGGGCCGACGGCGTGCACGGCGTCGTACTGTGCTCGTCGCTGCCGTCGCTCGAGCACGTGATGCCGCTGGTCGAGCGAGGACTTCAGCTGGTCGCCTTCGACCGTACGTCGCAGGCCGGGGACCCAGCGTCGCTAGTGAGCATCAGCGTCGACAACGCGATCGGCAGCCAACTGGCCACGCAGCACCTGACAGAGCTCGGGCACAGCCGGCTGGCCTTCGTGTCCGGCGCGCTGGCCAGCGTGAACCGCAAGGAGCGCTACCGCGGATTCACCGCCGCTCTCGAAGCGGCGGGGATCGACCCGGCGACGTCGGTGCGAGCACCGATCAAGGGCGACGCGGACGACTTCGGGGATGTCGAGGCCTCCGAACTCGGCCGCGCGGCCGCCGCCGAACTGCTGGCGCTGGAAGATCCGCCGACGGCGATCGTGGCGATCAACGACATGTGCGCGCTGGGCGTGTGCCGCGGGCTGCGCGACGGTGGACTCGAGGTGGGCAAGGACGTTTCGGTGGTCGGGTTCGACGACATCGTGCTCGCCGACCTGTACGCACCCACGCTGACCACCGTCCGCCAACCGATGCGCGAGATGGCTGCGGCCGCGTTCACCCAACTCCGCTCCCGCCTGGACGACTCCGGCCCGACCCAAGGCCAGTCTCTCCTCTTCCGCCCCGAACTAATCATCCGCGAGTCCTCCGCGCCACCACCGTCCTGAAGCCGACCTTCAGATGCCCTCAAGCGGCGGCGTAGCACGCCTCGACGGCCTCGCGGTATCGCTGTTACTCGGTCCGCCGGCGCCTGACCGCATTGATCAAACACGCGGAGGCAGCGGCGATAGCGCGCTACTGAGCGTAACCTTTCGTGCATGGTGGATGGTCCGGATGCGAGTTCGGAAGTCACAGTCGCGCCTGTTGGCGCGCACGACGAGACAACCATCCAAGCGGCGATCGAGCTTGGAAACGCGGCTCGCTCGACGTTGGGGCACCTTCCGTTCGCGGCTTACTACGCAGCGGCCGACAGCGGAACCCTGTTGATCGCCACCATCGAAGGCATGGTCGTGGGCTACGCGCTCTACGGCTTGGTGCGCGGGCAGATTCGATTGACTCACCTTTGTGTATCCCCTGACAGAAGGGGCCGAGGCGTTGCCCGGCACCTGATCCAGGAGATCAGCTCACGCCATCACGACTACCACGGGATCCGTGCTCGCTGCAGACGCGACTACAACCTTGCGGACATGTGGCTCCATCTCGGCTTCGAGCAGCAAGGGGAGCGTCCGGGGCGCGGCAAGGACGGAAGACTTCTCACCGACTGGTGGCTTGACCACGGCCACACAGATCTCTATGCAGTCGACATCGACGCGGTGCTTGTCAGAGCAGCCATCGACATGAACATCCTGCGCAACTGGATCGAGCCCGGACGACCGGGGCACTCCGAGTCGAGTTCCCTGCTCGCGGACCACCTCGAGGATCGCCTCCAACTCTTCCGTACCCCCGGCCTCGACGCCGAGATCGAGACGCTCGAAGGTCGGCTCCGCGGGGATCTACTGCAAAAGGTGCAGTCGTTGACCCGGGCGCCACGCGACCCGGACCGTGCGGCACAGATCCAAGAGCAACTGCTGACGGACGCCGTCATACGATTCCCCGGCTACCCGCGGACGCGACAGGACGAATTCGACCTGCAACATGTTTCAACGGCGATCGCCGGAGGCCTCAACGTCTTCGTCACCATGGACTCCGACCTCGCCGTTGCACTCGGACCAGAGGCCGAGCGTCAAGGCATGCGGATTCTTCGTCCCGCGGACGTCGTGGTCTGGATCGACGAGCTCGCGAGGGCTGAGGCGTACCGTCCGATCGACCTACAGGGGTCCCGGTACACCCGACGTCTGCTGGCTGCCGGCGAAGATCATCTGGTTCAGAGCCTGGCCAACATCTCTCTCGGCGAGAAGCCAAGAAACCTGATCGGCGAGGCTCGCCGTCTCGCAGTCGAGGGCGGCGAACGAATCGGAGTCTTCGGACCATACGGCGACCTGGTTGCGTACTATGGACTCCGGCAGCGCAAGTCCGTGCTGCACATCGAGACGCTGCGTCTGACGAATGCCTACATCCGAGACACACTCACACGCCAACTGCTGTTCGATCTCCGCCATACGGCCCGCGAGCGTACGGCGAACGTGCTGCTCCTCGAATCGTCACACCTGCACACAAGTGTGCGCACCGCTGCCGTCGAGGATGGCTTCGGCGAGCACGACCAGTACCTGGCTGCGCTTGTCATCGACGCGATCGGCGATGCGACGACGATCGAGCATGAGGCCGTGAAAGCAGCACGCCTCGCCGGCCTCCGTTCGCCGCGCTCGATTCGGCCACGTATGGCGGCGAGGCCGGCCGCCGAGCTCGAACAGTTCTGGTGGCCCGCGAAGCTCGTGGACGCTGAGCTTCCGACGTACCTGGTACCGATCCGGCAGATGTTCTCCTCCGACCTTCTCGGAGTCCCGTCCGGGCTCTGGCAACGAGACGACGACTTGGGCCTGAACCGCGAACATGTCTACTACCGGAGCCCTGGTACCCAAAGGCTCCAGGATCCGGCCCGGATCCTTTGGTACATGAGTAAGGGCGGCAAGTCTGTCGCCCAGGCTGCAGCGATCGTCGCCTGCTCGCAACTGGACGCCGTCCATGTCGGCCCACCAAGCGAGTTGCACAGTCGGTTCCAGCACCTGGGCGTCTGGTCGCTGACGGACATCACCAAGGCGGCCGCACGCGGCGAAGCCCAGGCCCTGCGATTCACCAACACGGAGATCTTCCCGCGCCAGGTCACGTACTCACAGTTCAGCAAGCTGGCGACGGCACGCGGGCAGGCAGCTACGCCGCCGCCCGGGCCGCGACGTATATCGTCCGAGTTGTTCGCCGCGATATACACCGAAGGGATGGCCAAGTGAGTGACAGGTCATTGCTGCTCTCTCTCCGCCCCCGATTCGCAGAAGCGATCCTCAGCGGCACCAAGACAGTCGAACTCAGACGCCGCCCGGTCAAGGCTTCTCCCGGCACTGTCATAGTCCTCTACGCCAGCGCCCCAACGATGGCCGTCGTCGGAACCGCGGTCCTCGTCGACGTCGTTGCCCTGAGCCCCCACACCGCGTGGCGGCGATACCGGCACACCCTCTCGCTGTCATGGGCCGAGTTCTCCGAGTACCTCACCGGAGCAGAGCAGGCACACCTACTCCGACTCGACGACGTCAAAGAACTCGACCAACCACTGACACTCCAAACGCTCCGCGCCTCAGCACCCTTCCAACCCCCACAAAGCTTCCGATACCTCCACGCCACGGACCCGCATCAACTCCGCGCCCTGGCGCGACGCTGACTGATAGCGGCAACACGCTTGCCTTCGAGTCCTGGTAGCCCCGGGAACGCAACAACGGGCGGATGGCGTTGCGGGGGATGCAGGTGAGGATGTAGCAAGAGAGGCTCGGCAGGCATCCGGACGGCTCAGCAGCCGTAAAGGAGAACGACCGTCGTCATCCGGCACTGGACGGAGAAGCGACGGCTGCCAGGCGTCCGGCAAGTCGGATGCGCCCGTAAGGTCCGGCGAGCTGCGACTGCCTGCGCGCACTCACCTGAGCGCGGGCCTGCATCGGGATCTTGCGGACGTCGCTCGAATCGCAGCTTCGGAGCAAGACGATTATTCGCGGAGCGGTCGGTGAACGTGGCTCTCGGTCTTCCGATGCAAGCGGACCGCTGCTGGCATCGAGCCGCCGACGCCACGGGAATCCAGGTCGGCCAAACGGGACCGCACTGTCGCGATGATCTCATCGCGGCCGAGAAAGTGCACTGTCCATCGCGGAAGACCCATCGGCGGTCCGTCCCGTCGACGACGCCGCACCCTCCTCCTCATTACGGCACTTCATCCTTGGGCTTGGACCTTTCGTACCTCGCCTAGAGCGTGAGCCTTTGCTGGTAGAAGCCGGCCTCGGGTGCGTCGTCCTGGTCAATGGCCTGCACGAGGTCTTCCAGGGTGCAGAACGGCACCCGGGCGTCCTGGCTGAATGCGCCCGGTTCGACGTGGCGGGTCACGATGAGTCCGTGTGTCGACCAGCGTCGCGTCGGATCGGGTAGGTCCAGCTTGGTCGCGATGCTGGAGGCTGCGGCGGAGATCTCGTCAACCTTCTTCAGCAACTTGTCGACGTACTTGCCTGGGAGGTGGAAGTCGTCGAACAGACGACGGACCTGTCGGTAGGAGTAAGGCGTGTAGAGGTCCTTGGCCTCGATGACCCACACCCGGGACCGGGCTGGATCGAAGCACAACGCGTCGATCTCCCCGCTCAATCGGGTGAACCCGTAGTGGCGGCCCTTCTCCGGTTTCACGCCGCCTCTGACGACGAACGACGCATCGTCGAGGGCCTTGACGACCTCCTTCTCGAGGTCCCGGTTTCGTTTCTGCCGGTACTGGTCCAGGGCCGTGGGAACCCCGGTCGGTAACGCCGCATCGGGCCACGGCAACCTACCGTCTTCCAGATAGTTCAAGAAGATGTGTAGCGTCGACTCGGCGAGCCAGGGCAGAACCCACAGACCTTCGGTAGTGCAGACGAGCGGACTGGTCAGGATCCGCTTCGCCCGACGCTCTGTCTCCCAGTGCGGGATCTGAGGGGCGAGATCGGTTGCCCGAAGCGTCAACCACTCGATCGCAGCCGCGCATTCTTCGCGGCTCGCCCCGACCGCCAGGTCGGCGCACTGCATGGTCAGCTCATCGACGGAGGTCAGGCTCGCGGAGCTGGACGGGTCCGCGTCCCACTGCCGTGCAACGTTCAGTACGCTCACGATCGCGTCGAGACCGAATACAGAGCTGCCACGAAGGGTCGAGTCGATGTCGGCCAACTCCGGCATCGACGCGAGAGTGAATGGCGTCTGCTCGTCGGTACCGCCGTCATCGGAGCCGGTGGTGATCGGTAGCCCTGCCGGCCGGGTGGCCTGGGCGCGATGCTGACCGTAGGCGTTCATGTCGATGTCGGTCGGACCGTCGTCGTGACGGACACGAACTTCGTAACTGTCGGTCAGCTCGATCGAGGTGGGTCGCAGTCGCAGATGGATGGCATCGCTGCGGAAGCAAGAATCGATGCAGAGCTGCGCGATCGACAGCGCCTCCGTCCAGGCCAGATCGTCGATCTCCACCTGCCCCGTCGGTGGATGAGCGAGAATCTCCTCGACCATCAGTGCTACAACGCGCGCCGCCTTAGAGTTCGCCTCCCGGTAGTCGCTGTCCTTGTCTTCCTCATAGGACGGGAATCCTCGTCTCCAGCGGAAGCGGAGGTCCTGCATATAGCGCTGGTGGTGGATCCGTTCGAGCTGGGCCAGTGCGAACGGCAGCAGGGTGTCGGGGTCGAGATCGGCCAGGCTCTCGTGGAACCGATCGAGGAGCCAGGGAAAGACTGTGCGGCTCTCAAACCTAGTGGCCGCTGGCCCCTCGAATGTGTCCGGGCTGACCGCCTCGGCGACGAGATGCTCGCCTAGTCGCCGCAGAGTACGGCTTCGGGTGGCCTCGTGGTCGCCAAGTGGCTCCGGAAGCGCGCTCGCGGATTGGACGACGGAGTACGCGTCCGTCCGGATGCCGGGCGGTGCGGACTGCCACGCCCGCACGAACTCGTCCCGCTCCGAGTCATCGAGGATTCCCGCGATGACGCGACCCACGCAGTTCTCGACCGAACCCGAGTCGTCCCGCAGCGCGGATTCCAGCCGGCCGTCCCACCCGATCGTCAGTACGCCTTCGTCGTAGTTCGCTCGAGTCAGCGGAGGTCCGGAGTCGTGATCGACGAACTGGAAAAGTACTCGCAGTGATGCGACCCGGGACGCTCGCGCGGCACCGACGAAGACGTCCTGAATCTGTTGCAGCTTCCAGGCTGCACCGGCCGCCACATTCCAGAGGATCGAGCGGTACTCCGACGGAGCCGACGGGTCGACCTTGGACACCGCGATCGGAACTGCGGCGGCGATCATCTGGAAGATCACGTCCTCGGCCACGTCCGCGATCTCGTTGCCGGACCGATCGCCGATCGCGACGATCGGCCATTCGTCTGTCGGTGGCAGCTTGAGCAGGTGCAATGCACGTTCGAGCGGCGCCATCCTCGCCGCTTCCTCCCACTCAACCACCGCCGAGTGAGGGCTGAACCTCATGAAGGAGAGCGGAGCGCCGCCCAGGTAGAAACCCTTGCGCTCTCGCCAGACCTCCCAGCGATCGATCGTGTCCCAGGCGAAGCTACGCTCAGGACCGCCCAGGTCGTTGATGAAGTACCACAGGTCGATCGGCGATGCCTGCGAGGAGCGCAGGATCCATTCGAGGTCCTCCAGGCGCATCGTCGGACCGCTGGCGCCGAGGAACGACATGGTCTGCGGCCCGGCGATCAACTGCAGCCGGGCAACGCGGGCATCAGGCTGCACCTGCCAGGTCGCGTCGCCCTTGTACAGCTGTGTCCCTGGTCGAATTGCCTCAAGGACGCCGGCACCACGGTCCAGCCGATGCTGGATCGACATCGGCACAAGCCCGGCAGCAACGTCCAACGCGAGGACCTGCCGATCGTTGAACTCCACCAGCGAATGGATCGTCGGAGTCGCCGCTCCGACGCCTAACGGCCCCAGAACCCGCGGCGTGGCTCCTAGCAGTAGCCGCGCGGTACGAGCCGCGACGTACCGCTGGAACTCGCTGTCGCAGCGCGCGTCGATCGAGACCGCCATCTCGGCGAGTTCGGACCCGATCGCTGAAAGCGCCTCGATCAGAAACGCTGCCGGCAGTGCTGTGACAGATCCGCGGTTATGTACGGCTAGAGCGGTCCCGAAGACCGCGTCCGGCGCACCGAGATCAAACGGAAGATCTCTCATCGAGAACGTGTAGCGCGTCAGCGCGCTCCTGGCGCGCTCTGGCGCGCCGCACTGCCTCACCATGTCGGTCAGCGGCGGCAGGTCGGCCACGGCGGCCATTTCGGCGACGCTCACCTCAGGATCATGATCCGCGTCGGCCGCGGGACCAGAGGGCCAGTGCGGCTCGAGCGCGGTCGCGACTTGGTCGATCCGGCGGAGGATCAGCTCGCCGACATCGCCCAGGCCGAAGCCGATCTTCGGGATCAGGACGCGATCGATGACGGCGGCGAGGTATCGGTGTTGCCTGATGAGCGCCGTCGGGCGCTCGAGTGAGCCCGGGACAACACGGAAGAGGTCAGATCCCCATGGGACAAGCACTTCCGCCCGCGCATCGTACGGCGCCGCGTCCTCGACGGTGGCGATCCGCGGGACTGCAGCGCGAACAGCTGTAACCAGGACCGCCAGATCTGCCGGGCTCGCCGCTTGAGCGCTGTTGCGACCGTGCAATGCCACCGCGTGCCAAAGCGCGGCGATCGACGGTCCGCAGTGCGCAGCGGTTGGCGACGTCGCACCTGCCTCCAGCAGAGCGGTCAACGACCTGGCCGAGAATCCCCCGACCAAGCGGGCAACCGGCCCGTCGTCGCGTTCTCGTCGTTCGCGTTTGGCCCGACTGCTCTTCCCCAAGGTATTCCTCCACGAGTGTAGCGATGTGGCCGCCACACTACGCGGACATCAAACGGTCTGTGGCCGACTAGCGCAAGCCGACAGAATCTGCTGGAGATCACCCGCAGCGACCATGGAGATGGTCGGACCTGAGGTGCAACAGTCGGGCTTTGCGACTCTCCCGCACACCTCTTTACCCACCCGAATCAGCGCGACAGGATAGCCGGAAATGAGAAGACACAGGTACTGCCGCGGGCGCAAAGACCTTACATACAAAGGATTTCGGATATCAGCGACAAACGGTGATCAACCTCAGCTGGAAATCAGGGGGTTCGGGGGTTCGAGGCTTGGTAGATGTAGGGTTGCCGCGTACCTCACTTTCGCCCCTCCTGCCAAATGTGGTCTCAAGTGCCGGCTGGTGAACTCGCCGGGTCGGGCGCGAGGGTCATCGCAACACGCACTCCGCCACCCGACCAACACCTAGCCGAGCCTATTGAGTCCAGCGCACCGTCGGCGTCCGGATGAGGGCATGGCACTGAGGTCGGGGTGCCGGATCCGCGCGGCCAGCCGCAAGGTCCACGGTAGAAAGTCTTGCTACCTCAAACGTTGAGCACGGTCTGTGGTGTTCGACGGCCGTGGAGGCAGAGGGTGGCGTTTGCGAAGGATCAGTGGACCAAGGCGGTCACGCAGGCTGACGGGAGTATGAAGCGCGAGCGGGACGAGAAGCGGTGGGGGCGGGGGAAGCGGTGGTTGGGGGTTTGGACCGATCCGCAGGGGCAGGAGAAATCGCGGGCCTTTGAGACCAAGGCTCGGGCGCTGCAGTACGCGAATGGGATGGAAACCGATCGGGATCGTGGGGACTATCTCGATCCGAATGCCGGGAAGGTGCGGCTCGAGGAAATCTGGCCGCGGTGGATGGGGTCACGGACGGTCGACCCTGCGACTGAGATTCAGTACGAGTCGAAGTGGCGGCTTCATGTGGCGCCGGTGTTCGGGCGGCGGATGGTCAAGAGCATCCTGCCGTCGGAGGTCGCCGTTTGGCTGACAGATCTGATGGGTGCCTATGGCCCGTCGACGGCCAGGAGCGCGTTCTTGGTGCTCAACGGCTGTCTTGAACTCGCGGTGGCGGACGAGCTGATCAAACGCAATCCGGGTCAGTCGAAGATCGTCAAGAAGCCGAGTAGGCGGTTCTCCAAAGTCGTTGCCTGGTCGGACGACACGGTGGAGCGCATCGTCGAGGCGCACCCTGAGCGGTTCAGGTTGCTTCCGACGATCGCGTCGGCAGCCGGATTGCGGCAGGGCGAGATGTTCGGGCTCTCAGTTGACGACTTCGACTTCAGCCTGATGCTCATCAGAGTCCGTCGCCAGGTGAAGCGACTTGGAAAGAAGTTCGTCTTCGCGCTCCCCAAGAACGACAAGGAGCGATTCGTTCCGATGGCACCCGTGCTCGCGAAGGCGATCAAGATCCACATCGAGCGTTTCGGAACGACCACCATCCCGCTGCCGTGGGAGCGGGATGGTGGCGACGTCCAGGAGCATGATCTGATCTTCAGCTGGCCAGACGGTCGACACCTGACGGCGCGGCTGCATGACGAGCTCCTGTGGAAGCCTGCGCTTGCAGCGGCCGGCGTGATCCCGCCGCCGTACAAGGACAACCGTGGCCGCCGGCGGTTCAAGACCGACCGTACGACCGGGCTGCACGCGCTACGTCACTACTTCGCCAGCATTACGCTCGCGGACGGGGTCAACATCAAGGAGCTTTCCGAGTACCTCGGTCACCACGATCCGGGGTTCACGCTGCAGATGTACACGCATATGCTGCCGTCGTCTTACGACCGTGCTCGGCAGGCGGTGGATCGTCGGCTGGAGCGGCTTGCTCTTCGGCTGACGGAGCAGTCACGGAGCAGGGCCGATCACGGCTCGGATCTCGACGAGCCCGACCCAGGTCTCGGCCTGGTCTGAGGGCAGGTCAAGGCGGACCGGGAATCCCTTACAGATAAGGCTATTTCAGCTCAGCGGACGTCTTTCCGAGAAGCCGCCTGGCGACGATCAGTTGTTGGATTTGCTGGGTGCCTTCGAAGATGTCGAGGATTTTGCTGTCTCGGGACCACTTTTCGAGGAGTTGATGTTCGGAGTAGCCGAGGGAGCCGGTGAGTTCTACGCAGCGGAGGGTGATGTCGTTGGCGGTGCGGCCGGCTTTGGCTTTGGCCATCGAGGCCTGGAGGGAGTTGGGTTGGCCGTTGTCGGCCATCCAGGCGGCCTGGAGGGTGAGGAGGTAGGCGGCTTCCCAGTCGGCTTCCATCGACAGGTACGTCGCGGCGGCGGCGGGCTGCAGGTGGACGGGGCGGTCGTAGTCGATCTGTACGCCGGCCTCGGCCAGCAGGTCCCGGGTGAGCTCGAGGGACGCGCGGGCGCAGCCGACCGCCATCGCGGCCACCAGCGGACGGGTGTTGTCGAACGTCTGCATGACGCCCGCGAAACCCTTGTCGATGTCAGCCGTGCCGAGCAGGTTCTCGCGCGGGACCCGGCAGTTCTCGAAGCGGATCGTCGCGGTGTCGGACGCGCGGATACCGAGCTTGTGCTCGAGCCGTTCGACCGTCATCCCCGGCGTGTCCTTCATGACCACGAACGACTTGATCGCGGCCCGGCCGAGCGACGTGTCGAGCGTCGCCCACACCACCACCGCGTCGCACCGGCCGCCGGCGGTGACGAAGATCTTCTCGCCGTTCAGCACGTAGTCGTCGCCGTCCAGCCGGGCGGTGGTCCGGATGTTCGCCGAGTCCGATCCGCAGTCCGGCTCGGTGATCGCCATCGCGGCCCACACGCCGTCGAAGCGGCGGAGCTGCTCGTCCGACGCGACGGATGCGATCGCCGAGTTACCGAGTCCTTGCCGCGGCATCGACAGCAGCAGCCCGACATCACCCCAGCACATCTCCATGATCGACAGCACCGAAGACAGGTTCGACCCGTTCACGACACTGTCCGCGTCGGTCGCAGTACGCCGTACGCCGGAAGCTCCCGCGCCCGAACCGGTGCCCGAGGCACCTAATCCGTCGACCATCGCGGCCAGCATGTCCAGCTCGACCGGGTACTCGTGCTCGGCCAGGTCGTAGCGGCGCGAGTTCGGCCGCAGCATCTCCGCGGCGACCTGGTGTGCCTGGTTGACGAAGGCCCGGAACTTCCGCGGAGTCTCGAGGTTGATCATCAGACCAGCACCGCACCTTCCATCACGCCGATGGCCCGCAGGTCGCGGTACCACCGCTCCACCGGATGCTCCTTCACGAACCCGTGCCCGCCGAGCAGCTGTACGCCGTCCGTCCCGATCTGCATGCCCTTCTCAGTACACAGCCGCCGCGCCAACGCCGCCTCCCGGGCGAACGGAAGCCCTTGGCTGGCACGCGATCCGGCCCGGTACGTGACCAGCTTCATGCCCTCGAGCTCGATCCCGATGTTCGCAACCATGAACGCCACCGACTGCCGATGACTGATCGGCTCGCCGAATGCCTCACGCGAGTTCACGTACGGCGTCACGTAGTCGAGCACCGCCCGCGCCGTACCCAGAGCCAATGCACACCACCCGAGCCGCGACAGCCGCACGCACTCGGCGTAGTCGTCGAGCGAACCGAGCTGCACCGCGGGCACGTCCGTGAGGATCACCCGGCTCAGCGACGCCGCCCGCAACCCCATCGACGGCTCGGCCTCGATCGTCACGCCCGCATGATCCGCCTCGACCAGGAACAATCCCGGCCCCGCGTCGGTCTGCGCGCCGATCACGAACAGCTCCGCCTCGGCGCCCCGCGGTACCAGCGACTTCACGCCGTTCAGCAGCCCGCCGGTGTACCGCGTGCGCAGCGTGAACGGATCGAACACCGGCCGCGGCTCGACCAGCGCCAACGCGGCGGCAGGCACCGTGGAGCCGGTGAACGCGGGCAGGTACGTCGCCTGCTGCGTCTCGTCGCCCCACAACGAGATCGCCGTACTCACCGCGGACGGCGCCAGACACGCGACCGCCTGCCCCATGTCGCCGTACGCGAGCGCCTCGGCAACCAGTACGCCGGTCATCGCGGACCGCTCGGTGACGATGCCCCCGAGTTCCTCGGGGACCTCGATCAGGCTCAGCCCGAGCTCGGCCGACGGCTCCAGGACCTCCGGCTGCGTCGTGCACGCGGTGTCGGCCGCGGCGGCAGCGGGTCGCAGTACCTCGGCGGCGAACTCGCGGACGACGTCGACCATCATCTGCTGGTCCTCGGTCGGCGTCAGGTCGAACCGCCCGGTCCCTCGCGCCGCCGGTAGCCGGGACGGCGCCGTCAGCCCGGTCAGCGTGGTCGCCGCCGAGAAACGCCGAGAGAGCGCTCCCGCCGTCCGGAATCCGGTCTTGGTCGCCTCGAACACGGCGCGCTCGGCCGGCTTCCGCAGCCCGAACCGGTCGATCGCCCGCGACCGCGCCAGCTTGTTGAGCAGGGCCACGCCGACCCCGATCGCGTCCCGGCGCCCACGGGTCTTCTCCTGAAGGCTCATACCCGCAACTGTAAACCGAAGTTACAACCCAGGTCACGCCCGGCCTTGGTAACCTGACGCAACCAGGCCTGAAGGAGCGCGGTAGTGGCGGTCAGCATGTCCGATGTGGCCCGTCACGCGGGCGTGTCCCAGCGCACCGTCTCGAACGTGGTGAACAACTACGTCCACGTCTCCCCCGCGACCCGCGCCCGCGTCCAGGCCAGCCTCGACGCCCTCGGCTACCGCCCGAACACGGCCGCCCGCCGCCTGCGCACCGGCCGCACCGGCACCGTCACCCTGGCCGTCCCCACCTTCCGCGAGCGGTACTTCGCCGACCTCGCCGAAGCCGTGATCGCGGCCGCGAGAGAGCGCTCTACGACCGTTCTCGTGGAGACCACCGGCGGCCGCCACGACATCGAGGTCGAACTGCTCCGCGGTGGCGGCGACATCCTCACCGACGGCGTGATCATGAGCGCGGTCGCCCTCAGCCGCACGGACCGGCGCAGTACGCACCCGGTCGTGCTGGTCGGCGACCGCGAGCCCGGCAGCGCGATCGACCACGTCGGCATCAAGAACCGTGAGGCAGCGCAGGCCGCCGTCACGCACCTGCTCGACACCGGCCGGCGACGGATCCTCCTGCTCGGCGCGAACAACGGACCGAGACGCTCGTACCAACTCCGCCGTCAGGGTTACCAGGCCGCACTCAAGAAGCACGGCATCGACGTCGACCCGGCGCTGATCGTCGAGTCCGGATGGACCGCCGCCGAGGCCGCTGACGCGATCAACCGGACCTTCGAACAACTGCGCCCCGACGGCATCTTCGCGATGAACGATTCGGCCGCTCTCGGTGCGCTCCGGGCGCTGCAGCGCAACAAGATCGACGTACCCGGCGAGGTCTCGGTCATCGGCTTCGACGACATCATCGAGTCGAGTCTGTCCACCCCGACGCTCAGCACGATCGCCCCGCTCCTCGACGACATCGCGAGCACCGCGCTCGACCTGCTCGAGGAGCAACTCGACGACGAGCACGTCCCGCAGCACCGGATGGCCGGCTACGAGCTCCGCGTCCGGGAGAGCACCACCTGCTGATCCATCGCCTCACCGGCAACCCCTTGTGGACTCGATTTGCTACGTAGTAAATTCCAGCTCCATGACGCGTACCGCCCTCGCCCCCAGGTTCACCGGCGCCGGAAAGATCGAGTTCGCGGACCACGAGTTCCCGGACCCCGGCCCCGGCCAACTCCTCCTCGCCGTCCAGGCCAACGCCCTGTGCGGCACCGACCGGAACCAGTACTACGACGGCTCGTCCGTCGTCCCCGGACACGAAGCCGCCGGCACCGTGCTGCAGGCCGGCGAAGGCACCAGCACGCCGGTCGGCGCCCGCGGAGCCGTGTTCCTGATGGACTTCTGCGGCGAGTGCCGCAGCTGCAAGCTGAACGCCACCAACCAGTGCCTGGCCAAGCGGGCCGACATGGGATTCACCCACGACGGCGGGTACGGCCCGTACGAGCTGGTGCACGAGTCGAACTTCTTCCCGATCACCGACGACATCGAGATCGGCAACGCGACGATGCTGCTCGACGTAATGGGCACCAGCAGCCACGCGATCGGCCGGGCGGCACTGGTCAGACCAGACGTCGAGAGCGTGTACATCGCGGGCGCCGGCCCGATCGGCCTCGGCCTGACCGTGATGAGCAAACTCAAGTACGGCGCCGACGTACCGGTCTACATCTCCGACTTCTCCCGCTGGCGCCTCGACTTCGCCGAGTCGTTCGGCGCGATCCCCTTGCTGGCCGACGATCTGAGCAAGGCCGGCGCTCCGGACGTCGCGTTCGACTCGTCCGGCAAGGAGGCCGCCCGCCGCGCCGCGCTCGATCTGGTCAGCCAGCGCGGCGCCCTGATCTGCATCGGCCACGGCGAGTCGCTCACCATCGATGTGTCCAACGACCTCATCGCGCCCGAGCACGCCATCCTCGGCAGCGAGTACTTCCGGTACGACGAGATGCCCGGCAACCTCGCCCTGCTGTCCGAGCACCAGGACCTGATCTCCCGCGTGATCAGCCACCGCTTCCCGGTCGCCGAGATCAGCGAGGCGTTCGGGCTGTTCATGGCCGGCGAGACCGGCAAGGTGGTCGTCACCCAGGACGGCGCGTCATGAGAGTCGCCGTGGTAGGCGCCGGCGGCTGGGGCGAGCACCATGCGCGGATCTTCTCCCGCCGCGAGGACACCGAGCTGGTCGGCATCCTCGGTCGTACGCCGGACAAGACCCGGCGCAGGGCCGAGCGGTACGGCACCACGCCGTACACGGATCTCGACGAGATGTTGCGCAAGGAGCAGCCCGAGCTCGTCACGGTGTGCTTGCCGAACGAGGACCATTACGACGTCACGCTGAAGCTGGTGCGTACCGGCGTACCACTGCTGGTCGAGAAGCCGCTGGTGTTCGATCTCGCCGAGGCGGACAGTCTGCTCGCCGAGGCCGGTGACCAGTTCTTCGCCATCAACTTCAACCACCGGTACGCCGAGCCCGTGCAGCGCGCGAAAGCCCTGATCGACGCCGGTGAACTCGGTGACCTCGTCTTCGCGACCTGGCGATTCGGCGGCGAGGCGAACCACGGCAACTCACCACACGCGAACCTCATCGAGACCCAGTGCCACGGGTTCGACATGCTCGAGCAACTGGTCGGACCAGTGGCCTCGGTATCCGCGCACATGACCGACAAGACGTACGGCGCCTTCAGCACGATCGCGCTCGCCCTCGATTTCGAGAACCGCGCGGTCGGCACGATGCTCGGCACGTACGACTCGTCGTACGCCTACCCGGACACCCAGCGGATCGAGATCAACGGCACGCAGGGCCGGCTCGTCATCCACGACACGGTCCGCGCACTGACGTTCTCGAAGGCGGGCGACCCGGTCGAGCAACGCTGGCACTCGACGTACTTCGACGACGAGTCCCGCAACTTCGCCGGTACCTTCGATCGCCACGTGGACGCGATCCTTGAAGCCCTTCGCGCCGGCAATCCACCACCGGTCCACGCACGGGCCGGCCGCCGAGCCCTCCAGCTCGCCCAGGCCGCCATCGAATCACACGAGACCGGACGCCGGGTCAGCACGACCTGACGTCAGTACGATCCACTCCATGGACCGGACCAATGCGCTCGTCGAGCGCCTCTTCCGCGATGCCGGTGCGGCGCTCGAGCTGTACGCCATCTACCTCGGCGAGCGACTGGGCCTGTACCGGGCGCTCGCCGAGGCCGGCCCGTCCACCTCGGTCGAGCTGGCCGAACGGACGGGTACTGCGGAGCGCTACATCCGCGAGTGGCTCGAGCACCACGCCGTTAGCGGACTGATCGACGTCGACGACGTCACCGCTGCGGCCACCGAGCGGCGCTACCACCTGCCTCCTGAGCACATCCCGGTACTGGCCGATCCGGACAACGTCGACTATCACGCCTACAAAGGCGTGGAGCTGGCTCGCGCGGCCCGGATGCTGCCGGCATTGGTCGAGGCGTATCGCGGTGGCGGCGCACCGCCGGGCCAGCCGTGGGAGCCCGAGGGACGAGCGGAGTTCAACCGGCCGACGTACCTCAACCTGCTCGGCAAGAAATGGCTGCCGTCCATCCCCGAGATCGATCAACGACTGCGCGCCGAGCCACCGGCCCGGGTTGCCGATTTCGCCTGTGGCACCGGCTGGTCGTCGATCGCGATGGCCCAGGCGTATCCACTGATCACGGTGCACGGGGTCGACCTCGACCAGGACGCGATCGCCGCGGCGAGCCGGCATGCCGACGAGGCCGCGCTGGGCGACCGGGTCAGTTTCTCGGTCGCGAACGCCTCCGACCCGACGCAGAGCGGCCAGTTCGACCTGGTCACGATCCTCGAGGCCCTGCACGACATTCCGCGGCCGGTCGACGCGCTGAGCAGTGCACGGGAGATGCTCGCGCCCGGCGGCTCGGTGCTGATCCTCGACGAGCTGGTCGAGGACGAGTTCACCGCGCCGGCGTCGGAGCTGGAGCAGTACCACTACGGCTGGAGCCTGATGTCCTGCCTGCCGGACGCGATGGGAGACCCGCAATCAGCGGCGACCGGTGCGGTGATGCGCCCGGCGACACTGCGCCGGTACGCCGCCGAGGCAGGATTCCGGGAGACGCAGGGCCTCCCGTTCCAGACTTCGCTGTTCCGGTTCTACCGGCTCATCCCGTGATCGCGTCGGCCTTGGCCCGCAGGTAGCGCTGCTCAGGGAGGCTCGTCGTACGGTGCGCCGCAGCGAGGTAGTGCTCGCGTGCCTTCGCCGGCTCCCCCGCGCGTTCGTACAAGTGCGCCCGTACGGCGTCGAGCCGGTGCGTCTCGGTGATGTTCTTGTCGTCGCCGAGCGTGGCGAGCAGGTCGAGTCCGGCTTGCGGTCCCTCCACCTGGGCCAGCGCGATCGCGCGGTTGAGGGTGACCATCGGGTTCGGCGCGAGCTTCTCCAGCAGCAGGTACAGCGCGAGGATCTGGCGCCAGTCGGTCTCGTCCGCGCTCGGCGCCTCCGCGTGGACCGCGGCGATCGCGGCCTGGAGCTGGTACGGCCCGACCTCGCCCTGCTGCAGCGTGTGCAGGATCAGATCAGCCCCTTCGGTGATCTGCGCGCGGTCCCACCGGGTGCGGTCCTGCTCGTCGATCGGGATCAGGCCACCGTCGGCAGTCGTCCGTGCCGCTCGGCGCGAGTCTGTCAGCAACATCAACGCCAGCAGGCCGGCGGTCTCGCCGTCGTCCGGCAGCGACGAGCGCAACATCCGCGTCAACCGAATAGCCTCGGCGGTCAGCTCAACCCGCTGCAGCTCCTCCCCCGAACTCGCCGTGTACCCCTCGTTGAAGATCAGGTACAGCACCTGCAGTACGACGCGCAGCCGCTCGGCGCGCTCCGGCTCCGGCGGCATCGCGAACCGGCTGCCCGCGGCCTTGATGCTCTTCTTCGCCCGGCTGATCCGCGGCGCCATCGTTGCCTCCGGCACCATGAACGCGCGGGCGATCTCGGCCGTCGTCAGACCCCCGACGGCCCGCAACGTCAACGCGACCTGCGAGGCCGGCGTGACGGCCGGATGACAGCACAGGAACAGCAGGGTCAAGGTGTCGTCGGCATCCGGAGCCTCGTCGATATCGGCGCCCGGGGCAACCAATTCCTCCGGCCCGGCCATCGCGGCGACACTGTCCTCACGCCGCCGCCGCGCACTCTCACTCCGGAAGGCGTCGGTCAGCCGCCGCGTCGCAACGGTGATCAGCCAGCCCCGCGGATTCGCGGGCACCCCATCCACCGGCCACTGCGTCGCCGCGGCCAGCAAAGCCTCCTGTACGGCGTCCTCACACAGGTCGAACTGCCCGTGCCGCCGAGCCAAGAACCCCAGCACCTGCGGCGCAAGCTCCCGTAACAGCCCCTCCACATTCACCCCGCCGAGCCTACGCGGCCTGCAGCTCGACAGTACGTATACGTCCGCTGAGCCCGATCGCCCGCTCAGCTGAGCCTCGGCGTGCCCAGGTCGGGCGGACACCTCCCGTCGAGCTGCAGATCAGCTGAACGACCAGCCCGACCACCCGTCAACCCGGATCGCAATCACCGGCCCGCGCGGCGGGTCGGCGTCGTATTGCGGGTACTTCGCCACCAGCAACTCGACCGCCACCGTGTGCTCGGCCACCACGCGGGCGACCCCGTCGGCACGGACCCACCACAGATGCGCCCAGTCCTCGTCGTACTCGTCGAACAGCACCGAGACCCGCTCGTTCGCCGCGATGTTCCGCAGCCGCTTCAACGCGGTCGTCGACTTCGGCTTCTGGTCGATCCCGATGAACAACTCGTCCCCGTGCACCGCATACGTCACCGGCACGACATGCGGCCGCAGATCAGCCCCAACCGTCGCCAACCGCCCCACCCGACCCGCCGCCACCCGAGCCCGGCACACATCCTCATCCAATCGCACCCTCCGACCCTAACCACCCTGCCCCTCCATCCCACCCGGCCGGCAGCCAGCATTTGACTGGCTGACCGACGCATTTCGCTGGCAGACCCACCAAATCCGGGGTTATCCACCCTGGTTGCGCCTCATAAAGGCACAACCAGATGGGTCAGCCAGCCAAATTGGGGTGGAGCGAGCGCGGTGGAGCGCGGCCGGGGCAGCTGGCGCGGGTGGCGGGGATGGCGCGGTCGGCCGGGGCAGCTGGCGCGGGTGGGCGGGGATGGCGCGGGTGGGTGGGTCAGCGTTGGAGGTGGCGGAGGGCGGCGGTGGGGAGGGTGCGGGTCAGGGGGCCTAGGAGGGAGGCATCGCGGAGGGCGGTGCGGGCGGCCAGGTGGCCGCAGGCGCCGTGGACTCCGCCGCCGGGGTGGATGGCGGAGCTGCCGAGGTACAGGCCAGTGACGAACGTACGGGCGCTGCCGAGGCCGATGGTCGGGCGGAAGACGAGCTGCTGGTGCAGCTGCATCGTGCCGCCGCCGAGGGCGCCGAACCCGAGCGCCGCGTTGCCCGACTCCAGCGCCGATGGGCGCTGCAGGTCGCGGCCGATGATCAGGTCGCCGAAGCCGGGCGCGAACCGCTCGATCGCGCGTTCCATCCGGCCGGCCAGCTTCTCCGCGGCCGCGTCGTCGGCGATCCCGCGCGGCAGGTGCGAGTACGCCCAGACGGCCTCGGTGCCTTCCGGCGAGCGGGACGGATCCGACTTCGTGGTCTGTCCGATCAGCAGGAACGGCTGCGCCGGCACCCGCCCGGTGTCGAGATCCGCGGACACATGCACGAGGTCGTCGGCGGTCCCACCGAGGTGAACCACACCCGCCGACCGCGCCTCCGGCGACGTCCACGGGATCGGGCCGCTGAGCCGGAAGTTCAGCTTCACCGTCGGGTAGTCCCACTCGAACCGCTCGTCCAGGTCGCGCCGCAGCCCCGCCGGAATGAGTGCTTCCGGCAACAATTCGCCGTACAGCGCCGGGGCGGACGTGTCCGCGACGACCGCACGCGCGACCGAGACCGTTTCGCCGGATGCCGTGCGTACGCCGGTCACCCGGCCCGCGGACACCTCGATGCCCGTCACCGGCATGCCCGGGACGAGCAACGCGCCCGCCTGCTGAGCTCGTCGCACCATCGCGTCGGAGAACGCCGACGATCCACCGGCCGCGACCGGGTAACCGACGTCCTGCGCCATCATCGCGAGCAGCCAGCCCATCGTGCCGCTGACGCTGCCCGACAACGGCGCGTCCGCGTGCATCGCGTTCCCGGCGATGATCGCCGGACCGTGCCGTCCGGTGAACAACTCCTGCCCCATCCGGTGCATCGGCATCGCCATGAACCGCGCGAACCGCATCAGCTCCCCGACCGAACCGAGCTTCCGCGCCAGCTTCAGTCCCGGCCCGACCGGCGGCCAGGTCGTGAGGAGCGCGTTCAGCAGGGGCTCACGGACCGCCACGTACTGCTGGTAGAGCCGCAGCCAGGCGTCACCGTCGCCAGGATGCTCTGCGCCGAGCGATTTCGCGGTGTCCTCGGGATCCGGATGGATCGCCGCCGCGGCGCCGTCCTCGTCCAGCAGATGCACGAGCGGCAGCGGAGCATTCGCCCATTTCAGGCCGAATCTCTCCAGCCCCAGCGCACGGATCACCGGCGACGCGACCCCGAGCGGGTAGTTCGAACTGAAACGATCACTGATCCAGCCGCCCTCCTCGGTCGACCGGACCGCGCCACCGAACGTGTCGGCGGCCTCCAGCACCAGCACGTCCCAGCCCGCGTCGGCAAGCGTGATCGCGCTCACGAGCCCGTTCGGCCCCGAACCGATCACCACGGCATCAACACTGCGCGGCAGCATGTGTCGAGCCTAACCGGAGCGGGACTGGATCTCCCGCATCAGGGTGGTGACCTCGCGGGCGCGGCCGATCATTGCCGGATCAACCATTCGGCCGTCGGGGAGGACGATCACGCCGCCGGCGGAGACACCGGCCTTCTCGACTGCCTCCAGTAGCGCCTCTGCTTCGGCGACCTGTACGGCGGTCGGCGTGAATGCCTCGACGATCGTGGACAACTGGCGCGGGTGGATCGCCGTACGGCCGACGAAGCCGAGCATCCGACCCTCCATCGAGGTACGCCGAAGACCGTCGAAGTCGTCGACCCGCGGGTACACCGACATCATCGGCGCGCCCAACCCGGCCGCCCGGGACGCCGACACCAGCCGGCCGCGCGACCATGCGAGTCCGGCCGCGTCGTCGACACCCAGCGCACTGGACAGATCCGCCTCCCCGAGCGCGACCGACAGCACCCGCGGATCGGCGGTCGCGATCTCGAACGCCCGCTCGACGCCCAGCGGCGACTCGATCAGCGCCGTGATCCTTGCCGTCGGCACCTTCTCCAGCACGGCCCGCACATCGGCCGCGCTCTCCACCTTCGGCAGCCGGATCCGCACCGAGGGTACGGCGGTGATCGCGGCCAGGTCGTCCTCGATCCACGGCGAACCGAGCGCGTTGACGCGGATCTCCACCGGCCCGTGCGCGTTCGCCGCGATCCAGGCCACCGCCCAGCCGCGCGCGTCCGCCTTGGCGTCGACCGGTACGGCGTCCTCCAGGTCGAACACCACCAGATCGGGGCCCGCGGCAACAGCCTTCGCGAACCGGTCCGGCCGGTTGGCCGGAACATACAGTGCCGTCAGCACCTTGAACGCCCCCTCCAGGCGACTACTACACGACTCCGGCAGCCCGCAAAGCTGCGAGCTGGTCGGGGGTGACTCCGATGTCCGCGAGCACCTCGTCGGTGTTCGCTCCGTGCGGCCCGCCGGCCCATCGGATCGACCCCGGCGACTCGGACAACCGGAACAGCACGTTCTGCATCTGCACCGGCCCGCCGAGCTCGTCGTCGTCCACGCTGACGATCGTCCCGAGTGCGGCGTACTGCGGATCGCTCATGATCCCGCGGATGTCGTGCACCGGCCCGACCGCGGCCTCGGCCTTCTCGAACTCCGCCATCACCGCGTCCAGCGGCCGCTCCGCGATCCACGAACCGACCGCGTCGTCGAGCTCGTCGGCGTGCTGGGCGCGCTCGCGCCCGGTCGCGAACCACGGCTGCTCGACCAGATCCGCGCGGCCGACCAGCGTCACCACGCGCTCGGCGATGCTCTGCGAGCTGGTCGACACGGCGACCCAGCGACCGTCCGAAGTCTTGTACACGTTCCGCGGCGCGTTGTTCGACGACCGGTTCCCCAGCCGCGGCTGGACGTACCCGGTCTGCTGGTACGCCGTGATGCCGCCGCCGAGCATCATCAGGATCGGCTCGATGATCGCCATGTCGATCACCTGGCCGGCCCCGGACCGGTCCCGCTCGCGCAGCGCGACCAGGACGGCGTACGCCGTGGCGAGCGCGGTGATCCCGTCCGCGACGCCGAACGGCGGCAGCGTCGGCGGACCGTCCGGCTCACCGGTGACCGCAGCGAACCCGCTCATTGCCTCGGCCAACGATCCGAACCCGGGACGCCGCGACCACGGCCCGACCTGCCCGAACGCCGTCACCCGCGCGATCACCAGCCGCCGGTTGGCTTCCAGCAGCACGTCCGGACCAAGTCCCCAGCGCTCCAACGTCCCCGGGCGGAAGTTCTCCACCAGGACGTCGTTGGAGCGCACCAGGTCGAGGAAGACGTCCCGCCCGCGCGACAGGTCGAGCGTCGCGAGCCGCTTGTTCCGCCCGAGGGTCTTGAACCACAGCCCGACGCCGTCCTTCGAGGCACCGTGCGTCCGCGCGGCGTCCGGGCGGGACGGGTGCTCGATCTTCGTCACGTCGGCGCCGAAGTCGCCCAGGAAGGTCGCCGCGAGCGGTCCCGCGAACAGCGTCGCCGCCTCGAGCACCTTCACGCCGTCAAGAGGAGCAGTCCTCATCCCGCGCACCTGAAGCCGATGGTCTCCGATCGATCGAGACCACCTCCGGTCAGCACCAGCTTGAAGCTGACCTCGGGCACCTGCGGTCCGCCGTCGGCGTACCAATCGGAGCCCTCGGCAACATACTGCGAACCGCCCTTGAGAATGCAGAACCGGCTGCGACCGTCGCGGTATTCGCTCTCGGTCAGGTTCCACACCAAAGGCTCGCGGCGTTCGAACCCGTCAAGAGCCGCGGCGATCTGCCACTCGTCCTCGGTCGGCAGCCGGCCGCCGCGCCAGGCGGCGTACGCCCGCGCATCCGGCAGGTCGACATACGTCACCGGGTGGTCCTCGGTCCCGGGCACCGGAGCGCCCTCGACCCAGTGCTTCAGGAACCGGTTCGCAACGACGGGCCGGTAGCCGGTCGCCTTCAGGAACTCGGAGTACTCCGCGTTGCTCACCTCACGCACCGCGACCGAGACGCCGGCCAGGTCGACCTCGCGCTTGACCGTCTGCATGTCGTGCAGCCGTGGCGGCAGCGGCTTCCACTCCTCGACGTACGGCGCCGTGTCGTACAGCCCGGTCTCGCGCCGCCGGTGCCGGACGATCAACGTCCGCTCCCCCGCCGGTACGGCGACCGTCGCGCCGATCGATGCGTCACCAGAGGTGGCCGGCACCGCGACCAGCTCGGCCGGGCGCATCGGGAACGCGGACTCGGCCACGTGCGCCCGCGGCATCGTCCCCAGCCGGCGTGCAGTGGCGCGGCAGGAAGCCCCGGCCGTGGCGCCGACCCGGACGATGCCCGTGACCCCGCGCCCTGGCACGACCAGGTGGACACCTTCTTCGTCCGCGGTGATCGGGACGCCGGACGTCACGTCGTACCAGTCGCCGACCTGGTCCTCGGAGCGCAGCACGATCCCGTCGAAGTCCTCCTCGTCGCGGTTGATCAGCGTCCAGAAGGTGATGTCGGCCAGGTCGAACCGGGACCCGTAGATGCCGTGGTCGCGGGCCTTCTCCGGGATCTCCGGCGTCAGCTGGATCCAGTCGCCGTCGATCAGCACCGGCGCGAACGCGCGCTGTGCGGCGACCATCCGGCGCAGGGTCGCGCGGTCGCGGGCGTTCCAGCCGACCCAGGCCGAGAACACCGACTCCCAGACCAGCATGCCGACGCCGTTCACCCAGGCGGACTGCAGCTCGTCGCTGTGGTCACGGTTCCACCGGCGGGTGTGGTGCATCATGTGCCGGCGCTCGAACAGGTGCGCGCGCAGCACACCCGGCGCGTGGGTGTCGGCGAACCACTGCGCCCAGGACAGCGCGTGGTCCCCGATCCTTGCCATCGGCAACCGTGACTCACCCTCGAACGCGATCGCCGGATTCGCCTTCCGGAGCGCGCGGGTGAACGCCGGATCGCCTTGTTTCAACGTGTCCAGGAAGACTCCGTCGACGTCGAAGTCCGTCACCAGCGCCGCGAACTCGTCCGCGTCCGGCCGGGCGGACCGGCGGGTGCCGACGTCCCACGGGTTGTAGTCGAAGAACACCTTCAGGCCGAGCCGGTGCAAGTCGTCGATCAACGCCCGCAGCCCCGGCACGTCCCGGTAGAAGTCGAACTGGTTGCGGTCGTCGATCCCGATCACCGGGTAGGCGTGCCAGAGCACGATCGCGTCGTACCCGCCGAACTCGTCGGCACCGTGCCGGACGAACTTCTCCGGCGTGAACTTCCCGGTCGCCACGTCGTACAGCAGGTCGTCCCAGAGCCAGACCAGCGCCACCGAGTACGCCGTCCGGGTCCACTCGCGGCCGGGTTCGTCGTAGTGCGAGCCGTCGTACCGCGTCCGCTCGATGGCGCCGAACCGCCACTCGGCCAGCTTGGCGCGCCACCGCGGCAGGTCGGCCGGGTCCTCCGGCGCGCCGAGGATCTTGGCGTCGTCCAGGAAGGACAGATCGGTCCCGAGCCCCATCTCGACCCTGGTGGGCAGATCGATGGACCGCGGTTCGAGCGGATTCACAGGTACACCTCCGCATAACGCGCGTCGATTGCATCCCCGTGAGGCACCGAGGAGATAGCCCCCGCGCCCTGAACACTCAATGAAGCAGCAACGTTAGCGCGTCGGACCGCGTTCGTCAGGTCGCTTCCAGTGATCGAGTCGTTAGCTGACACCGCAGTTAACGTTGCAGCCAGCACCCCACAGAACGTGTCGCCCGCGGCCGTCGTGTCGACCACCCCCACGGGTACGCCGGGAACCGCGATCTCGTCAGCGTCCCGGGTCAGGATGACGGCGCCGTCGCCGCCCAGGGTGACGATCGCGGCCGGCACCTTCTTCAGCAGCGCGGCCCGGTCGGCGCCGGCGATCGCCTCGGCCTCGGTCTCGTTCACCACCAGCAGATCCACCTCGGCGAGCAACTCGTCCGGGAGCTCCGCGGCCGGGGCCGCGTTCAGGATGAAGTACGCCGACGCGGCCGCCGCGGCCCGCACCACCGGAAGCGGGATCTCCAATTGGGAAAGCACGATTTTCGCTTGTCCGATTGCGGCCAGCGCGGCCGCGGACAGGGTCAGCTCCCCGTTCGCGCCGGGGGCCACGACGATCGAGTTCTCACCGCTCTCCTCGACCGTGATGATCGCCGTACCGGTCGGGGCGTCGCTGGTCGTCGCCAGCGAGAGGTCGACACCGGCGCCGTCGAGAACGTCGCGCAGCAACGCACCGCCCTCGTCGGCACCGAGCGCGACGACCATCGCCGTCGAGGCGCCGGCCCGGGCCGCGGCGACCGCCTGGTTGGCTCCCTTACCGCCCGGCCCACGGCTCATCACGCCCGCGAGCACGGTCTCCCCCGGGCGCGGAATCCGCTGGACCGGCAGGACCAGATCCACGTTCGCGCTGCCGACCACTACCACCTCAGGCTGCACGCCGGGCCACCTCCACAGTCCTCGCCGCCAGTTCGTCGATCGCGATCTGGTTCATTCCCGGGAGGCTTGTGGTCACCCGGTTGTCCAGTGGTGTGGACCACTCTGCCGGAACCCCACGCGTCGCACCAAACACGGCGCCCACAGTCGCACCGGCCGAGTCGGTGTCCCAGCCGCCCATCACCGCGCGGCCGATCGCGGTGGTGAAATCCGGAGCAGTCAGCGAGTACGCCGTGAGTGCGGTGTTGTTCACCGCGTGCACCCAATGCAGGTCGCCGTACTCCGCATGCAGGGCGTCCAGGGCTTCGTCGAGCTCGGCGTCCGCGAGGGTGAGGCCGAAGCGGACGGCACGGGCGATCGCGCCCTGGCCGTTGACCACCTCGAGGCCGGCGACCGCGGCCTTGACCGGGTCGTCGAGGACCAGTGCGGCGGCGGACATCGCGGCCACCCAGAGCGCGCCGTCGACGCCGGCGCCGGTGTGGCTCAGCCGGGCGTCGACCAGGGCCAGGCGGGCGGCCGCAGTACGGTCGCCGGGATGCGCCCAACCGTAGGCGTCGGTCCGGATCTGCGCGCCGATCCACTCGCGGAACGGGTTCCCGACGACGGCCGCGCGGGCCGGCTCGACACCCTCGAGAAGGTTGCGGTAGGCAACACGCTCGGCGGTGAACACGCGCCCGGCCGGCAGGTCGTTCAGCCAGCTCTGCGCCACGTCCTCCGTGGTCAGGCCAGGGCCGAACCGCTCCATCATCAGCAGGGCCAGGATGGCGAAGTTGATGTCGTCGTCCTCGGGCATCCCGTTGATGACCTCGCGCAGGCTGGTCTCCTTCGACCGCCGGTTCCACGGCCAGTGCCGCTGCACCTCGTCCGGCACGCCGACGGCGGTGATGTACTGCGTCAGCGGCCACTGCCCCGAGCTGTCCAGGATCTCCCGGATGCCCTCCCGCGGGATCTTCTCCACCGGTTTGCCGAGCAGGTTGCCGGCTGCCCGGCCGAGCCAGGCGTTCAGCGTCCGCGCCTCGAGCTCCACCGGCGCGCCGAGCGACGGCAGCTCCGGGATCTCGGGCTCGCGCCAGTCGGCCGTGCGCGCGTCGAGCACGTCGAGCAACTCCCGGGCGAGAGCGCGCAGGGCCGGCGGCGCGGGCTCGGCGGACGCGCCCGACACCGGGGCATCCGTCGTACCGCCGGCGGCCAGCCAGCGGGCCTGGACGTCGGTGACGTCGACGCCCTCGGACCGCGCCTGGACCAGTTGGTGCGGGAGGAGGTCCTCCGGCTGCACCCAGGTCATTCTCATCGCACTGCTTCCTTCCCGTGTTGCGCCAGGCGAAACGCACACCTGGTTCGTTCTTTCATCGCGGACAGATACTCCAGGGCATGCTTCGAACCGCTGTCACCCGCCGCAGCTTTCTGACCGGAACCGCCGCCGCTCTTGCGCTGACCGGCAGCCTCCCAGATCTCGTCGATGCAGTAGGGATACCAAAGCGCACCGACAAAAGGCCGCCGTTCACACTCGGCGTCGCCT
Organism: Kribbella sp. NBC_00709; assembly: GCF_036226565.1. Lineage (GTDB taxonomy): Bacteria > Actinomycetota > Actinomycetes > Propionibacteriales > Kribbellaceae > Kribbella. The sequence goes on from NZ_CP108996.1 coordinate 8,763,979, forward strand.
CCGGCGACCCGCTCCCGGATGCGGTGGTGATCTGGACCCGGCTCGCACCCGGTCCGCTCGAACCGTTCGGCGGCATGGACGACCGCGCCGTGGACGTCGAGTGGGAGGTCGCCGAGGACGAGACGTTCCGCCGAGTGGTACGACGCGGCACGGCGCACGCTCGCCCGGAGTACGCGCACACCGTGCACGTCGACGTCCGCGGGCTGCGTCCGTGGCGGCACTACTTCTACCGCTTCCGCGCAGGCGGTCAGCTCAGTCCGGTCGGCCGTACGCGCACAGCGCCGGCGCCGTCCGAGGAGCCCGCGGTGACGATTGCGGTCGCGTCCTGCCAGGCGTTCTACGACGGGTTCTACACGGCGTACCAGGACGTGGTACGCCGGGACCATGACGTCGTACTGTTCCTCGGCGACTACATCTACGAGGTCGGTGTCGGTCCGACCGCCGGTGTCCGGAACCAGACCGTCCCGGTGGACTTCGCCGGCGAGATCTTCACGCTCGACGAGTACCGGGCGCGGTACGCGCTGCACAAGACCGATCCCGACCTGCAGGCCGCGCACGCGGCGGCGCCGTGGATCGTCACCCTCGACGACCACGAGGTCGAGGGCAACTGGGCCGGATACGTGTCCGAGGACGGGCTGCCGTACGACGAGTTCCTGGTACGCCGCGCCAACGGCTTCCGCGCGTACTGGGAACACATGCCGCTGCGTCTCGACCAGTCCCCCGACGGCCCGTCGATCCGCTTGCACCGCCACCTGCGCTACGGCCGCACGGCCGACCTGAGCGTGCTGGACACGCGGCAGTTCCGCGACGACCAGACGAGTACAGGCGGTTGGCTGCCGCCGGACGCGGTGTCGACCGACCCGGCGCGAACAATCACCGGCGCCGAGCAGGAACGCTGGCTGCTCGACACCCTCGGCCGATCCACCAGCCGCTGGAACGTCGTCGCCCAGCAGGTCGCGATGGCTCAACTCGACCGCAAGACCGGTCCGGAACTCGAACTCCCGATGGACACCTGGAACGGGTACACCGCGTCCCGCGACCGGGTGCTCTCCGGTGTCCGCGATCGCGACGTCCGGAACTTCGTCGTCCTCACCGGAGACCTGCACCGCAGCGTCGCGTCCGATCTCCGGGTGGACTTCGCGGACCCGTCCACGCCGGCTGTCGGCAGCGAGTTCGTCACGACGTCGATCTCGTCCGGGAAGGACGGTGCCGACGCCGACGCGACCGGTCGCGCGCTGCTCAGCGAGAACCCGCACGTCAAGTACCAGAACGTCCAGCGCGGCTACCTCAGCTGCCGCCTCGACCGCAGCCGGTGGACGTCCGAGTTCCGCATCGTCGACCGCGTCACCACACCCGGCGGTACGGCGTCCACGCGCGCCACCCTGGTCGTCGAAGACGGCCGCCCCGGAACCCATCTCGCCTGAACGGATCCGATCATGCTCCGACTGAGCCCTCGCGGCGCCGCCCTCCTGGCCGCGCCGCTCGCCCTCCTCGTCCCCGCGGTCGCCGTTGCCAGTAGCAACAACCAGGTCGAGATCAGCGCCACCCCGCAACCGGTCGAGGTCGTGCCGCTGCCGTGCTTCCCGTCCGGGAAGCTCACCCTTGGTATGACCAACACCGGCCGCAAGGCCACGATCGCCGACATGCGCATCTCCGCCGACGACGCGCTCACCTTGTCCCGGCACCAGTTCTCCAGCTACCTGCCGGTCGACCAGCTCGTGAAGGCACCGCTCGAGATCACCGTCCCGCGCGGCACGGCCCCCGCGACCCACACCGTCGACCTCACCGTCGACCGGGAACACCTGAAGGTCCCGGTCGTCATCAAGCCCGTCCCGGCCCGCGACAACCTCCTGCTCGGCGAGCAGGCCGTCGCGTCCTCCACGAACGGCGACATGAAACTCTGCGGCGGCGTCGACGGCAACACCGACTCGGCCCAATGGGGCGCCAGCGGCTGGCACGACGCCACCAAGGGCGTCTTCCCCGACACGTACGGCGTCGACTTCGTCCGACCCACCACGGTCGGCCGAGTGGTTGTGCAGACCCTCGACTCGGCCACGTACCCCGCCGCGGTCATGGGCATCCGCGACTTCGACGTACAGGTCCGAAGCAACGGCGAATGGACGACCGTCGACGAGGTCCGCGCCAACACCACAGGTCTCTTGACCTTCACCTTCGAACCGCGCGCAGTCGACGCCGTCCAGCTGGTGATCCACGACTCCAACGACCACGGCTACTCCCGCATCATCGAACTCGAGGCCTACCGCGACTGACATTCAGACCAGCGCATCCAGTGCGGCAGTACGCCGAGCCCACCGCTCGGCGTCGGCCGCGCGGACGTCCTGCGCCACCGACGCCATCACCCGGCCCGGCTGCTCCAGGTCGGTCTTGCTCGCCTCGGCGATGTCGCCGGCCCAGTCGTCCGGTACGCCGTCCCGCCCGCTCAACGCCCCGGTGATCGCGCCGGCCATCGACGCGATCGAGTCCGCATCGCGGCCGTAGTTCGTGCCGCCCAGGACGGCCCGGCGGACATCGCCCTCGGAGACCAGGACGAAGCCGAGCGCGACCGGAAGCTCCTCGATCGCCTTCGTCCGGCTCGGACGACGTGCGTCCATCGACAACTCGCGATAGTTCGGGCCGACCGTGTCGTAGGGCTCGATCGCCTTGCGCAGCAAGGGAATCGCCTGCTCCCAGTCGGTCACCCCCGCGGCCGCTTCGACCACTGCCTCGACGGCCCTCCGAGTGCCGTCCTTGGCCAGCCGCACGGCCGCCTCCACCGCCGAGGCAGCCGTTGCCCCAGGCACCATCGCGGCGGCGACGGCGGCCGCGAACACGCCGGCCGCCTCCCGCCCGTAGCTCGACTGGTGCGCACCGGCGACGTCGAGCGCCTCGGCGTACGCACCCTCGGGATCGCCCGCGTTCGCCACGCCGACCGGCGCCATGTACATCGCCGCACCACAGTTGACGATGTTGCCGACACCGGCTTCGCGCGGATCGACATGCCCGTAGTGCAGGCGGGCGACCAGCCACTTCTCGGCCAGGAACACCCGCTGCAGCAGCAACGCGTCCGCCTCGAGCTCGGGGACCCAGCGGGTCCCCTCGATCATCTTCGGCACCAGCGACTCGGCGACCGCATAGGCGTCGAGGTGGGTACGGCGCTCGTCGTACACCTCGACCAGCGCGTGCGTCATCAACGTGTCGTCGGTGATGTGCCCGTCGCCCTTGTGGTACGGCGCGATCGGGCGCGCGGTGCGCCAGTCGTCGTACCACGGGCCGACGATGCCGGTCACCCAGCCGCCGTGCCGTTCCCGGATCGCCTCCGGGGTCCAGCCCTCGACGGCTCCACCGATCGCGTCACCGACCGCGGAACCGACGAGGGCACCTACCGACTTCTGTTCCAGCAGCGAAGTCACTGGTTGACCTGACCCCATCCGTCGCTCAGCTTCTTGCCCAACGCGGCCAGATCGGTCTTGTTCGCCAGGTACTCCTGCAGCGCCGGCGTCGCGATCTGGTCCTTCCACTTCGGGTAGTTCTCCACGCTCTGGAACGGCGCCTTGGTGAGGTCGTTGCCGCTCGCAAGCGTCTGCTCCCAGCCGTTCTTGCCGCCGGTCGCCTTCTGGATCGCGTCCCGGGCGCCTTGCGTGGTCGGGATCAGCCAGTCGCCCTGACCGACCGCGGCCAGGTTGTCGGCCTTCATGAAGTAGTCGATGAACTTCGCCGACTGCTCGATGTGCTTGCCCTCGGCCGGCACCGACAGCGTCTGCGGGTTCGCGGCCTGCTGGGTGCTGGTGCCCTTCAGCGGCGGCAGCACCTCCCACTGGAAGGTCTTCGGCGCCTCTTCGAGGATCTGCTGCGCGACATAGTTGCCGGCGACAATCATCCCGTACTTGCCGGCGTAGAACCCGGGCAGTACGTCGGAGGCGCTCTGGGTCAGCGAGGTCGGGTCGATCGACTTGTCGTCGTACGCCATCGCGTGGATCCGCTTCGGCACCTCGAGCTCCGGGTCGCCGATCGTTGCCTTGGCGTCCTTACCGGTGCCGTCGAAGAACTTGCCGTCGAAGTTCATGCCGAGGTTCAGCACGGTCGCGGTCGGGCTCTTCAGGCCCCAGCCCAGGCCGTACTTGCCGGCCGCGGTCAGCTTCTTCGCGTCGGCGGCCAGGTCGTCCCAGGTCAGCGAGTCACCGGTCGCGGTGATCCCGGCCTGCTTGAACATCGCCGAGTTCGCCAGCACGACGTACGACTGCATCAGGGTCGGCGCGCCGTAGATCTTGCCGTCGTTCGAGACCGTGTCCCAGACACCCTTCGAGACAGCGTCCTTGGTCTCCTGGCTCAGGTACGGCGAGAGGTCCGCGAGGTAACCCTGGTTGATGAACCCGGTGATGTCGGCGGACTCGTCGTGGATGATGTCCGGCGCGGTCCCGCCCTGGAACTGGGTCACCAACTGGTCGTGCACCGAGTCCCAGCTGCCCTGGACGTACTCGACCTGGATGTTCGGGTTGGCGGCGTTCCAGTCGGCGACGATCTTCTTGGTCGCGGCGACCGTCGTCTTCTGGAAGGCGAGGCTCTGGAACTTGAGCGTCACCTTCTCGGTCGACGAACCCGAGCCATCGGAACTGTTGTCGCTGTTGCCCCCGCAGGCCGCGAGCGCCACCAGTGCGCCCACCGCCGCCAGAGCGGTCAATGCTTTCTTCATTGCATCTCCTCAGAACCCAACTACAACGTCTTTTGTTTTCTGGTTTTCAGCCTTTGACTGCGCCGCTCAGCAGGCCGGAGGTCAACCGACGCTGCAGGAAGGCGAAGAACACCAGGCTTGGGACAGTTGCGAGTACGGACGCGGCCGCCAGTGGGCCGAACTGCACCTGGCCCTCGGCACCGACGAAGCGGGCGAGCACCAGCGGAAGTGTCTTGAGCTGCGGGTCCTGCAGCAGGACCAGCGCGAAGAAGAACTCGTTCCACGCCGAGATGAACGTGAACATCGCGGTCGCGATCAACCCCGGCCGCAGCAGCGGCATCACGATCGACACGATGGTGCGGACGCGGCTCGCACCGTCCACGGACGCGGCCTCCTCCAGTTCGCGCGGCACCGCGGCGACGTACCCCTGCAGCATCCAGAGGGCGAACGGGAGCGACCAGACCATGTACACGATCACCACTCCGGGGATCGTGTTCGTCAGATGCAGCGGGCGCAGGATCATGAACAGCGGAATCACGATCAGGATCACCGGGAACACCTGGCTGACCAGGATCCACCCATTGGTGAGCGGCCGCAGCCGGCTGCGGAAGCGGGCCAGCGCATACGACACCGGCAGCGCGACGATCAGCACCAGAATCGTGCTGTAGATCGAGATCTGCAGGCTGTTGCCGAGACCGCGGACCAGGCCCTGCTCGTTCAGCGCGTCGGTGTAGTTGGAGAAGTCAACGTGCTTCGGCAGGATCGACGGGTTGATACTCGCGAACTCCTGCGGCGACTTGAGCGAGCTGGAGATCAGCCACACCAGCGGGAAGCCGAGGAAGATCAGGTACGCCAGGACGGCGAGGTACTGCAGGACGCGGGTGCCGGGACGGGTTCTCATGCTTCGCTCCGGAGACGGTTCCGCAGGTAGAAGAACAGGAACAGGATGATGATGACGACCATCACGTCACCCATCGCGGCGGCCATCCCGAAGTTCCCGTAGCGGAACGCCTCGTTGTAGGCGAACAGCATCGGCAGCATCGTCTTGCCGCCCGGCCCCCCGGCCGTCAGCACATACACCAGGCCGAACGAGTTGAAGTTCCAGATCATGTCCAGGCTGGTGATCGCGACGATCACGGTCCGCAGCTGCGGGAGCGTGATGTTCCAGAACTGGCTCCAGGCGCCGGCGCCGTCGACCGCGGCCGCTTCGTACAGGGTCCGGTCGATGCCTTGCAGGCCGGCCAGGAGGGTGACGGTCGTCATCGGCATACCGACCCAGATACCGACCACGATCACGGCCGGCAGCGCCGTACTGAAGTTGCCGAGGAAGTTGATCGGGTGGTCGGTGAGGTGCAGGTTCTGCAGGATCTCGTTGACCGGGCCGTTGGTCGGGTGCAGCAGCAGGCGCCACATGATCGCGACCACCACCGGGGGCATCGCCCACGGGATCAGCGCGATGGTACGGGCGACACCGCGGAACTTGATGTCGGTGTTGAGCAGGAGCGCGAGGCCGAGGGCGGCGACGAACTGCAGGATCGTGACCGACAGGGTCCAGATCACGCCGATCCGGAACGAGTCCCAGAACAGCCCGTTGTGCAACAGCTTGCTGAAGTTGTCGAAGCCGACGAAGTTGGTCTCCACGTGCAGACCGGCGCGCGCATCGGTGAAGCCGAGCGCGATGCCGCGAATCAGCGGGTAGACACTCAGGATCAGCACCGGCAGCAAGGCCGGCAGGAACAGGAAGATCGCTTCCCGGTTCTGCCTCGGCTTCCCCGGCTTCTTCACCTGCGTCGGCGGCGCGGTCAATGTCGCGGTCATGGGGCCTCCCGGCCTGGACTGAGGAGCGCAGGGAGCGAAGCGACCGGAGCGACGAGGGAAGGCCGGGAGTCACAGCCCCATGACCCGCCGCGACGGAGTCGCGGCATCAATACAGTCACGGGGTGGACCTCCTGATGCTCAACGAGGGCTGTACGACGATCCGCCGGGGCGTCCGCTCGTTGTCCTCGATCCTTGCCAACAGCAACTCAGCCGCCCGCCGCCCCCGCTCCGCGGACCCGAGATTCACACTCGTCAACGGCGGAAAACTCTGCTCGGCCAGCTCGCTGTCATCCATCCCGATCACCGCAACATCACCCGGCACGTCCAGCCCCGCCGCGGCCAGTTCATGCATCAACCCCACTGCCAGCAGATCGTTCGCCCCAATCACCGCATCGAACCCACCGCTTACGTCCGAAGAACTGTGGTCCCTGGACCGCACTTCTTCGGACGTAACGGATTCGGACGTAACGGCGAGGATCTCGGGGGCGACGGCGCGGCCCGCGGCGAAGGTGAAGTCGGCTGCCTCGGCGGTCGCTGCAGGCCGCAGGTCGTGCGCCCGTAGCGCATCCGCGAAGCCCTTCGCCCGTGCGGCTCCTGGCACTGTGTCGGCCGGGCCGTTCACGAACGCGATTCGCCGGCGGCCCTTCGCGACCAGGTGGTCGACGGCTAGGAGCATGCCTTTGGGAGAGTTGGCTCGGACGGTGTCTACGCCGGCTTTGGCGGGGACGTTACCGGCTACTACGACCGGCACCTCGCATTCGCGGATCGACTTGACCAGGTCCTCGTCGACGCGGATCGGGCTGATCAGCAGTCCGTCGGCGTACCCGCGCGCCATCCCCCGGACCAGCGCGACCTCGTCCACCACGTCCGGACCGGTCGTCGTCACCACGAGCCGGTAGCCGGCCGCGGACACGACCTCCTCGACCGCCCGCATCATCGTCACGTACACCGGGTTACCAACGTCCGCGACCGCGAGCGTCAGCTGGAACGTCCGTCCGACCTTGAGCGACCGCGCCCGCGCATCGGGGACGTACCCGAGCTCCTGCACCGCCCGCTGCACCCGCTCGACCATCTCCTCGGTCGCGGGCAATCCGTTCAGGACGCGTGACACCGACGCCACCGAGACCCCGGCCGCCCGGGCCACCCCAGCGATCGTCGGACGACTCACGCCGACCTCCTGTAATCGTTCTTGTAATCGTTTACAAGCCCGACATTAAGACGCCGTCGCCCGACGGTCAACCTCAGAAGTGCCGCTAGATCAAGCTGTGACTTATTCCTCGGTGTCGTCCGCGCCGGGGCGCTCGGCCCACGGGGTCTCCTTGGCGGGGCGGACGACGATGAGCTTGTCGCCGGCGGCCAGGACCGAGACGTTCGAGTCGTAGTACCGGTGCACCTTGCCGTCGCGGACGACGGACACGACCCGGTCGGGTACGGCGGACGGGGGCTTGCCGACCTCGCGGCCGAGGACCGGGCGTTCGGCCACCTCGAGGCCTTCGCCGTACGTGAGCAGGTCCTCCATCACCTCGCCGAGGTTCGGGCTGACCGACGTCAGGCCGAGCAGCCGGCCGACCGCCTCCGACGAAGTGACGACGGCGTCCGCGCCGCTCTGCCGCAGCAGCGGCACGTTGTCCTCTTCGCGGACCGCGACCACGATGTGGGCGTTCGGGTTCAGCTGGCGCACGGCCAGCGTGACCAGGACCGCGGAGTCGTCCCGGTCGGTCGTCACGATCACTTCGCGCGCGGTCATCACCTCGGCGCGGCGCAGTACCGTCCGGTTGGTGGCGTCGCCGTGGAAGGCGGCCATCTGGTCGTTGCCCGCGTCACCGATCGCCTGCGCCCGCGGGTCGATCACCACGATGTTGTCGCGCTTGACCCCATTGCTGATCAGCGTCTGCACGGCGGACCGGCCCTTGGTGCCGTAGCCGACGACGATGGTGTGGTCCTTCATCCGTTTCCTCCAGCGCGTGTCGCGCATGATCCGGCGTCCCTCGTTGGCCAGCACTTCCAGTGTGGTACCGACCAGAACCACCAGGAACGCGATCCGCAGCGGAGTCACGATGAAGGCGTTCACCAGCCGGGCAGTGGGCGTCACCGGTGTGATGTCGCCGTACCCGGTCGTGGTGAGCGTGACGGTTGCGTAGTAGATGCTGTCGATCAGCCCGACTTTGCCGTCGTAGCTGTCCCGGTATCCGTCACGGTCGACCACCACGATCAGCACCATCACGGTCAGCAGCCCCAGCGCGATCAGAATCCGGCTGAAGAGCTGAAAGAGCGGCGAGCGCGTGCTCGCGGGCAGGTTGACCAGCAGACCGTGGGGGTTCCGACCGGTGGGAAGGGGTGGCACGCGTATGACGATATTGCACCGCGGGCCGATCCACCGCATGCGACAGGCTCCGGTCGGACAAGGCGACGCTGACCATCAGACTGTCGCCGTCGCGGACCACTCGCGACCGCATCCGCAGCCGCTCGAGGGTCCGCAGCATCGCGTGGTTCTCCGGCTGCACCATGCAGACGACCCGGTCGGTGCCGAGCGTCCGTGCCTCTTCCACCACCTGGCGCAGTAACCGGAGCCCGAGCCCCTGTCCCTGCCAGCCGTCCTCGACCAGTACGGCGACCTCCATCGTCGTACTGCCCAGCTCCTCCCACGGCGCCGCGGTGGCCATCCCGATCACGGCACCGTCAACGGCCGCGACCACCGACACGCCACCGGCCGGCGCGGACAGATGCCGCGCGGTCCGGGCAGTCAGCTTCGGCATCGGCACGTGGTACCGCCGGGTGCGGCTCTCGTACGAGCACCGGTCGTGCATCGCGACCACTGCGTCGGCGTCCTCGACGGTCGCCGTCCGCAGCACGGGTACGCCGCTGCCGGGCCGCGGTCCTTCGACCGAGTCGAACCGCTCCGCGAGCCGGCCGGCGATCTCGACGAGTACGTCGGCCCGGGCCCACTCGGCCGGCGTGTACTCGTCGAAGCCCTGCAGGTTCCCCAGCTCCTCGTCGACCGACATCGGGTCGTCGAGGAGCCGCAGTACGGCGCGCAGGTAGCGCGTCGGCGCGTCACTGAGTACGTCGGCCTGGCAGGGGCGGACCGTCGTACCGACGCAGCCGGCCTCGGTCACGAGCGCGGTCAGGTCGTCGGCGGTCCAGCCGACGCCGGTGGAGACCACCAGCTCGTCGACAGCGCCGGTCTCGGCGGTGAAGACCTCGAGGCTGAGGATATTGATGTCGTCCGCACCACACCGTGCAGCGAGTTCGGCCAGCGCACCGGGCCGGTCGGCGAGTTCGGTCCTGATCTTCCAGAGCATGCGGACGCCCTCCCTCGTGGAAACGTACTTCCACTGTCCGTCCGCCCTGTTGCCCCGCCGGGTCCGGAATGTTACGCGTGCGTCAACGTTTCCGCCGGACCTTCGGCAGGTGCGGGGCGAGCTTGGGCTTCCGCGCGGCCAGTACGGCGGCCGGCTCGCGCTTGTCCAGGTCGGCGTGCCGCAGCAACTCCGGGTACGCGCTCTGCGGCACCGCCGGGTACGTCGTCACGATCGCGTCCCCGGAGAACACGAAGAAGATCGCCTGACCTTCCTTGATCACCTTCAGCAAGGACCCGTCGCGGACGGTGAGCGCGTGCTCGAGCGCCTTCTTCCGGGCGTTCCGCTTCGCCAGCGCGGCCTGCATCGCCTGCTGCGCCGGTTCCCGCCCGTGCCGGATCGCCTCGACCGCCAACGGCCCGTACCGCACGCCGTACTTGATCAAGGTCTTCGCCAACTGGCCGCTTCCCTTGCCACCTGCCATGGGTCGAGAGTAGACGCCGACGCTAGCCGACGGCCTTCGCGAGGTCGGCGAGCTCCCGGTCGAAGCGGGCCTGGTCCTCGCCGAACGGCATGTGGCCGACGCCGTCGTACCAGGACGGCCGGGCGGTCCTGCAGACGTCGAGGACATGCTCGGACATCGAGGGCAGCACGATCGTGTCGGACCGGCCGTGCGTCACCAGCACGGGCGACGACATCCTGGCGAGTACGTCGTCGCCGTCGATCTCACGGGAGATCAGCGCGCCCCGGACCGCGGGTGGAACGACCATGTTCCACGCCAGCGCGGCGCTCCAGTCGTCCGGCGAGAGCGGCTCGGCCGTGCAGACGTCGAGGAAGCGCCGGATGGCAGCGATGTTCGTGGCCAGGTCGGACTGGCTCGCCTCCGGTGCGTTCGCGAGGAAGTCGGGGCCGATGTGGTCGAAGGTCGGCGGCTTCATCATCACGGCCGCCCCGACCAGGTTGACCGCGCCGATCCGGTCCTCGCCGTACGCCCGGAGGTAGTCGGAGACGATGAACCCGCCGTACGACCAGGCGACCAGCACCGGCCGGTCGAGGCCCAGCTGGTCGATGACCGCGGCCAGGTCGTCCGCCCACAACTGCGGGTCGCGGTAACTGTCCGGGTCCAGGGGCTTCTCGGACATCCCGTGGCCCCGGTTGTCGAACGCGACCAGCCGGAAGTCCTCGGCGAGCCGGCCTTCCAGCTGGTGCGCCCAGCAGACGTGACTGGCGGACCAGCCGTGAATGAAGAGAATCGGGCGCCCTCGCCGGTTGCCCCACTCGCCGGCGTGCAGCCGCACGCCTCCCCCGCCAACGACGTCGTACGTCTGCGTCGGCTCGGCCAGAACCGCCGATGCCGTGTCGTTCGTGACCATGTGACTCATCGAATGCCTCCCTCGGACGGCCCGGGAGTCCGGGCGCTGGTCCATACCTGTGAAGGTAGGTAGCCGCAGGACTCGCAGGCATCGGAGCCAGCACGCAACAGCGCAGCGGCCGCCTGGCGGGCTACACGCAGATCAGGTACGCCGGGCCTCGGAGAACCGGGCCGCCGCCGCCGCGCGACCGGCCTTGCCGGAGACGCGCAGCTTGACGTACGTGTTCGTCAGATGACGCTCCACCGTCCGGACGCTGAGGCTGAGCCGCTCCGCGATCGCCTCATTGGTCAGGCCCGCCGCGACGAGCTCGAGGACCTCCAACTCGCGCCGGCTGAGCTCCTCGACGCCCGGCCGGACGGGGGCTTGCTTCGTCCCCAGGAAGTCGCGGAGCTCCGAGACGAAGGTCGGCCACGCGGGGTCGTCCGCCAGCAGGATGTGGTTCGCCGATTCCAGCTCGACCAGTCGCGCGTCGGGGAGCAAGGTGGCGAGCAGCCGGCCTTCCCCGATGGGTACGACGCGGTCCCTCGCGGGGTGCATGACCAGCGTTCTCGTCCGTACCTGCGCCGCCGCGTCGACCACATTGATGCCACTCCGCGCGCTGTAGATCCGGACCGCGGTCGCGGCCGACGTGCAGTTGCGTTGTGCCTCGTCGTACCAGCCCATCTGTTCGGCGGTACCGGCCGGCAGAAACAGCATGCTGAACAGGTGGCGGAAGGTGGGATCGGGATCGGTCCAGCCGGCCGAGATCGCGGCGACCAGCGCGTCCTGCCGCCGGCGCTCGCTCTCACCCCGTAGGGCCCGCCCGCGCGCGTAGCCGCCGTACAGGACGAGGTGCGTGAGCCGTTCGGGGTGGCGGGCCGCGTACGCAACCGCGACCGGCGCACCGGTCGAGACGCCGAGCAGCGCGAACCGGTCGAGGCCCGCAGCGTCGACCACCGCCTCGAGGTCGGCCACCCAGGCATCGAGCGAGATCTCGTCGACGTCGCGGTCCGAGAGCCCGCAGCCGCGTTCGTCGTACCGGATCAGGGTGTGACCGTCCCCGAGCGCGTCGAGCCAGTGCCGCCACACCGGGCTCTCCCAGTCGAACTCCAGGTTCGTCATCCAGGTCGCCACCCGGACGATGGGCGGGCCGGCGCCGTGCACGGCGTACGCCAGTTTCACCGCATCCGGCGCCGTGCAGTAGCCGACCCTCTGCCTCACCTATCGATCGTAGCCAGCTGCATTGTCAGGCGACAGGCTTCCAGATGTACGGGACGGTCACCGCGACCGGACGCAGGCCCAGGCGGGCCAGGATGCCGCGGCTGTCCGGGGACGCATCGACCTGCAGGTACCGGTAGCCGCGCGCGGCCGCCAGGTTCCGCCGGTAGGCGACGTGTGCCCGGTAGATGCCCCGGCCGCGCCACTCGGGCAGCGTCGAGCCGCCCCACAGCGACGCGAACTCGGTTCCGGTGTGGAACCGGATCCACGACGCGCACACGACCTTGGAATCGTCCTCGTCGGTCTCCGCCACGATCACCGTCGCCGGGTCGTCGTCCGCGATCGCCTGGGTCAGTGCATCCGGCAGCCAGGCGTGCGAGTAGCCCCAGACCTCTTCCTCCATCGCCTGCATCCGCTCCAGGTCCGCGCGTGACGTGACCTCGCGCAACCGGATGCCTTCCGTGAGGACGACGTCGCTCGACAGCTCGTCCACGTCGCCGAGGAGGAGACACTCCTCCTCTTCCGGTACGAGCCCGGCCTTGGTCAGCCGCTCGGGCAGGTCCGCGGGCAGATCGTGCGAGTAGTACTTCCACTCGAACTTGGCGCCGAGCTTCGCGAAGTACTCGACCTGGTCGGCGATCAGCCGGTCCACCTCGGCGCCGTCGACGCCACCGAGGTACTGCACGAAGCCGTCGCCCTCGACGCCGACCTTGCGGATCAACGGGCCGACGCGTTCGATCGTGCCGCCGTTCGCGCTGCCGGGGCGGGACCGGATCTGGTCGTCGTACGCGGCCCGCAGCGCGAGCGCTTCCGGTGAGCTGTCCAGAGGAATCACGGGATCAGTAGATCAGCCCTCGCAAGCCCATTTCGGCACTCCGGGTCGCGTCGGCATGCGGACGTTCGTCGCGTCAGGCACCATGGAGGCCGTGACCATCCCCAACCCGCGCCGTCCGATCCTGCCCGGCAACAAGTTGTTCGAGTCGCTGCCCGGTGCGGCCGACCCGGCGACCGTCACCGAGGCCGCGCACCGGACCGCCGAGCTGCTGGTCCGGGGGGTGCGCAAGTCCGAGGACGCCGAGGTGCACGCCCGGGTGGTCAAGCTCGCCGACGAGTACGGTCTCGACGAGCTGGCCGAGCTGTGGTCCGACTCCCCCGCGGACTCGCTGCCCGGGGCGCTGTGGCGGCTGTACGTGCTGCGCTCCTGGGTGCACTCGAACGCCGAGGAGGTGTCCCGCGAGTTCGGCACCGGCCGCGAGTACGCCGAGGTGCACGCCGTCGTCGCGGGCGTCGCCGAGCCACCCGGCCCGGCCGAGGTCCGCGACATGGTCGACGCCGTACTGCGGGGTGTCGCGACCGGTGACTTCGCGACCACCCTGGACCGCGCGGCAGCCTTCGCGCGGATCGTCGCGACCGGGCGGGCACACCTCGCGGACGACGGTCACGACCGGGTGCTGTCCGCGTCGAAACTGGTCGAGACCGCAGACCAGCTGCAGACCGCCGCGCGGGCCGAACGCGCCGGACACCTCTGGTAGTTGCGTCCGGCGCGTTTCGGTGTTAATGCGTCTCGCGGCCCGAGATCCCTACAGGACAAGGGGTTTGAGCACCCGCTACACTGATGGAGGTGTCGGGCCGGTGCAAGCCCCGGGTCCCAAAATTAGCCGCTACGAGCGGCCACGCGCCGTGAGGCGCTTCCCGGTCCGGCACCCTCAACTCTCCACTCCGTAGAAGTGGTTCAGCGTCTGCGTCACCGACTTCCCGTGGGTGTCGGTCAGCTCGACCTTGAGCGTGACGAACGATGTCGCCTTCAGGTTGTTGACCAGTGCGATCGCCTTCGTGCCGAGGTTGACGGTCGGCACCTTCGTCCAGGTCGCGCCGTCGTCGTACGACGCCGAGACGCGGGCCGTCGCGAAGCGCCCGGCGGTGTACCACTGGCCGGACTCCGCGCTGATCGTGACCGGGAACGCCGGCACCCGTGCCGCACGGTCGTGCAGATCGACCGGCAGGTCGTAGTCGGGGAACAGCAGCGGCAACGGCTTACCCGCGTCCGCCGACGAGCTGCGCCACTTCCACCGAGTTTCGACCGTCGACGGTGACTCCCACTTGTAGTCGCCGCGCTGCCAGCGGATCAGGTTGTACTTCAGCTCCAGGTCGGTCGCCGCAGCCGGCACGTCCCACACACCCTGGCCGTAGTACCCGTACTCCCCCAGCGAGACACCGTTCGCGAACAGCTCGGTGCCGCCCAGGTCGAGGAAACCCTGGGACGAGAAGTGACCCGGCTGTGTGTCCGCCCAGCTGGCGAAGCTGCTCCAGATCGTGTTCCCGTCGCGCGCTGCCGGAGCGTACTTGTGACCGGTCGTCTGATCGGTCACCAGCCCTGGCCGCAGACCGGCCTTGTACCAGCTCTCGCTGTGCCGGCTCCCCGCCTTGTACGCCGTCGCCGTCGACGTCATCAGCGTCGCGAACGGCCACGCCATCGCATCCGAATGCCCGACCATCTGCGACACCTTGGTGTCCTTGTCGGCCGTGACGAGGTGCTGCACGCGGGTCGGCGCCGCGACGGATCCGCGATCGCCGGTCGGGATCAGGTTGATGCTCCACGGTCGCCACACGTCGACGTACTCGGAGTAGGTGTAGTCCTTGCCCGGCGTGTAGTACGTCGCGTCGATCGTCGCCAGCTCACGATCCCGGACGCGGTGCGCCGGCTTGCCCTTCACCTGCTGCTCGTGCGTGAACGCCAGGCTGTAGAGGTACGGCGACTTCGCGCCGGCCGGTGATCCGTACTGCCATCCCTCGACCACCTCGAACGTCCCGCGCCGGGCCTTGGACGTCGTACCAAGGTAGATCGACTTGACCGTGGTGCCGTAGCTCCGGCTCGAGGACAGGATCCAGTTGTCGACCACGCGCCCGTACGTCAGACTGCCGCCCTTGCGCTGCGTCGGCCGATCGGTCGTCACAGTCGCCTCGGCGGCGGTCCGGGCGTCGTACGTGATCGTGGTGTTCTTCGTCAGCGTGATCTCCGGATCACCCAGGAACGCGTACGAGTCGACCAACCCATCTGCGCCGTCGTGCGCGACCGTGGCGGCCAGCGAGTACGTGCCGGCACGCAGATGCAGGGTCTGGTCGGCGCCGTCGAAGCCGACTCGCTGCGCGGCGATGCTGTCGAGGTCGAAGACGTCCAGCGAGGAGATCGAGGTGGCCGGCTTCCCGTCCCGGTCGATCAGCTTGAACGTGACGTCGACGTACTGCGGCTCGAGGTAGAAACCGAGCGGCGTCACCACGGTCTGCCCGCCGTTGCTCTTGGCAACCAAACGTGTACTGATCGCACCGTACAGGCCGTAGTCGAGCGCCGCGGACGGGTCGACGGTGACCGGCAGGTCAGCGGTGCCACCGGCTGGGACCGTCACCGACTTGCCGAAGCTGATCAGCGCCGACGGCAACGGCTTCCCGTTGTTGCCGCGGGCATCGGCCGTCACGGTCAGCGTGACCGGTTCGGTGCCGTCGTTGTGGTAGGTCAGCTGCTTGGTGACCTTCTGGCCCGACGTGTGCGGCCAGGCGAACGTGCCGAGATCGACGGTGGCCGGACCAGTGACCTGCTGCGTCACCGCCTGCGCGACGTTGAGCTCGCCCGCGCCTTGTTCGTAGATGCCGACCTTGCTCTCCGCGCGGACCGAGTTCTGCAGGACCGCCTTCAGTTGCTGACCGGTCCAGCTCGGGTGTTCCTGCTTGAGGATCGCTGCCGCGCCGGCGACATGCGGGGTCGCCATCGATGTACCGCTCATGTCGACGTACGCCGAGTCGCCGCGCCCTCCCGCCCGCGCAGCGGTGATGTCCACGCCGGGCGCCGCGATATCGGGCTTGACGGCGTGGTTGGAGAGAACCGGCCCACGGCTGGAGAAGTCCGCCGTGGTCTGGGTGAGATCGGTGGCCGCCACGGTCATCGCGGACGCGGCGCAGCCCGGGCTGGTGATCGCCTCGGCCGGTCCGCCGAGGTTGCCCGCGGCAATGACGAACAGCACGCCGGAATCGGCGCTGATCCGGTCGACCGCGGCCGCCATCGGGTCGGTGCAGTCGACGGGTTCCGACGTACCGATGCTCATGCTGATGACGTCCGCGCCCTCGGCCACGGCCCATTCCATGCCGGCGATGATCCAGGAGAGATCGCCGCTGCCGTAGTCGTTCAGGACCTTGCCCGACAACAGTTGCGCGCCCGGAGCGACGCCCTTGTTGCGGCCGTTGGAGGCGACACCACGGCCGGCGACGGTGGACGACGTGTGCGTGCCATGACCGTCGTGGTCGGCCACGTCCGGGCTGTCGGTGAAGTTCTGCTGCTCCTTCACGGCGCCGACGAGGTCGGGGTGCTCGGCGTCGACACCGGAGTCCAGTACGGCGACCGTCGTACCGGTTCCGTCGTACCCGGCTGCCCAGGCCTGCGGCGCACCGACGTACGGGACGCTCTGGTCGAGGGTCTTGTGCACCTTCATGTCCAGCCAGAGCTTCTGGACGTCCGGACCGGTCGACAGGGCCTGCCAGGTGTCGTGGGCACGGGTCTTGTACGCCGCCGCACCCACCGACGACAGCATCCGGGTGCGAGTGGAGCCGGCCGGCACGGCCTGCAGTGCGGCGCGGGCAGTCGGCTTGTACGTCGCGATGACGGGGATCTGGCCGGTCGACGAGTCGTCGTACCCCTGCCGGATCAGACCGCTGACGTTGAACAGGGCCTGGTCCACCTTGCCGCTGTTGACGAGACGGGCGGCGCTATCAGGTACGACGTACACGTCCTTGCCGACTGTCCGCGTCTCGTAGCCGGCGTGAGCTGTGTCCGTGGGGAAGAACCGCACGTTGCTGCGGCCGGAACCTGCTGGAGTGACCTGCACCTTGTCACCGGTGATCAGCGTGACGTTCTTGGTGCCGTCGACCTGGACCGGCAGGGAGGGTTCGGGCGGTGCGGCGGCCGCGGGTGTGACTGCTAGGGCGAGAAGGGCGGAGAGAGCCACGCCTATCAAGGCTTTGCGCATGGGGATGAGTTCATCGCAAAACCGCCAGCGAAGGATGCGGGTGCAGTGGCAAGATTGCGACAATGCGGTTACCCGCCAGGCTCTGACTCCCTCTCCCCCGCCCATCGGGAGGCATCGTGCTCGACGTGCTCGGACTGGATGACTCCGAAGAACTCGCGTACCGCGCCCTCGTCGAGGTGCCGTCGTACGACGTCGCCGAGCTCGCGGCCCGACTCGGCTGCCACCCGATCGAGGCGGCCCGCTCCCTGACCGCATTGGAGACGCTCGGTCTCGCCGCCCGGTCCAGCAGCAGCTCCGACCGGTACGTCGCCTCGCCGCCATCGGTCGCGCTGGCTGCGCTCGCGGTGCAACGCGAGGAGGAGCTGCGACGTGCGCAGCGCGAGATCGAGTCGCTCGCCGAGGTCTACCGAGGCACGGACACGGAGCGATCGGTCGGTGACGTCGTGGATGTGGTGCGCGGCGCCAATGCGGTCGGGCAGCGGTTCGCCCAGCTGCAGATGTCTGCGCGGGAGGAGGTGCTCGGCTTCGTCAAGGCGGAGATCGCGGTCGTGCCCCCGGAGGACAACAAGGAGGAGGACGCCGCAGTCACTCGTGGAGTCCGGTACCGCGTGCTGATCGAGCGGAGTGCGTTCAACCGACCGGGGTTCTTCGCTGCCGCATCGGACTCGTTGAACGCCGGCGAAGAGGTCCGCGTCGTACAGGAGCTTCCGATGCGGCTGCTGATCGTGGACCGGCGGATTGCCTTGGTGCCCTTGCTCTCCGGGGCCGGTGGCAGCATCGGTGCGCTGATCGTGCACAGCAGCGGCATGCTCGACGCGCTGCTTGCTCTGTTCGACCGCGTCTGGCGGGACGGGCTCCCGCTCGTACTGGGCTCGAACGGCATGGTGGAGGGCCCGACCGACGGTCTGCCCGACCTGGACGCCCGCATCCTCGGCCTGCTGCTGGCCGGCCTCACGGACCAGGCGGTAGCCAACCAACTCGACCTGTCGATGCGGACGGTCCAGCGCCGGGTCCGAGCCCTGATGGACCTGGTCTCCGCCGACACCCGCCTCCAGCTCGGCTTCCACGCCGCGCGCCGCGGCTGGATCTGAGCCGTTCAGGGTTGGATCCGGGGATAACCCCCTATCGATCCAGATCGAACGCGAGCAGACTCGGAGCAGTTTGTCGACCGGTCTGCTGGGGGTTGGCCGCTGATCAGCCAGGGAGGGCGATCGGCAATGGAGGGGACAGTCTCATCCGGTACCAATGTCATCGAGGTCGTGGAGGCGACGGATCTCGTCCGCGTCTACGGCGAAGGAGATACCGCTGTGAACGCCTTGCGAGGCGTGGACGTGCGGATCGAACCCGGCCAGCTCACGGCGGTGATGGGACCGTCCGGGTCGGGCAAGTCGACGCTGATGCACATCCTGGCCGGGCTGGACCGGCCGACATCCGGCTCGGTCAAGATCGACGGTATCGAGATCACGACGCTCGGTGACGACGCGCTTACCAAGCTCCGCCGTCAGCACATCGGATTCATCTTCCAGTTCTTCAACCTGCTGCCGATGCTCACCGCTCGCGACAACATCCTGCTGCCGCTGACGATCGCCGGCGCGAAGCCGGATCCGGAGTTCTTCGACACTCTGGTCGATCGGGTCGGCCTGTCCGACCGCCTCGAGCACCGGCCGGCCGAGCTGTCCGGCGGCCAGCAGCAGCGGGTCGCGATCGCGCGGGCCCTGGTGTCGCGGCCGACCGTGGTGTTCGCCGACGAGCCGACCGGCAACCTCGACTCCCGGACCAGCGGCGAGATCCTCACGCTGATGCGGTCCTCGGTCGAGGAGTACGGCCAGACCACGGTGATGGTGACGCACGACGCCAAGGCCGCTGCGATGGCCGACCGGGTGCTCTACCTGGCCGACGGCGAGATCGTGAAGGAGACCGGCCGGTCCAGCCAGCACGAGATCCTGCAGATCATCGACACCCTGGACCTGCAGTGATCAAGTTCGCGATCCAGGGTCTACTGGCCCGCAAGTTGCGGACGGCGCTGACCGCGATCGGCGTCGTCCTCGGGGTCGCGCTGATCTCGGGCACCTATGTGCTGACCGACTCGATCACGTCCGCGTTCGACTCGATCTTCACCCAGAACTACAAGAACACCGATGCCGCGATCACCGGCAAGAACGCCATCGACGCGTCCGAGGACGGGACGGTGCCGGCACCGCCGTTCGACGCGGGCCTGCTCGCGAAGGTCCGTGGGCTGCCCGAGGTCGGTGCGGCCGGCGGCGCGGTGAACGGTGAGGCGCAGCTGATCGGCAAGGACGGCAAGTCGATCGTCTTCGGCGGCGCCCCGAACCTCGGCTTCAGCGTCGATCCGACGCTGCCGCAGTTCAACTCGCTCACCCTCGTCTCGGGGTCCTGGCCGGCCGGTGACCAGGTCGTCATCGACACGAAAACCGCCAAGGAGAAGGGATTCACGACCGGCGACACGATCGGCGTGCAGGCCCGTGGCGCGGCCGAGCAGATGAAGATCTCCGGGCTGGTCGAGTTCGGCGCGGTGTCGTCGATCGGCGGCGCGACGCTGGCCGGGTTCGATCTCGGGACGGCGCAGCGCCTGTTCGACAAGGCCGGCAAGCTCGACCAGATCCTGATCGCGACCAAGGCCGGCACCAGCGAGCAGCAGATGCTCGACGCCGTCCGGCAGATCCTGCCCGCCGCGACACAGGTCCGGACCGCCGACGAACAGGCCAAGGAGGACGCGGCCGGTACGTCGAGCTTCCTGAGCTTCCTGCAGACGTTCCTGCTCGTGTTCGGCGGGATCGCGTTGTTCGTCGGCTCGTTCGTGATCGCCAACTCGCTGTCGATCACGATCGCCCAGCGCACCCGTGAGTTCGCGACCCTGCGCACGCTCGGCGCCTCGCGCCGGCAACTCCTCAGCACGGTCGTGCTGGAGGCGCTCGTGACCGGTTTCGTCGCGTCCGTGGCCGGATTGTTCCTCGGGCTCGCGATCGCGACCGGGTTGTTCAAGCTCTTCGACGCGGTCGGTTTCACCCTGCCGAACAACGGGCTGGTGTTCCGGACCCGGACGATCGTGGTGGCCCTGATCGTCGGCGTACTGGTCACTGTCCTGGCCAGTCTGCGCCCGGCCTGGCGAGCGACGCGGGTGCCGCCGATCGCGGCGGTCCGCGAAGGCGCGACCTTGGCACCGGGACGGTTGAACCGGTATCGGCCGCTGGGCGCTGCCCTGCTCGCCGCGGGCGGGATCGCGCTCGTGCTGGTCGGACTGTTCGCCGACGGGTTGTCGACCAAGACTCTGCTGCTGTTGCTCGGCGCCGGGGTGTTGCTGCTGTTCATCGGCATCGCCTTGTTCTCCGCGCGTCTGGTCCGCCCGCTGGCGACGGTGTCCGATCCGATCGCGCGCTGGTCGGTCGTCGTACTGACCGCACTGATCTGGCCGTTCTTCCTGGTTCCGTTGTGGCTGGTACGTCGTCTGTTCGGCCGGCGCACCGAATTCCCGGGCGTACTGCCGGACGGGCCGGCCGTATCCATCGGCGGACAGAACAGCCGGCGGGATCCACACCGGACCGCGTCGACCGCGGCGGCGCTGATGATCGGACTCGCCTTGGTCACGCTCGTCGCCACGTTGGGGGCGGGTCTGATCAGGCCGTTCGAGCAGGCCGTCGACGGAATCTTCAGCGCCGACTACGCGATCACCGCACAGAACAACTTCAGCCCGCTGCCGCCACCGGTCGCAGCCGAGGTCGCGAAGGTGCCTGGCGTCGAGAAGGTGACCAGCGTGCGCGGCGGCCAGGCGAAGGCGTTCGGCAAGACGATCACGATCACCGCGGTCGACCCGCAGGCGCCACAGCTGCTCACCTTCGACTGGCGCTCCGGATCGCAGGCGTCACTCGGCGAGCTGGGCGCCGACGGTGCGATCGTCGACGCGGCGTACGCCGACAGCCACGCCCTCGCTCTCGGGTCGAGCTTCCCGATGCAGACCGCCACCGGGAAGACCCTGCAACTGCAGGTGAAGGGCGTCTTCCGCCCGCCGGCGGGCGGCTCGCCGTTCGGGAACGTGACGATCTCGACGGCCACGTTCGACGCGACCACCTCGCAACCGCTGAACATCTACACGTTCGTGAACATGAGCGGCGGTGTCACCGCCGCGAACACCGCGACCCTGAACGATGCCCTGAGCACCTTCCCGAACGCCAAGGCGCTGACGCGGGACGAGTTCAAGAAGGCGCAGACGGACAGCATCAAGAGCATCCTGAACGTGCTCTACGTCCTGCTCGCGTTGTCGGTGCTGGTCAGCCTGTTCGGCATCGTCAACACGCTGGTGCTGACGGTCTTCGAGCGGACCCGCGAGCTCGGCATGCTGCGCGCGATCGGCCTGACCCGCGGTCAGGTGAAGAAGATGATCCGGCAGGAGAGCGTGATCACCGCGCTGATCGGGGCCGTGATCGGGATCGTCCTCGGCCTGCTGCTCGCCTCGCTGCTGGCCGCGCGACTGGACGAGATCTCGTTCACCATCCCGGTCGCCCAGCTGGTGATCTTCGCCGTCGTCTCGGTGGTGGTCGGGATCTTCGCCGCCATCTGGCCGGCCCGGCGCGCGGCCAAGCTGAATCCGCTCGAAGCACTGCAGTACGAGTAGTTGTACTCACCCGGCGTAGACCTCGGCGGTGCTAGCTTCCCTGGCTGTGAAGCGAATCGCCGCCCTGGTCGCCGTCCTTGCCCTGACCGGTTGCTCGACCGTGCAGTCGAAAGACATCCGCACCGGTGGAATGACCGCGAACCTCGTCGTCACCTTGCCTGAGGCAACGGACGCCGCGGACGTCAGCGCCTCGCTGCAGGTCGGCAACCTCACCTTCGTGGAGCTCGGCGACGGTGAGAAGATCAGGGCGTCCGGCGGCGGCAAGGACGTCAAGCTCAAGCACCACCGGGCCGCCGGGGTGACCGACTACAGCAACCGCCTCGACGGAGTGGTCACGGCAGGTACCGAGATCACGTTCGACCTCGAGCGCGGCGGCGACAACGACTCGGCCCCCAGGTCGACGGTGAAGCTCCCCGAACGGGTCCACCTCGTCGCTCCCGCCGCCGGTACGACGTTATCGCGCCGCCGCGACATCGCCGTACGGTTCGAGAGCGAGCCGTCGCAGCTACCGTCGCTGCTCACCTGGGCCGGTGCGTGCATCCAGGAAGGCGACCTCGAGCTCCCACCCGGCCAGACGTCGGCGGTCATCGCCCGTGGCTCGATCAAACAGGTGACGACGACGCCGACGCCGGGGCAGGACATCTCCCGGTGCGAGGTGCGGCTGTCGCTCACCCGCCGTACCGAAGGCACGCTCGACCCTGCCTTCAAGAACGGCTCGGTCACCGCGGAGTCGGAGTCGGCCCGGATGATCACCTCCGCCCCCTGATTCGCACCGTAGCCGTCTGGTCACTTCTCGGCTACCTTCACGAGGACCTGGGTACTCCTGTCAGAGACAGCCTCAGGAGCTGTATCCGCCCCCGACCCCTCCGGAAGGAAACCCCTCATGCGCCGCCTTCCCCGCGCACTGCTTCCGTGCGCGCTGATCGCCGGACTGCTGCTTCCGGCCGCCCCGGCCGCCGCCCACCGCGGTGATTTCGACATCCAGGCCCACCGCGGTGGGCTCGGACTCACCGTGGAGAGCACGATCGCCTCGTTCTCGCACGGCCTCGAGCTCGGCGTCAGCACGCTGGAGCTCGACGTCCAGATCACGCAGGACGGGTACGCCGTCGTCACCCACGACCGGAAGGTCGACGGCAAGAAGTGCCGCGACACCGCGCCGTACACGCCGGACGACCCGGAGCACCCGTACGTCGGCAAGTTCGTCAACACGCTGTCACTGAAGCAGGTCAAGCAGCTCGACTGCGGTTCGCTGCCGCAGTCCGGCTTCCCCGAGCAGCAGCCCGACCCGGGCGCCCGGATGCCGGAGCTGCGCGACATCTTCGCGCTCGTGCACCGCTACCGCGCGTACGGCGTGAAGCTGAACGTGGAGACCAAGGTCGAGGCCGGCGCCCCGGCGGAGACCGCGCCGCGCGAACAGTTCGTCCAGGTGGTCGCCAGTGAGATCCGCCGGGCGAACATCGCCCGGCAGGTGACGATCCAGAGCTTCGACTGGGGTTCGCTGATGCGGATGCGCCAGGTGATGCCGGAGCTGCCGCTGGTCGCGCTGGACAACTACGACTTCCTCCAGGTCGGCAAGCCTGGCAAGTCGCCGTGGCTGGGCGGTCTCGACATCGACGACTTCGGCGGCGACCCGCTCAAGGCGGTCAAGTCCTTCGGCGCGGCCGCGATCTCGCCCGTGGACGGGTTCCCGCAGGGCGGGAAGATCACCGACCCGGCATTCCGGCCGTACTTCACGGCAACCACGGTGAAGGCGGCACACAAGGCCGGTCTGAAGGTCATCCCGTGGACGGTCGACGATCCGGCCACCATCAAATGGTTCATCGACCAGGGCGTCGACGGGATCATCAGCGACTACCCCGACCGGGTGCGCGACGTCGTACGGTCCGAAGGCTTCCGGCTCCCGCAGGCGTACGACGCTCCCGCCCTCCGGGCGTTGCCGTCGGCGCACGCGCACAACGACTACGACCACCGGCGGCCGTTGCAGGATGCGCTGGACCGTGGGTTCAACAGCGTCGAGGCGGACGTGTGGCTGGTCGCCGGTGAGCTGCGCGTCGCGCACGACCTGACCGACGCCAAGCCCGGACGCAACCTGGAGAGCCTGTACCTGAAGCCGCTGGCGGACCGGGTCCGAGAGAACCACGGGCAGGTGTACAAGCACGGCCAGGACTTCCAGCTGCTGATCGACATCAAGAGCGACGGTCCGTCGACGTACGCCGCCGTCGACAAGGCACTGGCGAAGTACCGCGGGATCAGCACGATCTTCGTCAACGGCCGCGTGCTCAAGGGTGCCGTCACCTCAGTGATCAGCGGCAACCGCCCGCTGGACGACATGAAGGCCCAGAAGCTCCGCTACGCCGGGTACGACGGCCGGCTGGGCGACCTGCAGTCCGGCATGCCGGCGTCCTTGATGCCGCTGGTCAGCGACAACTGGTCCAACGTGTTCACCTGGCGTGGCATCGGCCCGATGCCGGAGGCCGAGAAGACCAAGCTGCACGACATCGTCGTCAACGCCCACCACGCCGGCTACAAGGTCCGCTTCTGGGAAACCCCGGACACCCCAGGCGCCGCCCGCGAAGCCCTCTGGCGCGAACTGACCGCCGCCAACGTCGACTACCTCAACACCGACGACCTCCACGGACTGGAGGACTTCCTGCGGGGCTAGTGTCCTGAGTCGGAAGTTCGGCGAGAGATTTCGGTGTTCAGGTGCGTGCATCGCGGTGCGTGGTCAGTGGCCTCGATGCGGAGCATCGTGGGCGCTGGGCACGTGCCGTGAGGTGCGTGCCTGGGCGCCGAAAGCGCCGTCGAACTTCCGACTCAGGACACTAGAGCGGGAGAACTCCCGGTAGAGCGGCAACGCTCTACCGGGAGTCGCCCACCGGATCAGTACAGGGCCCGCAGGCCGAGCACGTCGCCCTTGCCGAGAGTTCTTTCCTTGGTGTCACAGGTGCCGGACGACGTGTACATGGTCAGATTCGTATGACCGGATCCGACGTGCCCCAGGCCGAAGACGTGCCCCGCCTCATGGGTCCCGACCTCGCGCACGTCGTACTGCGAACTGCACGTGCTCGGGCTGTCCGAGAAGTTGTAGTCGGTCGTGTTGTAGCGCACGTCGGCTTCCACGGTCAGGTTGGTCGCCTGGCCGGACGGCTGGTACCACCAGCAGGTGGCCGCCAGGACGCCGGTCGACAGATTGCCCGCGTCCCAGGTGCTCTCACCATCCGGCGTCGTGCAGGTGGTGCTGGACGAGATGTCGGACTCGTAGGTGGTCGTCCCCATGTACTGGCTGAGGGCGCTGACCTGGTCGGTGTAACCGCAGTCGTTGTAACTGCCGGTGATGTTGTTGATGACATCGGCGAAGGCTGCCTGCGCCTTCGACCGGGACAGCGCTCCCGGCATTCCGCCGTCGCCGATGTACCACTTGTATTTCGTGCCGAACCATTCCGTTCCGGTCAGGGAATACGCACCGTCGCTACATGCCGACGGGGACGCCGCGGCGCCGGCAGTCGCTCCACCGGAGTTGTGCACCGTGGTTTCCGGGTACGAGATCCGGCCGTCCGCGGAGACCGACACCTGGAAGATCTGCTCCGCTCCGGCGACGGAGACGGCAGCAACCCCGACACCATGCCCGGGAGCGGGAATCTCCACGCCCGCGTTGCCCAGACGCAGGATGCGTCCGGTCGCCTGACAGTCGACGACGGACGTTCCCTCCGGCAGATCCGCACGCGTCAGCGCACCGAGGCTCGGGACCGAACATGTCGAGGCCTCCGCCGTGGCGCCGATCGGCAGCATGACGGCGGACAGCAGAACGACCGGAAGAAGCACCCTCACAGTACTTCGCATATTCACCACTGATATCTCCTTCAGCGAAATTTTGAATACCTTTGATGCTGCGCGCGAGCAACGGGACCGTAACCGCGTTGTGAGGTCAGCAGCAACAGAATTCCACTGGGCAGGACCGGATCTGCTCTGAGAATAAGGACATATTGCGGGGATTGTGAAAGCGTGAATTGCATTCGGGGTTGAATGTCGCATTTCCGCGAACTGGGCGCTGTCAATTCTTCGGTGCCGGCGTGATCTCCGTGAGGGCGGTGAAGTCGCCGCCCTCACGGAACACCTTGCGCTGCTTGACGGCACCGTTGCCGTCTGTGAGAGCACGTTGGAGTCCGTTGTCGACCAGGTCCAGTGCGTCGAGCTTTCGCAGTGCTGGTTCGACGTGTTGTCGCAGTCTTTGCAGGAGCTCGGCGATCGGCAGTGGTTCGGCGGTGCGGACGTCCAGGCCGTTCGCGGTGAGTCCGTCGCGGGCTGCGAGCCAGTACGCGGCCCGCAGTACCTCGGGCTCGATCTTCGGGCCCTGGTCGCCGTCGTCCAGTGCGGTCATCACCAGTGCACGGATGAGAGTGGCCAGGAGCACAGTCTCGTCGATGGTCAGCGGTACGTCGCTGACCCGCACCTCTACTGTCGGCAGGTGCGAGGACGGGCGGATGTCCCAGTAGACCATCCGCTCGTCGATGAGTGTGCCCGCAGCCAGATGCATGCTCACCAGAGCGTCGAAGTGTTCAGGCGACTCCAGGTACGGCGGCGGTCCGGCGCACGGCCAGCGGCTCGTCATCAGCCAGCGCCAGCTCGCGAAGCCGGTGTCCCGGCCCAGATAGATCGGCGAGTTCGCCGTGAGAGCCAGCAGCGCCGGAAGCCATGGCCGTACGTGATTGCTGGCTCTGACTGCGGCCTGCCTGTCTGGAACCTCCACATGGACATGGCACCCGCACACGCCTTGCTCGCGCGCCAGCAGCCCCCACCGCAGCGCCAGCTCCTGGTAGCGCGCCTTCCTGGTGATCGGCTGGGCCGCCTCACCCTGCGGAGGCACTGCAATCGCCAGCAATCGTGCGCCCTCCTCAGCCGCGGCATCGGCGAGTTTGGCGCGCAGATCCGACAGGTGGCCCCGCAACTCGGCCGCGGTTGTGCAGACCGGCGAGTTGATCTCCACCATGGCGCGCGTCAGCTCCAGCTCTACGTCTGGCAGGTCCGCGACGACTGCCTTGCTGCGTGGCAGCGGATCACCGGTGGCGGATACCAGCAACAGCTCTTCTTCTACTCCGAACGACGGAACCCTCACCCCGGCCAGGTACCCATGGCCTAAGCTCTGCGACGTGAGTCTGCCTGTTGTTACCGCGACCCGGTACGTGGTGCCGTTGCGTGAGGGTGGGTCGTTGCCTGGTGTTGTCGAGGGCAACGATCTTGGCACCTACGTGATCAAGTTCCACGGCGCCGGGCAGGGGCCGAAGGCGCTGGTGGCCGAGGTGATCGTCGGCGAGCTGTTCCGGCGCCTCGGCCTGCGGGTGCCGGAGCTCAAGCTGATCGAGCTCGACCCGGCGATCGGCAAGTCCGAGCCGGACTTCGAGATCCAGGAGCTGCTGATCCGCAGCGCCGGGCTGAACCTGGCCGTCGACTTCCTGCCGGGCTCGTTCGGGTACGACGGCTCGGCCGGCAACCCGGGTGACGAGGCGATGGCCCGGATCCTCTGGCTGGACGCGTTCGTGGCGAACGTGGACCGGTCGTGGCGCAACACGAACCTGCTGGTGTGGCACAAGAACCTGTGGCTGATCGACCACGGAGCGGCGCTGTACTTCCACCACTCGTGGATGTCCGCGGAGAAGTTCGCTTCGTTGCCGTACGACGCCTCCGACCACGTCTTCTCGGTCGCGATACCTCGGGTCGCGAAGGTGGATGCCGAGCTGGCCGCGGCGATCACACCGGAACTGCTGACGGAAGTGATCGGGCTCGTGCCGGACGAGTGGATCGCAGACGGTGACCGGGAGCGGTACCTGGGCCATCTGCTGGCGCGGCTGGAGAACCGGGCCGCGTGGGTGCCGGGAGGTGCTCGATGATGGCACCGTTCGACTACGTGATCCTGCGCGCCGCACCGCGCATCCAGCGGGGTGAGTTCATCAACGTGGGTGCAGTGCTCTACTGCCGGGCGCTCGACTACCTCGGCGCGGGATGGGATGTGAAGCCGGAGCGTCTGCGGGCCCTGGACCCAGCAGTGGACGTAGACGTCGTGTGTGCGTCGCTGGATCAGATCCGGGCGATCTGTGCGGGCGAGGCGGTTGGCGGGCCGGCCGCGGGCACCACGATCAGTGAGCGATTCCGGTGGCTCGCTGCGCCCCGCAGTACCGTCGTGCATCCCGGGCCGATCCACAGCGGGATCACTCAGGACCCCGCTGCGGATCTGGACCGGTTGCTGGACGCCTTCGTGCGTTAGGCCAGCGCTGCGGACACGACGTCGCGGGCCTGCTCGAAGACCTGCTCCAGGTGCTCGGCGCCCTTGAAGGACTCGCCGTAGATCTTGTAGAGGTCCTCGGTCCCGGACGGCCGGGCCGCGAACCACGCCGACTCGGTGGTTACCTTCAGCCCACCGATCGGGGCGTCGTTACCCGGAGCCTTCGTCAGCCGATCCACGATCGGCTCTCCGGCCAGCTCGGTCGCAGTGACCGCGTCCGCGGACAGCGCCGACAGCTTCGCCTTCTGCTCGCGCGTGGCCGGCGCATCCACCCGCGAGTACGCCGAAGCACCGAACCGCTCCACCAGCTTGGCGTGCGCCTGCGACGGCGTCTCCCCCGTCACAGCGGTGATCTCGCTCGCCAGCAGCGCCAGCAGGATGCCGTCCTTGTCGGTCGTCCACACCGTGCCGTCGAAGCGCAGGAAGCTCGCTCCGGCCGACTCCTCGCCACCGAAGCCGACCGAGCCGTCGACCAGCCCTGGCACGAACCACTTGAAGCCGACCGGCACCTCCCACAACCGACGACCCAGGTCCCCCACCACGCGGTCGATCAGCGACGACGACACCAGCGTCTTGCCGACCGCGACGTCCGGACCCCACTGGCGGTTGCTGAACAGGTAGGAGATCGCGACGGCCAGGTAGTGGTTCGGGTTCATCAGTCCGGCGTCCGGAGTGACGATGCCGTGCCGGTCGGCGTCAGCGTCGTTCCCGGTCGCGTCGTCGTACTTGTCCCGCTGCGCGACCAGCGAGGCCATCGCGTACGGCGAGGAGCAGTCCATCCGGATCTTGCCGTCGTGGTCCAGCGTCATGAAGGCCCAGGCCGGATCGACCCGCGGGTTCACCACGGTCAGGTCGAGACCGTGCTTGTCGGCGATCGCGGCCCAGTAGTCGACACTCGCACCGCCCAGCGGGTCGGCGCCGATCTTCACGCCGGCGTCGCGGACCGCGGCCAGGTTGAGCACCGACGGCAGGTCGTCGACATAGTGGCCGACGAAGTCGTAGTCCCCCGCTTGCTGACGGGCCTGCTCGAAGGGCTTGCGCCGTACTTCGCGGTTGTCGCCGGCGATCAGCTGGTTGGCACGATCCGCGATCCACTTGGTCGCGTCGGAGTCGGCCGGTCCGCCGTGCGGCGGGTTGTACTTGATGCCGCCGTCACGCGGCGGGTTGTGCGACGGCGTGATCACGATGCCGTCCGCGTCCGCACCGGCGCCGCGGTTGAGCCGCAGGATCGCATGC
Organism: Kribbella sp. NBC_00709; assembly: GCF_036226565.1. Taxonomy (GTDB): domain Bacteria; phylum Actinomycetota; class Actinomycetes; order Propionibacteriales; family Kribbellaceae; genus Kribbella. The sequence continues at coordinate 8,793,493 of NZ_CP108996.1, forward strand.
GAGACAGCAGGCGTCGGAGTGAGCCGGTCGGCACTGTCCACGAGCGTCACCACGTCGTTGCCCGCCAGCACCTCGAGCACAGTGCGCCAGGCCGGCTCCGACAGGCCGTGGCTGTCCCGGCCGACCAGCAGCGGTCCCGTCGTACCCTGACCGGCCCGGTACTCGCAGACGGCCTGCGTGATGGCCAGGATGTGCGCTTCGTTGAAGGCGCCGTCAAGACTCGAGCCGCGATGTCCCGACGTCCCGAAGACGACCTTCTGGGCCGGGTTGTCCACGTCCGGGGTGAGATCGCCGTACGCCGCGAGCATGGCGTCGACGTCGACGAGGTCCTCTGGCTGAGCGGGCTGGCCTGCGCGTGGGTGCATGACCACATGCAACCACAAGAGCGTCACTGGCCGTATGGCGTGAGCAGCTGGTCGACAGGCGCGTAGTCGTCGGTGAGCACCGGCGCGTTCCCGGCGAAGGCAGTCGGGTTGTCCTGGAGCTCCATCCCCGGCTCGAGTCGCCCGGTGATCGCGGGCACGTCGATGGGCCGGTCGGACGCGACGAGTACGAAGTTCCCACCGCTGCCGTTCGTCCGCGTGATCAGCCCGACGTACGGGAAGACAGCCTGCAGTGTCTTGACCTCCGCCCTCGCGAACCGGACCGGGCCGTGGTCGATGACGTTGATCAGGTAGATCCCGTCCGGCCGCAGCACACGTCGTACGTCGGTGATCAGCTCGCGGGTGGTCAGGTGCCACGGCACGGACTGTCCGCTGAACGCATCCATCAGGACCAGGTCCCGGCTGTCCGTCGCTTCGGACCGTACGCCGAGCCGCCCGTCCTGCACGGTGACGGCCAACTCCGGTCCGGTCCGTACTCCGAGCTCCCGCTTGTCGAGCTCCACCACTGCGGGGTCGATCTCGTACACCTGGTGCTTGCTGCCAGGGCGGGTGGCTGTCAGGTACCGCGGCATCGTCAGCCCACCGCCACCCACGTGCAGCACGTCCAGCGGCCGTTCACCCTGCCAGCTGCCGTTGATCGCAGCAGCGAAGTTCTTGATGTACTCGAACTCCAGATAGGTCGGATCGTCCAGGTCGACGTACGAGTGCCGGAGCTGGTCCAGGTAGAGCGTCCGTCCGCCCTCGCGCCCAGGGTCCGCCACCACCCGTGCGCAGTGGTACGCCGTCTCGACCTCGCATGGACGTGGTGCGACCACTGTCAGCGTGGCACCGATGAGCGCCAGAGCGACCGGCTTGATGGCTGCCTGCACACCACGCAGCAGGAACGTCAGCGTGGCGCCGACTACCACCAGTGCGGCGCCCAGCGTCAGAACGATCGTGCTGATCGGGACTGTCGCGACGAATACGAATCCGATCAGCACGGTGCCGACGATCCCGCCGACCGTCGCGTACGCGGACAGCCTGCCGACGACAGTGCCGGTCTGCTCCAAGGTGGACAACCGCAGCTTGGTCACCATCGGCGTGACAGCCGCCAGCAGGGCGGCGGGTGCAAAAAGCGTCACGGCGAGTACGAGGAACACCATGTCGTTCGCAAGCGCCTGACCGGTCCAGCGGACCACTGGGAGGATCAGCATCACCAGTGCGCCACCGAACAGGATCAGTGGACCCAGCGTCCGCTGCGGCGGCACCACGTCCGCGAACTTGCCACCAAGAGCCGCACCGGTCGCGATCGCAGCCAGTGCAACGCCGATGACCGCTGTGTTCGTCTCCAGCGTCAAACCGATGTACGGCGCGACCAGGCGGAGCGACACCAGTTCGAGCACCATCACGGCGGCCGAGCTGCCGAACGCCAGTGCAATCGCCAGCTTCTGACCGACCGGACCAGCTTCGCCCTTGCCCATCGAGTCACCCTATCGGTGCAATGTAGACGTGATGGACCCAACGAGAAGTGCGGAGCTGTACCACGCCGGGCGCGAGCGGATGGTGGACGCGGTCCGCGACCTCAGCCCGGACGACCTGGATCGCCAGGTGCCCGCCTGCCCACAGTGGAGCGTGCACAGCCTGGTGTCGCACCTGACCGGCGTGGCCGCCGACTTCGTGGTCGGCAACGTCGTAGGCGCACCTCGACCGCCGTGGACCGCGGTACAGGTCGAGATCCGCCGCAACCTGCCGATCTCGGACGTACTGGACGAGTGGGAGACCATCGGACCGCAGCTGGAGAAGCTCATCGTCGACGGCACCACCTCCCACCCGCTGGTCTGCAACCCGTACGTCGACGCCGCCGTCCACGAAGCCGACCTGCACGGCGCAATCGGCAGCGGACGGCCGCCCATCGAGCTCTGGCTCGCCACACTGGACTGGATGCTCGACGAGCCAGGTCCATTGACCGTCATCACGCCGGACGGCACCTACTCCGCGGGCACAGAGGGTCCTAGCGCAGTCGCCCGCACCAGCTCCTACGAACTGTTCCGGGCCGTGTTCGGACGCCGCAGTACCGCGCAGATCCTGGACTGGGAGTGGGACGGACACGCCACCACCTGGAGCGCCCATCTCGCGATGCTCCCGCAGACGTCGGTGCCGCTGAACGACTGATATGTAGCGGCTTTCTGTCAATGGGCAGGGTGAGGCGCCCGTCCGTGGTGTGGGCGGGCGCCTCTGGCTTTGTCGGCCGGTTGGTGGTGAGCGTGTCGTTGGCGACGCGCGGTCAGACTGATATGCGCGGATTGGTTACCGCAGGACGGGGTGTTCGGCAGGAGCTGGCCGCGTGTCTAGAGTCGAGCGTCGCCTGGTTGGTTCGGGCTGCTCATAGTCGTTTCGCGGGTCGCTCCACGCGCTGCTTCCACCACGCTGGTCGACGAAGCCGGCTTGTGGGCGGGGTTATTCCTCGAGCACGGCCAGGGACCAGCACCAGCCGGCCAGCTCGCGGGCGATCGCGACGTTGGCGATCACGTGCCGTTTGTGGCGGTCCTGGAAGACGTTCCAGCGGGCGTGCAGGCGGCGGTTGCCGGCGTCACCGCGAGCACGAGCGGCCGGGGAGGCAAGCTCCCAGCGGTCGCGCATGGTCTTGCCGGCGACGTAGCGGGCGCGGTGGTGCCAGGCGGCCTCGATCAGGAGTCGGCGGACGTGGGTGTTGCCGGTCTTGGTGATCGGTCCTTGGACCCGGGACTGGCCGGAGGAGTACTCCGAGGGGACGAGACCGACGAACGCGCCGATGGTGTTGCCGGTGAACCGGTGCCAGTCACCGATCTCGACGGCCAGCGCGAACCCGGTCAGGGTGCCGATCCCACGCAGACACCCCAGCCGCCGCAGGAGCGGGGTGAACTCCGACGTCGCGGCGAGCTGGGTAATGGCGGTGTCGAGCCGGTCGCGGCGGGCCTGGACGGTCAGTACGGCGTCGTAGTCGGACTCGAACGTCGTCTGCAGCACAGGTGAGTCGAGCCGTTGTCGGCCGATCTGGCGCAGCCATGCGTCGTGGGCTCCGGTCCATGCCTGCCCGCCGGAGTAGACGATGCCTTGGCGCAGCAGGAGTTTCGACAATCGGTGCCGGGCCCGCATCAGATCACCGCGGGCATCTTCGCGGGCTCGGACCAGGTCCCGGGCGGTCTCTTGTTCGACGGTCGGGATCGAGACCGCGACGTACTCGTCCAGCCGCAACAACCGGGCCAGGTGCACCGCGTCCTTCGCGTCGGTCTTGACCCGGTCACCAGCCGGGCGCTGCAACTTGCTCGGCGCTACCACTTCACACCGAACCCCCGCCGCGGCCAACGATCTCGCCAGCCCGAACCCGGTCGGACCGGCCTCATACGCCACCGCCACCGGACCTTCCAACCGACCCAGCCACGACCGGATGTCCTCGTGCGACGGCGTCAGCCTGGTCTGAACAAGCTCACCAGTCACACCATCAATCGCCGCCGCAACCACCGACCGCGCGTGCACATCCAGCCCAACACTCGTACGCTCGATAAACACCGGGGCCTCCCACAAATGTCGGATAGGCCGAGCAGGCAGCCCCTACTCGGTAACCCACGAATCTTGTGAGTGAGGCCCCGGCCCGCAACCCCGCCACCACGACGGCGTCACGTCATACCGTCTAGACCGCGTCCAAGCGGGCGATGAGTGTCTTCGGAGCGATCTGCCGGAACGCGTTCTCGACCAGGTCCTCGAAGTGCTCCCAGTCGACGTCCACGTCCAGGTACACCCCGAGCCAGCCACGGTGACCGACGTACGGCGGGCGGTAGAAGTGCTCGGGGTCGTCGGCGACCAGCGCCTCCTGCACACCGGGCGGCGCAGCCATCCACACGCCGAGGCGGTCGTCGTGGTGATGGTCGGCGTACATCACGAACACCTTCTTGTCCCGCACGAACCAGGTCGGCTCGCCGTGACTCGGCCGCTCGGTCGCCTCGGGCATCGCGAGGCACAGTCGGCGTACGCGTTCCAGGACGTCCATCGCCCTAGTGTCGCGGACCCGGGGTCACCACGCCCGCCTCGTAGGCGTAGACGACCGCCTGAGCACGGTCACGCAGGTCCAGCTTGGTCAGGATGTTGCTGACGTGCGTCTTGACGGTCTGCTCGGCCAGCACCAGTTCGTCCGCGATCTGCCGGTTGGACAGCCCGCGGGCCACCAGCCGCAGTACGTCGGTCTCCCGCGGCGTCAGCCGCACCGGAGTGATCGGTACGACGGGCTGCGCCCGCGCGAAGTCCTCCACCAACCGACGGGTGACAGACGGGGCCAGCAGCGCATCGCCGGCAGCGACGACCCGCACCGCCGCTGCCAGCTCGTCCGGCGTCGAGTGCTTCAGCAAGAACCCGCTCGCACCGGCACGAAGAGCGGCGTACACGTAGTCGTCGAGATCGAACGTCGTCAGCATCACGACCCGTGGCGGCTCGCCCGGAGCCGAGTCGGCGAGGATGCGCCGGGTCGCAGCGAGGCCGTCGAGCACCGGCATCCGGACGTCCATCAGGATCACGTCCGGCTTGAGCTCGGCAGCCAACTCGACCGCCTGGGCCCCGTCACCTGCCTGTCCGACCACCTGAAGATCCGGTTGCGCATCGAGCAGTGCGCTGAAGCCGGCTCGCACCATCTCCTGGTCGTCAACCACCATGACAGTGATCGCCACTCGCCACCTCCTTCCCGACCGGAATGATCGCCTGCACCAGATAACCGCCTTCAGGGGTCGGTGCAGCACTCACTGTCCCGTCGACGAGCGCCACGCGCTCACGCATGCCCGTCAGCCCATGACCACCACCCGGCGCCGGCGTGGGAGTACCTGGCGGTGGAGTGTTCTGCACGGTGACCACCAGCTCACCACCGCTCTGTTTGACCGACACCTCCACCGCTGCGTGCGGCGCATGCCGGACCGCATTGCTGAGCCCCTCCTGCACGATCCGGTACGCCGTCAACTCAACGGTCTCGTCGAAACCAGCAGGCACCTCTCCTGCCAGCCGCACATCCGCACCGGCCCGACGGGTGCTCTCGACGAGGTCAGCCAACTCCCCCAGTCCAGGCTGCGGGCCCAGCTCCCCCATCGGCGGCTGCTCGACCGGTTCACGCAGCAGACGCAGTACCCGACGCATCTCCGTCAGCGAGACTCGCGCCGCGTCAGCGATCTCGGTGAACTCGTCACGGATGCTATCCGGTACGTCGACCAGCCGGTGCGGTGCGCTGTCCGCGCGCACCACCACTACGGACAGGTGGTGCGCCACGACGTCATGCAGCTCGCGAGCGATCCGGGCCCGCTCCTGCAGACGCTCCCGCTCGGCGCGCTCGGCCTTGCTGATCGTCTCCTGCTCTACGAGCCGTCTGTTCGTCTCGCCGCGGGTGCGGATCAGGTCGCCCACCACGACTGCCACTGCCGAGAGGACTGCCATGGTGATCAGACCGCGCCAGCTGCCGCGGTCCGGCGCCAGTGCGGTGGCGACGACGCCGAGGGCCTGCGTCACCACCCACCAGCTGATCTGCTCGCGTCGACCGAGTCCACGAGCACCTGCGATCGCAATGACGAACGAGTGCCCGAACGCTGCCGTCGTACCCCACGGCCACGGCTCACTCGAGCTGACCGGCGTGGTCAGCGCCGCAGTGACTGCAGTGGTGACGAGTGAGACCAGCATCGCTGCCCTGGGGCGCAGCCACGCCAGGCTCAGGGCCAGCGCCCGCGCGATCGCGAGCGCCAGCACCGCCCCGAGTTGTACGTCGTAGTGCTGCCCGAGATCCAGGACCGTCAGGACGAGCAGCGTCGCGACCCCGAGCGCCGCGACCCACGCCCACCGCCCACGCGGCCACTTGTTCACGGGTTGGACCCTACTCACAATTGCTGGAGCCAGGCCCAGAAGAATGCCAGACAACCGGCCGCCAGCACGATAGTTGCCGGAAGCACCCACCTGCGCGCCGGCAGTCCGTACAGCGGCCGCACCAACTGGGCCTGCAGCGCCGCGATCCCGCGCAGCGCGAACAGGAACGCGACGACGCACGGTACGGCGATGAGCCCGTGCGCCGTCCACGCACCGGCCCGGGTCGGCCCACCCCACGTACCGGGCTCGATCGCGCCGTGGTCGACAAAGCCCCAGAACGGCCCGCGTACCACGGCCGTCAGCACCAGCAGCATCAGGAACCAGCTCGCCAGCCCGAGCACCACACTGATCAGCCCGTACCCGAAGACAACACCGGCCGCAGGCTCGCCGGCACCACCGGTGCCGACCAGACCTCGCCAACCGAGCCGGAACGCCGCCAACCTGCACCAGCGTCGCCCGGCAGCCTGTCGCTCCCCGAGCACCGCGTCCGCCATCGTCTGCACGCCGACCGGCGCCAGCAACGCGTCGTACGCCAGCGACCTCCCCAGCCGCCGCGTCCTGCCCTCTGCCGTGGCCGCCTGGTGGCGGGTCAGTGTGTCCGTCATCGCGTCTCCTCAAGTCTCAGGTCCTGAGATAGAGGCTAGGAATCGGACGCCGCCGGCACATCCAGCCGCGGAGCCAACCGGGGACCAGTACCCCGGTAGGGGGTCGATGTGATCTAGGTCACAGTGACCACGATGCGTGTCCCGACGTTACACGGTCAGTGCCGGATGGCGTACACGGCTCGCTGGGCTGCCCGACGGCACGAGCGGCGATGCCGCGTCCAACAGGAGGTACACGGACACCATGCGCATGCGGAACCTGGCGGTGACCGCCACGCTGATCCCGGTTTTGCTGCTTCCCGGCTGCGGCACCGACGCCGGCGTCGCCAACGCGGCACCTGCCGCCCACAAGGCGGCCCGGCCAGACCTCACCGATCAAGCGGCCGCCGACGACCCGGTCGTGAACGCGTACTACGCGTACCGGATCGCGCTCGACGTGATGATGCGCAGCGGCGGCGGGAAGACGGGGCAACTGCAGCAGGTGATGACGCCGAAGATGTTCCAGGCGATCAGCGCGCAGGCGAAGTACTTCCGGACCCGGAAGCTGCACAACACCGGCGCCACGAAGGTCCTGTGGGCCAAGCGGACCATCGCGTCGAACGGCGTCATCGTCAGCGCCTGTTACGACACCTCCGCAGCCCGCACCGTGAACTCCCGCGGCCACTCCGTCCTCCCGAACACCACCCCGACCCGCTGGCTGGACCAGATGCGCGTCTTCCCCCAGCAGTCCCGCTGGATCGTCGACGGCGGCACAACCACCCCCAACGCCTGCTGATTCGTCCCAGTGGGATCACGATTGCGTGGCCCCGGATTCCCTCGTCGCCTGCCGGGCAAACTCACCGCTGAGTGCCGGCTAGGTCGAGGGGTCCACCGATGATCGACACGAGTTTTCGACGTTGGCTGCCGACGTGGTGCGGCGGCCGTCGTCCGCCGGAGTCCTTCCGGCGGACGAACTCCCGCGTCAGTCGTCTCGCCGTGCAGTACGACGCCGAGGTCGACGCGGCGCTGCAACGCCTGTGGCCGAAGGCGCGGGTCTATCACGACCGCGAGTTCACCCGGGACCGCGCGGACTTCCTGCTGGTGGTGCGCGGCCGCGGCGTGATGATCGAGACCAAGGTCAAGAGCGACCCGGGGCCGTTCCACGGCTCCACCCTCCCGCCACTGCTGGATCGCCTCCAGCGCGACGGCCGCCGCCTCGTCGTACTGCTCAACCAAGGCGACCCCGCGCCCGCCCGCGACCTGATCAGCAGCAAGCTCGGCGACAAGGGCCGCATCGTGGTCTGGTCCTGCCCCGACGACGACACCGAGCTCCGCGAAGCGGTCGAATCTCTGCTGCAGCAAACAATCCGGCACGCCTGAAACGCAGACGTGGGTGTCGCCGGCCGGCGACACCCACGTCAACAGATCAGGTACAGCTTAGGCGTTCTTGATCGCGGAGACCTCGAGCTCCAGCGTCACCTTCTCGCTGACCAGCACGCCGCCGCCCTCGAGCGCCGCGTTCCAGCTGACGCCGAAGTCCTTGCGGTTGATCACGACCGAGCCCTCCAGGCCCACGCGCTGGTTGCCGAACGGGTCGGTGGCCGCACCGGTGTACTCGAACGTCACGTCGACCGGCTGCGTGACACCGCGGATCGTCAGGTCGCCGGACACCACGAACTCCCCGTCGCCGCCCGGCTTGACCGCGGTCGACACGAAGGTGATCTCCGGGTGCTCGTCCATCGCGAGGAAGTCGTTGCTGCGCAGGTGCTCGTCGCGCTGGCCGTTGCGCGTGTTGATGCTCTTCGCCTGGATCGTCACCTTGCCGGACGAGTTGGCCGGGTTCTCGCCGTCGATGTGGAACGAGCCCTCGAACTCGTCGAACGCACCGCGGACCTTGGTCACCATCGCGTGCCGGGCACTGAACCCGATCCGGGTGTGCGCCGCGTCGAGCGTGTAGTCGCCGGACAGTGCGGCGTACTCGTTGGACATCGCGGATTCCTCCAGGGGACTAGTTGAACTTTACACAGTACAGATTTCACCTTTGACGCTCAGAAGTCCACCCCCCACCCGGCGTGTTCACCTCCTGGACCTGTTGGGACCGGAGAATGGACCGCGATCGAGGAGAGAGTGGGGGTTCGGTGGAGCGGAAGGTGTTCTGCGCGTCGGGGCCGAGTGACGTCTACCGCGCGGTGAGTACGGCGCTCGGGCGGGAGCGGTTCTGGGCCGTCTCGGCGCCGGAGTCGGGCGGGGTGATCTCGTTCGTGCTCGCGGACGGCCGCACCGGCGAGTGCCGGATCGAGCAGGCCGTCCAGGACGAGCTCTACCGGCTGCGGTACTTCGGCCGGACGCTCACGTTCACGCTCGCCGCCGGCGAGACGAGCGGCACCGAGCTCACCCTCGGCACCGACGATCCCGCCGACCCCGACACCTGGGCCGAGGTCGTCTCGCTGCTGCTGCGGCTGAAGGCCTCGGTCGACTTCGGCGTCGACCTCCGCAGCCACGACACCACTCGGACCACGGCGTACGCCGACAGCTGACCGTTGCCCCCAGCAACAGAATTATTCGGTTGCGGGGTGGTCACGCCTGCGGTTCTCATGAGGGGGTCCCCAGACCCCCTTACAGGTGGTCGAAGATCGGGAGGGAACGTCGTGGAACCGCTCAGCGCCGAACAGATCAGGCGCTCGTTCGTCAATTCGACCAAGAGCCAGGTGAAGGCGATCGCGCTGCCGTCGCGGTTCACCGAGCTGCCCTGGGAGTCGCTGGACTTCCTCGGCTGGCGGGACGGGAAGGCGCCCAACCGCGGTTACCTGGTGGTACAGCGCGACGGCGGGGTGACCGGGATCGCGGTCAGCACCCAGACGTCGGGGGCCGCGCGCCGGTTCGCCGGACTGTGCGACCTGTGCAACACCGCGCATCACGTCAGTGACGTTGCGTTGTTCGCCGCCCGCCGGGCCGGTTCGGCCGGCCGCGAGGGGAACACCGTCGGCACGTACATGTGCGCCGATCTCGCATGCTCGCTGTACATCCGCGGCCTGCGCGAGCTCGACCTGCCGCAGGGCGAGACCGCCACTGCGGAGGTCCGCGCCGAGCGGCTCACGACCCGCCTGGAGACTTTCGTCCGACGCGTACTCAGCTGACGTCCCGGGACACTACGCTGGGGTTGCACCATCGGCCCGCAGAGGACAAGGGAGAGCGAGTCGCGATGACCGAGTTCCGCATCACGCACGAGATCCACCAGACACATCCGGACATCCGCGAGACGCTCACCGCCACCACCATCGAGGCGATCAACGAGTCCAGCGCCCGGTCGGCCGAGGACGCGGCCCGGGTGCTGCGGCACAAGCTCGCCGAGATCGGCGTCCAGATGAGCGAACCGGCCTGCCTGTCCGCGATCGAACGCATCCGCTCCGGCAAGCAACTCCGCTTCGAGATCGAGCCACTCCCGGACGAGGGCTGACCTCGCGGCGGCGCCGGATAGGGTGCCGGGTGTGCAACTCGAAGAACTGGGACGACGGATCTACGCGACAGCTCACCTGACCGGGGAGTTCGTCCTGCGATCGGGACAGACAACGACGGAGTACTTCGACAAGTACCGGTTCGAGGCCGACCCGGTGCTGCTGGACGAAGTGACGGCGGCGATGGTCCCGCTGATCCCCGAAGGAACCGAGGTGCTGGCCGGCCTGGAGATGGGTGGCATCCCGGTCGTGACCGCCCTCGGCCGGCACACCGGTCTGCCGTGCGCGTTCGTCCGCAAGGAGGCGAAGTCGTACGGCACCTGTCGCCTGGCTGAAGGCGCCGACATCGAGGGCCGCCGCGTCACGATCGTCGAGGACGTCGTCACCACCGGTGGCCAGATCGTCCTGTCGACCAACGATCTCCGCGCGCTCGGCGCGACCATCACCGACGCGCTCTGCGTCATCAACCGCAACCTCAGCACCCCGGCTCCGCTGACCGAGGCCGGCCTGACCCTCCACGCCCTGCTGAATCCGGAACACCTGACCGCCTGACCTCACCCGGCCTTGCGCTCGTCCACAGGCAGGAGGCGGCGGAAGTCCTCCACCGAGATGATCGGTACGTCGAACTCCCGCGCCATCCGAGCCTTGACCGACAAACTGTCGACATCCGCGGCCACCAGGAACGTCGTCTCGGGCCGGACCGCCTCCTGCGGGACGAACCCCGCCGCCACCGCCCGGTCCCACCACACCTCGCGAGGCTCGACCATGTCGCCGGTGAAGACCATCGTGCTCCCCGGCGGAAACCCCCGCGCCCCAGGACGATCGGGTACGACGTACCGCCCGTTGCTCGCCCGGAGCAGCGCCTCGTCGACATCGTCCGCGCGACGCCCGAGCATCACCGCGACCCGGTCGACATCGTTGCGCTGATCCGGTGTGATCGTCCCCGCTCCCCACGACGCCGTCGCGAGGGCCGCCACATACCAGCGGTGGAGGTTGTCGACCTGCGGGCGGGTCAGGCCCAGGTCGGTTGCCACCTGCACCAACTGGTCCGCGTCCGTGGCCGTGATCTCGCGGTTGGCGAGGATCGTGTCCAGCAGCACGAGGTACGAGTCGGCCTGCGGCGGCTCCGGCACCCGTGGCAGCTGGTCGACGAGCCGGCTCATCCAGCCATGCCGTCCACCGGCGTGGACCGGGCGCACCGTCGGCGCGACGTCCGTCCCCGGCAACGCGGGCCACTGCCGCCGGCGCACCTCTTCGTAGGCCCATTGCCAGGGCGGCGGGGACGGGAAAGCCTTCAAATACTGGGAGAACAGCTCAGCGGTCGCGCGCGTGTCGGCCATCGCCGAGTGCCAGCCCTCGATCGAAATGCCCGCCGCCGCGCAGCACGCGCCCAGCGTCCGCTTCGCTCCCGGATACAGATATCCCGCCAGCGCCATCGTGCACATCGATCGCTCGGTGATCAGCGGCACGGCGACGCCGAGGCGCGCGAACTCCGCCCGCAGGAACCCGAGATCGAACTCGACGTTGTGCCCGACAACCATCCGCCCCGCGAGCAGCCGGCCCAACTGCCGCGCGATGTCACCGAACTCCGGCGCCGCCAGCACGTCGGCGGTCAGGATCCCGTGAATGTGCTGCGGACCCAGGTCGCGCTGGGGATTCAGCAACGTCACCCACTCGTGCTCGACCTGCCCGCGAGCATCCAGCAGCACAACGGCGATCTCGATCACCCGATGCCGATGACTCGGCAGCAGGCCAGTCGTCTCAGTGTCGATGACGGCGTACATCCCCGGGCCTCCTCCGGCTCGATGACCGACTGGAACAACCCAATCACACGCCGCCGACAGTTTCGGTTCCGTCAGGTATCGGAGGGAATCTCGACCTCGATCTCTTCGCCGAGCCGCGCTCCATGGGCCAGCTGGAGTTCATCGCCGCTCCAGAACCGGCCCGGGTCGTACCAGTTGAGCTTCCGCCCGCGCAGCAACCCCATCTCCTCGTACGTCACCGCGACCACCTCGGCGCAGTACGCCGACTCCAGCTCGAGCTCCCGCGATCCGCGCCGGATCGCCGGCACCCGCCCGCGCACCCACCTCGATGCGAGCCGGGCCGTCGACGGGAACGGCGTACCGTCCAGGCGAGCGACAGTCCGCAGTACGGCGTCCTCCATCTCCCGCGTGACGGGATGATCGAGCTGCCGCAGCCAGGCCTGCTGGCCGTACTTGCGCGCCCACACCAGCACCGCGTCGCGCAGATTGTGCAGCTGCGCGCCGCGCTGGTGCTGACCGGTCCACATGTCCGGCAGCGAACGGCCCAGCTCCGCGTGCCACATCAGCGGCGGGAGATCCTCGACCACGACGGCCATCCCGACGTGGTTGACCGGGCTGTTGGTGGTCAGCTGGATAGCGCGATCCGCGGCGCTGCCACCGCGGAACAGCCAAATGTCACCTGTTCGTGTCAGTTCCGTAGCGTCATCCAGTGAAATCCGGCTGTTCACGTCGCTAGGTTAGTCGCCATGAAGGTATGGAAGGTGGTAGGGCTTGCGGGGCTCGTCGGCGTGGCCGCAACGGGCGTGGTGATTGCACGGGGCGAGCGGAAGCGCCGCGCGTACACGCCGGAAGAGGTCCGCGATCGCCTCAAGACCCGGGTCAAGGAAGCAGCACACGTCTGACCCCTCGGCCGCGCAGGCGGGACACGCCGTAACTCGGTGGTACGGCGCTGATCCCGCCTGCGCGGCCGCATTCGTTGCGGTACGCAACCAGTTCTACAGGTTGTGGAGGGCAACGTCTTCCAGCCGGCCGGCGGTGATGGTCGCGGTCTGGTAGGTGCAGTACGGCTGGCGCCTGCGATCGGTCGGCGACCCCGGATTCAGCAGCCGCAGCCCACCCGGGCTCGTCGTGTCCCACGGGATGTGGCTGTGCCCGAACACGAGCAGATCCACCCCCGGGTACGCCGCTTCGCAGCGCGTCTCGCGGCCTTGTGCCGAACCGGTCTCGTGCACCACGGCGATCGACAGCCCGTCGAGGGTCACTCGTGCGACCTCGGGCAACCGGGCCCGCAACTCCGGACCGTCGTTGTTGCCCCAGCACCCGATCACCTGTGCTCTTCCGGCCGCACGGGCCTCCAACTCGTCCAGCAGCCCGACGCTCACCCAGTCGCCCGCATGGATGACCACGTCGGCACGCTCGATCGCCTCCCACACCGGCTCCGGCAGCTTCTTCGCCCGAACCGGCAGGTGAGTGTCTGAGATCAGCACCAGGCGCATGCGCCCACCCTAGGCGGTCAGTGACTCGATCAACTCCTTCTCCTTGGCCGGGCTCAGCCCCGCGCGCCGCTCCCGCTCCAGGCCGAGCTCCCGCTCCCAGGCGAGTGCGTCAGCCAGGAACTCCCGGCGCGAACGGTGCGTCAGCCCGGCCGCGGCCGCCGCGGCACCACTCCGCGACGACCAGCCTTCGTACCCAGGCTCGGTCAGCCACATCGCCAGCGAATCCGGCCCCATGTACTGCTCGACCTTCTGCTCCTCCAACCACTTCCGCGGCGCAGGCACCACCGGCCCCGTGTGACCGCCCACCTCGCGCGCCAGCTGGATCCACTCACCGAACGGCACCACCGGCCCGCGCGTGTCGAACGTCCCCGTCCGGCCCTCCGTCGCGTTGTCCAGCAACCAGCCGGCCAGATCGCGGACATCCACCACCGACGTCGCCAAGTCGGGTGTGTCCGGCACCAGCATCGGCTCCTCCGGCGCACGCGCCGCCCGCGCGACCCATGAGCCCGATCGATCGCTCCGGTCCCCCGGCCCGCCGATCAACCCGGCGCGGGCGATCACCAGCCGATCCCCCACCACCTCCCGCGAAGCGAGCTCGCAGGCGACCTTGGCCTCCCCGTACAGCTCCCGCTCGGCCACATCCAGCTCGGTCGGCTCCCGCAGTACCGCGGTCTCGTCGGCGCCGGGCGTGTCGTACTTCGCGTACGCGTTCACCGACGACACGTAGGTCCAGTGCTTCGCCCGCGCACCGAAGGCGGCCAGTGCACCCCGCACGAACCCTGGCTGCCACGACACCTCGAAGACGGCATCCCAGTCCCGCGGCGGCACAGCGTCGTACGCATCGGGGAGGCTGCGATCGACCGCGATCAGCTCGGCGCCTTCCGCGACCGCGCCGCTCTCACCGCGCGCCAGGCAGGTCACAGAATGCCCACGCGCCACTGCCTGCGCAGCGATCTCACGACCGAGCCACGCCGTCCCACCGAGGATCAGAATCTCCATGCAGGCAAGCCAATCAGGCCCCGCCGACAAAACCCAGACGCCTCTGCCGAGGGCAGAAACGGCGCGTGATCCGGCTGCCCCGTCAGGTCACCGTCACCGGTCCACCCTTGCCAGCCAGGCGATCCAGGCGCACTGTCGAAGGAGACACCCAGGGGTGAGTGTCCGGATCACAGGGGGAGAAATGGCTGGTTTCGTTCAGATCATCGAATACCGGACGTCGAAGCCGGACGAGATCCAGGCGCTGATGGAGGACTTCCAGTCCAAGCGCCAAGCCGAAGGGGACGGGCCGTCCCCGGTCCACGGGCTGGCCTGCGCCGACCGGGACGAGCCGGGGCGCTACTTCTCGATCATCGAGTTCGCCTCGTACGAGGAGGCGATGGAGAACTCCCGGCGGGCCGACACGACCGAGTTCGCCACCAAGATGATGGAGCTCTGCGACGGCCCCAGCAGGTTCTACAACCTCGACCAGCTCGCGGAGATGAAGTACCGCTGACCGGTCCCGGCCCAGGCGTATCGCGAGTCCGCCTGGGCCGGTACCGCGCCGGGTACGGCGTACGCCGGCTCGTCGAGGCGTACGCCGTACCCGGGCCACGACCGGTGCCGGGAGGGGGTAACGGCACCGATGCGCGCTGATCAGATCGGGTCCGCGGCGCCGGATCCGCTCTGAACGATCCGCTGACTGCTCAGCGGAAGACTCGGTACGACGTCCAGGTGGACGGCGGTGCTGCGCCCCGCTTGCCGCGGTCGAAGTCGCCCTCCGGCCCGAAGCCCCGGTCCGCGGCCAGGTCGCGGTCGGAGCGGCGAACGCCGTCGACATCGTGGTGGAGCGGGTCGGGATCCTGCGGCTCGGGGGTCGAGTGCAGGTCCGGCCACGGGCGGGGTGGTAGGGACTCGCGGGGCGGCAACTTCAGGTCGGGGTCGGGACCCGGTTCCGGGTCGAGCCACTCGACCTCGGTGGCCCCGCCGTGACCGTGGATGGCGATGACGGAGTCGATGCCGTCCCACACGGTCGTGGTCGGATAGTCGCCGTACCAGCGCAGCGCGACCGATCCGTCGGTGAACTGGACACCCTCGGCAACGGGTCCGGTGCCGCTGACACCGGAGACGTCCTGATGACGGATCAACCGAAAACGACGGGAACTCATTTCGGCGCCACCTCCCAGAGCCGCTCCCCCGGCAGCTTCCGGTCCGGACCCGGATCGTGGTCCGGCACTGGATCGCTGGTCACCCGGAGCCCGGCGAACCGCCGCGACATGGCCGCCGCGTACCGCTCGGCCAGTTCGGCTTCGGCCCGGTAGTCGGCGACCACATGGTCCCCGAACCAGACCCGCACCCGACGACGCTCCACCCGGACCGCACCCGGGTGAGGATCACCACCGTCGGCCATCTCAATACACCCGGCACCGAATCGAGCCGGTTCCCATCAGCGACCTCGCAACACCCTTCACGTCAACCACTTCCACTTCCCTGTGGGGATGGGTTCACAGGTAGTGACGAACCTCTCAGCACTTCATGACGCCATTCCGACGAAAAATCTCACAGCCGGTGAGGAGCCCCGGCACTACGTCAGCCGACGACCCACGGACGCCAGGTCGCGATGTCTTCGGCGTCGGGGGTGATCAGGGGGTCGAAGGTGTGGGTGCCGGCTTCGGGAAGGTGGGCTGACAAGAGGGTGTCGAGGTTGTGCACGAGCAACGCGGGTACGTCGGGCCTTGCCGCGACGAGATCGTCGAAGATCGACCTGGTCTCGCGGAGCTGCCACTCCTCGTCTTTCGTGCCGACGAGCCGGACGCGTAGATCGATCGGATACCGGTCGAGCGCCTGGACCTCCTCCGGATCCGGATCGGCGACAGCAAACCCGTTCGGACGCACCAGGACTCCCACCGTGCCCGATCCAGACCGCGCAGAGCGCCGGAACAGCCGCTCGTCCTCCTCCAGCCCAGCCTCCACGACGGCCTCGAGCCCAAGTGTGACGCTCAACCATTTGGCCAGGTCACCCAGCGACTCGTCGCCAGCCAGAAAGATGTTGTCGTCGATCGACATCAGTTGAAGATCCAGCGCTGCCAAGTGTCGACGGCGTCGAGGGAG
Source organism: Kribbella sp. NBC_00709 (assembly GCF_036226565.1). GTDB lineage: Bacteria > Actinomycetota > Actinomycetes > Propionibacteriales > Kribbellaceae > Kribbella. Next base: position 8,810,105 of record NZ_CP108996.1, read on the forward strand.
GCGGCCGGCGGGAAGGTGTGGATGCCGGAGAAGCAGGCCGCGACGATCCGGGACATGGCGTGGGCAAGTACGAGGGCTACCTGTGGTTGCGTCGACGCGAGGACGCTGATGTCGCAGTTGGACATCAGGTAATGACCCACGGACGCCAGGCGTCGATGTCTTCGACGTCGAGGCTGGTTCCAGGTGGAAAGGAGCGCACACCGGCGCCGGGGAGATACGCCGCGGTCAGAAGGGCCATGTTGTGACTGAGGACCATCGCCAGGTCCGGCCGCCGACCGGACAACTCGTCGAAGATCGCGCGGGCCTCTCGTTCCTGCAGCTCCTCGTCCTTCCGCCCGGCGTACCGAACGTCGACCACGCCCTGATACCGGTCGATCGCTGACACATCAGCAGGCTCAGGATCTACCTCGCCGTACACGTTCGGCTCAACGAGGACGTACAGCTCGCCGTCCGCTGTCCGGGCGCGACCACGGAACAGGTACGCACCGTCCTTCAGGTCGGAATCCTCAACGGCTTCGAGCCCGAGCGCCTCTCCCAGCCATCGGGCCATGCCGGCTAGCTGCTCGTTGCCGGCCAGAAAGATGTTGTCGTCGGTCGACATCACAGCTCCTTGGTAAAGGTGACCAAACGCCCGTCACCGAGGATGACATGAACCACCGACGCGACCGTGGAGCCCGGCTGACCGACCGCTCTGCGAAACGACCGCAGTGCGGTGTCCTCGGTTACCCCCGCCTGCCGGCCGTCGATGACTACTTCACGCCGTGCTCTGAGCTGAACCGCGGCTTTGAGCGCCTGGCCGCTTGCCTTGAGCATGGCGCGTTTAACGGCATTCGACTCGCCGACGTCCTGGGTCTTGAACTCGACGATCGCGCCTTCGTCTTCCCGGTCCTTCCGAAGCATCGAGTCCGGGTTCTTCTTTCGATGCGTGGTGTGGTCGGCCCGCCTTGCATCAACCCGCCAGCCCTCTTCTTCCAGGCGCTTCCCGATCTCTTGCTCCTTCCGGTCGAACAAGTTGTCGGGATCGAACACGCCGGGCTCGAAGTCCGCACCCAACGCCCCGAGGTCGAAGGCCGGGTCGAAGTCGAGGGTGGGGAGGTCGGGGAGGTTGATGTCGACGATGATTGGCTGGGGGCGGTCTTCCTCGGGGTAGTCGAAGGTGGCATTTACCTCGCCCGTGGTGATGGTGAGGGTGGCGTGCTGCCAGTGTTGGTCTGCCGAGTCGGCCATTGCGGCCAGGAGGGCTTTGACGGGCTCCGCGAGGTCTACCTCGATCTCGAAGTCTTCGAGGAGATGCTCTTCGCGTTTCCGGTCTTCTTTTTCGTTGCGTTCTTCGAACTCGAGCTCGCCGGACTCGAGGACGGTGATCTCTACCTCGAGCGGTTCCTGGTCGTCGCGGTCGTCGTCCTTCTCGTGGGCCTTGTGGTATTTCTCGAAGGCTTTGCGGGCGACGGTGATCAGTGGGGGTTCGTTGTCTTCAGCAACTTCTAGGTCTTCGTAGATGAAGGTGAGGCGCTTGGTTCGGCCCCGGGAGTCGAGGTCGGTGGAGCCGCCGGTGGCCTTGTTGCGGTTCGCCGAGTCCGACGAAGGGCGGTTCGTGGACGGGCCCGGCGTACCGACGAGGCCCTCGGCCCAGCCGCGGGCTTTCGGGGGTGCCATCGAGAGGTAGTGGGCGGCGGCCTCGCAGGCTCGGGCGGCGGCGTCGAGTTGCTGGGCGGCGACGGTTGCCTGGCCGCGGGATGCGATCAGGGCGAGCTGGGCGTTCTCCCGGCACCGTACGGCGGTGCGCTGCAGCTGCTCGACGACCCGTGGGATCTCGTCGAAGCAGTCGACCAGACCGCGCGCGACCCGCTGCAGCTCCGACGGCATCCCGGCGCCCCGAACTCCTAGATCTGGTCGGCGTAGTTCTTGCAGCCGGCCGAGGCGATCTCGAGGGCTTCGGCGGCCTGCTCGACCGCCTTGCCGGCGGCCTCGAGGATCTCGGTGATGTCGCGGTCGATGCCGGTGGCGGTACCCGCGATCAAGCTCTCCACCAGCTGGCTGTGCTGGGTGAAGCGGAGCTTGAACCCGGCCAGGCCACCCGCTGCCTGCTTGGCCTCCATCGAGACCTGGTGCAGCTGTTCCTTGAGCCGCAGTACGTCGGACACCTCAACCCACTCCCAAACTAGTTGCGCTTCTTCGGCAGCACGATCGCCGTACCCGCCACCACGACCGGCACCCCGATCCCGATCCACCACGGCAGACCGGCCGCCATCGCCACGATGACCACGACCGCACCGCTCCAGCCCCACCAGCGCGCGCCGGGCAGCCGCGGCAGACCGAGCACCCGCGACGCGGCCAGCATCGTGACGGCGGCGATCGCCGCGGCCTCGACGCCGGCCAGGAACGACCTGCTGAACACCCACACCAGCACGAACCCGACCAGCGCCAGGACCGCGCTGATGGTACGCCGCTTGCGCTGCTCCTGGAGCGCCCGGGCCGTGGTCCGCAGCTCCTCCAGCTCGTCGACGGTCTCGGCGAGCTGTTTGGTGATGCGCTCGGCAACGGTCTCGATGTCGTTCAGCGCGCGGATCTCGGGCAGCGTGTGGTTCGCCCGCTTCCCCTCGGCCGGCAGCCCGGCCCGCTGCAGGCTCGCGGCCGCCTTCTCGGCGAGCGTGTTCAGCCTGGTCTGCAGCCTCAGCCCGCGCTCGGCCATCGCGTCGGCCTCCGCCGCCGCGGTCGCCTCAGCCTTCGACTTGTGCGCCGTCAACCGGTCCTGCGCCTGCTGCGCGTCCGTCCGCGCCATCGCGACCGTCCGCAGCGCCCGCACGTACTCGGACCACTCCTGCTCCACGGTCTTCATCGACGCACCAGCTCCACCGTGCGATCCACCTCGTCCGACCGCAGCGCGGCGAACGGTACGACGACCTGTGCCTCAGGATGCAGCCCGTCCCACAACAGCGCCCGGTGCGGCTCCGAGGCCCACCGCACCAGCGGCCCGGCAACCGCGCGTACGCCGTCCTGCGGGTGCCGCAGGAACATGTGGGTGGCGACGTTGGCCCGTCCGAACCCGAGATGCTCGGTGCACACGTGCATCCGGTTCCACCACCCGTACGTGATGAGTCCCTGCGCCGGGCCGTCCCGCACGATGTCCTGCAGCGCGTTCGCCGGGCTCTCGAAGTACCCCTCGGCGTGCACCTGCATCCGCGGCACCCCGTGGAACCCGAACCCGAGCAGGTACGTCCCGCCGGCCTGCCCGGTGCGCATCGCCTCCCGCAGCGCGAACAATCGCGGCGCGATGTCGTCGTGCTTGTCGACGGTCTCGACCTCGCAGCCGAGCTGCCGCAGCACCTGCACCAGCGCATCCTTGCCCTCAGCAACGGCCGGCGCCGAGTTCGTCCCGTCCAGGAACACGAACCGCGGCGGATCCACGGCAGCGGCCGCGGTCGACACCGCGAGTCCGGTCAGCACACCCAGCGCATCTGCCGGCCCGTCCCCGAGCACCAGTAATCCGGCACCTGGCTCGGGCCGCACCTCGACGGACACCGGCTCCTCGGTCACGGCGATCGGCAACCCGGTCCACGGCCGGCCCAACTCGGGCTTCACCGCCGCGGCAGTCTCCGTCAGGTGCGCAGGCTCAGCCAGGTGGAACACGCGCGGCGGATGCGCCCCCGATCCCGCCAGCGACCACAGCTCACGCCGCAGCGAATCCAGCACCGGCTTGTCCGCGAAGCTGACGAGCACATGCTGGTTGTCGTCCGGCGACCCGAAGTTCGCGTTCAGCACGGCCTCGCCGCGGAACTGCAGCTCGGCCGCCGCCGTGTTCCCGCTCCGCAGGATCGCCTGCGAGTCGGCGGGTGTCGTCTTCAGCGCGATCCGGTACGGCACCTGGCCGAAGATCGAGTCCCGCCGCGTCGACAGCCGCTTCACACCCTCGATCGTCTGCGTCGCCAGCACGACGTGAACGCCGTACGCGCGCCCCAGCCGGACCAGCCGCTCGAGCAACTTCGCGGCCTCGTCGGCCAGCTCGTCGTCGTCCTCGAGCAGTACCTGGAACTCATCGAGTACAACGAGGATCCGCGGCGGGCGATCCGGACCCGGAGCGAGCTCCGCGATGTCGGCGACGTTTCCGTGCGACTTGAAGATCTCACTACGGCGGGCGAGCTCGTCCGACAGATGACGCAGTACGGCGAGACCGAACGCACGATCGCTGTGCACACCGAGCACCCGCACCTGTGGCAACCAGTGCGGGCGATCCGGCCCCGGACCGAGGGCGGAGAACTCGACACCGTGCTTGAAGTCGAGCAGGTACATCTCCAGGTCCGCGGGCGCGTACCGCGCGGCGAGACCGTGGATCAGCACGAGCAGCAGGTTGGACTTGCCCTGGCCGACCGCCCCGCCGACGAGGACGTGCGGGAGCGCCGGGTTGCCGCTGCGCAACCGTACCAGCGCGGGCGTGCGGTCGTCGTACCCGATGACGGCGCCGATCTCGTCCTTGACCGGCCGCCACCAGGTGGAGCGGTTCGGCAGGGTGCGTTCGAAGTCGATGGTCGGGAGGACGGCGATCTCGGCCTGCTCGGCGATCACGTCACAGATGCCCGCGGCAACGGTCGCGTCGAACGGCGGGTCCATCCGGGCCGGCGGCAGCTGCGCGACCTCGACCCGGTCATTGCTGATGACAACGGGATTGAGGAGATCGAGCAACTGTTTCGAGTCGACGTCCAGCTCGGCCGCGGTCGAGGCGTCGTAGTGGACGAGGAAGCAGATCCCCCGTTTGCCGGCGGTCGCGGCCAGCCGGAGCAGGTCGCGCTGGGCGAGCGTGTCGATCCCGGACGGGTAGTCGAAGAGGATGACGACGCGGTACGGATCGGTGACCTGACCGGTCTCCTTGAGCAGGTCCTCGAACCGCTCGTGCCCGAGCTGCGCCTGCCGGCTCGCCCGCAGCGAGGACACGTCGACCAGGCCGGACAGCACGGTGTGCAGCTGCTCCGCCGTGTGCGTTGCCCTAGGCACCAATTGCGGGTACTTCGTGGTCAGGTGGCCGAGCAGCCCCATCATCCCGGTCAGCCGCGGGTCGAACGCGTCGATCCGCAGCCGGAACGGTTCGGCCGCGGCGATCAGCCGCATCGCGATGCTCTGCAGGAGGCGGCGTGCGTTCTCGTTGCGGTCCGCGGTCACCTTCCAGCCGTTCGTCCGGAGCAGCGGCGCGACCACGGGCGTCCCGGCCTCCAGCTCACCGATACGCACGTACGACGGGACGCCGGCGCCGACGAGTTGACGCGAGCGCCAGCGCGCGTCGTTCGGCGGGATCGATCCGAGGCCAGGGGCGAGCCGGTCCGCCAGCAAGCGTGCAGTGGGCTCGGCCTCGGACAACGCCTCCGTGGTCTTCGCGTCGACCAGCGCACGCGACTCGCGCCGGGCGATCGCGGTCTGCTCCTGCAGCTGACGATGGAGCCGGACGGCGCGCTGATGCTCGCCTTGGGTCAACCGTTGCGCGTTCTCCAACAGCTGCCCGAGCGCGTGCTGCAGACCGCGGATCCGCGCTTCCAGGAGCTCCGGTGAGGCCGGTCCGGGCACACTTCCCCCGTCAGGCTTCTCCGTCACGAGCACCGCCCTTCCACACTTGCCCCGCGACTACGTCCTGCCTGGAGTAACTGTGTCACACCTGTAGTCCCATGCGTCACTCCAGGCATCAGTAGTCTCACGGACTAATCCGGTGCGACGATCTCGAGCTCGTAGCCGTCGGTGTTGTGGAGGAAGGCGGCGTAATGCTGCGGTCCGCCGGCGTAGGGATGGCGGTCGGCGAACATCAACGTCCAGCCGTGGTCGGCGGCCTCGGCGACGACGGTGTCGACCTCGGCCCGGCTCGCCGCGTTCAGCGCGAGGTGGTTCATCCCGGGCCGCATCCGGTCGTGCTCGGTGGCCGACATGGCTGGGCTCTGCTCGATCACGACGTACGAACCGTCCGGGGCGGTCCAGGTCATCCCGCCGGGCCAGCCGTCACCGTCCTTCCAGCCCAGCCGGTTGAGGACCCAGCCCCAGCTTGCGACGGCCCTGGACAGGTCCGGGACCCAGATCTCGACGTGATGCACAGCGGCGACCATCGGAGCATTATCTGTGCTCGTCGGCGTGGTGCGACACCGACGTCGAGATCCAGCTCGCGATCGCGCCCGTGACCAGCAGCCAGACCAGCGCCGCGACCAGCCAGGGCCACCACGGACGGGCCTGCGCGGCCTCCGCGACCGCCTTGCCGAACAAGCCGCCGCCGGGCGCGAAGACGAGCACGAGCAGCACCCGCGCGATCCACGTCTCCCTGGTCATTTCTTCATTGTGAAAGGCCGCCGCCGACCTTGCAGAAACCTTGGCGTTTCGCGCCCCTTCACCTTTCTGTCTGTGGCAGGGTCTACCGTCTCCGTTGACAGTCGAGAGGGGAGGCTGCGGTGAGTACCACCCGGATCGAGAGCACGGCGTACGGCGCCGCGGCCCTGGATTGCCTGCAAGCCGTCGTCGCGCGGCTGAAGGCCGACGATCCGATGACCCCTGTCACTCTCCTGCTGCCCAACAACCTGTCCGGTGTGATCGCCCGCCGCCACCTGGCTCGAGCCTCCATCGGTGGGCTCTACCTCGCCACCCTCGAGCGACTGGCCGAGCAGATCGCCGCCGGGACGCTGGCGCCCCGTCGTCCCGCCACCCGCCCGATCGTCGCCGCCACTTGGCGGACGGCGCTCGCAAAGGCGCCCGGCGTCTTCCACGAGGTCGCCGAGCATCCGTCCACGATCCAAGCGCTTGCATCGGCCCACCGCGAGCTCCGCGACCTCACCGATCCCGCTCTCGACAAGGTCGCGGACGCATCGGCGCTGGGCCCGGATCTGGTCCGCCTGCACCGCCACGTCACCGGCGACCTGGCCCCGGACTGGTACGACGAGACCGATCTCCTCTGTGCCGCCTCGTCCCGGATCGCGGCGTCGCCGGACGTGGTGCGTGAGCTCGGAGCGCTCGTCCTTTATCTTCCGCAGGAGCTGACCCAGTCCGAGGCCGCGTTCGTCGCAGCGCTGGGCGATGCGGCGGCCGATCTCACCGTGATCGTTGGGCTGACCGACGTACGCCGTGCGGACCGCGCGGTTCGGCGATCGCTCGAACGGATCGGCATCGACCTGCCGCGGTCGATCTCGAAGAACTACCCGGTCGCGACCGAGATCCTCAACGCGTCCGACGCGGACGACGAGGTTCGGTGCGTCGTCCGCGACGTGGTGTCGGCGTTGGAACACACGCCTGCGCACCGGATCGCAGTGCTGTACTCAGCCGCCTCGCCGTATGCACGTCTGCTGCACGAGCACCTCAGCGCCGCGAAGATCGAGGTCAACGGGCCCGGCACGCGGCCGGTGCACGAGCGGGCGATCGCGCGGACGCTGCTCGAGGTGCTCGCGCTGGTCGATCAGGATCTGCCGCGGGCCGATGTGTTCCGGGCACTGGCGAACGCGCCGACGCGAGACTTCGGCGGCGAGCGGATCCCGGTGCCGCAGTGGGAGCGGATGTCGCGCGTAGCCGGGGTAGTGCGTGGGGACGACTGGGACACGCGGCTGGCGCGGTACGCCGAGTCCGAGCGGCGGACCGCTGATCAGGAAGAAGCCGCCGAGGATCCACGCCCGGCAGCGGTGCGACGAGCGCAGTACAACGCTTCGACCGCTGAGCGCTTGCATGCGTTTGCTTCGACGCTGCGACGTCGGTTGGGCGCGTTGGCGGTGCTGGAGACGTGGTCCGATCTTTCAGAGGGCGTTCTGCAGCTCTTCCACGATCTGCTGGGTGACTACTCCTCTCTGCCGATCGAGGAGCAGTACGCCGCTGCTGCGGTCGAGGGGTCGTTGACCGGCCTGTCCACGTTGGACGAGCTCGGCACGCCGGCGAGCCTGGCGGTGCTGCGCGACGTACTGGATCTGGAGTTGCAGCAGTCGCTGCCCCGGGTCGGGACGTTCGGGACGGGTGTGCTGGTCGCGCCGCTGTCGGCGAGCATCGGATTGTCCGCCGACATCGTGTATGTCGTCGGTCTGTCGGAGGACTTGTATCCGGGACGGGTGCACGAGGACGCACTGCTCCCCCATCGGGTGCGGGAGGCGGCCGCGCCGGAGTTGGCGTCGTTCCGGGACCGGCTGGACGAGAAGCAACGACATCTGCTGGTCGCGTTCTCTGCGGGCGCGCGAGTGGTGGCGGCGTTCCCGCGCGGCGATCTGCGGCGATCGTCACGCCGGTTGCCGACACGTTGGTTGCTCGGGTCGTTGCGCGAGCTGACCGGCGATCACGCGCTCCCGGCGACCCAATGGGACCGGTACACCGAGGTCCTGCAGACGTCGGCGTCGTACGCAGGTTCGTTGACTATGGCAACGATGCCGGCGACGGAGCAGGAGTGGCAGACGCGGGCCGCCGCGGCGGGGTTGTGGGTTCAGGACGGCGTGCTGGTGCGGGCGCGGGAGTTGCTGCGCGGACGTGGCTCGAATGCGTTCACCCGCTTCGACGGGGACCTGTCGGGTGTCTCGGGACTGCCCGAGTACGCCGTCGAGGATCGGATCGCATCGCCGACGTCGCTCGAGTCGTATGCCACCTGCCCGCATGCGTACTTCGTCGAGCGGTTGCTTCAGGTGGAGCCGTTGGAGGCGCCCGAGGACCTGCTGGTGATCTCACCGATCCAGATCGGCAACCTGATCCACAACAGCCTGGACAGGTTCGTGAGCCGGCTGGCCGGTTCGCTTCCTGGCTTCGGTGAGGCGTGGACGGCCGAGCAGCGCTCGCTCCTGCTGGCGATCGGAGCCGAGCTCGCGGAGGAGTTCGAGGCCGAGGGGCTGACCGGCCACCCGCGGCTGTGGCAGCGCGAGCGGTTGCGGATCCTCGGCGACCTGATGGTGTTGCTGACCGACGACGATCGGTGGCGTGCCGAGCGGTCCGCGTCGGTCGTCGCCAGCGAGCTCACGTTCGGGTTCGGCGGCGAGCCTCCGGTGGAGATCCCGGTGCCGTCCGGTCGCGTGTTGCTGCGAGGATCCGCCGACAAGGTCGACGTCGGCGCGGACGGCACGATCTACGTGACCGACGTGAAGACCGGCGGCTTCTCGCGGTACGAAGGCATCGAGGCGGACCCGGTCGCGGGCGGGACGAAGCTGCAACTGCCGGTGTACGCGTATGCGGCGCGAGCCCGGCTGGGCGAGCAGTCCACTCCGGTCGAGGCGTCGTACTGGTTCGTCCGCCGCGGCGGCAAACGGATCCCGGTCCCACTGACCCCCGAGGTCGAGGAGCGGTACGTCGACACGCTCGACGTGATCGTGTCGTCGATCGCGGCCGGGTACTTTCCGCCGAAGGCGCCGGAGATCCCGGACTTCCTCTGGGTGCAGTGCCCGTACTGCAACCCGGACGGCATCGGTCACAGCGAGGTCCGCGCCCGCTGGGACCGCAAACGCCACGACCCTGTCCTGGAGCGCTTGGTTCGCCTCATCGACCCGACCGCGTTGGAGGACGGCGATGAGTGAACAGCTGCTCGACGGCGCGGCGCGCGATCGCATCCGTTCCGATACCGAGACCACTCTCTTCGTCGAGGCGGGTGCGGGGTCCGGCAAGACGCATGCGCTGGTCGATCGAGTGACCACCTTGGTGCTGCGTGACGGCGTGCCGCTGCGCACGGTCGCCGCGGTGACCTTCACCGAGAAGGCAGGCGCAGAGCTGCGGGACCGCTTGCGGGTCGAGTTCGAGAAGGCACGGAGAGACGGCGCCGGCCAACTCGCCGACGGGGCGCTGGACGACCTGGACTCCGCCTCGATCGGCACCCTGCACGCCTTTGCCCAACAGATCCTGCTCGCCCATCCGATCGAGGCCGGGCTGCCGCCGCTCATCGACGTACTCGACGAGGTCGGGTCCTCGGTCGCTTTCGAGGAGCGCTGGGCCGAGCTGCAGCAGCAACTCCTCGACGACGACTCCATCGCCGAGCCGTTGCTTCTCGCGATGGCGGTCGGGGTCGAGCTGAAGCATCTTCGGTCGCTCGCGCGGCTGTTCGGCAACGACTGGGACCTGATCGCCGAAAGAGTCCTGGTCGACCCGCCTGAGCTGGTCGCGATGCCTGATCTCACCGGGCTGATCGCCGCGGCCGCCCAGATCGGCGGGGTGGCCGAGTCGTGCCTCGACCCCGAGGACCGGTTGCTGCCCAAGCTGCTGCAGATCCGCGAGCTCGGGCTGATGCTCGACGCCGCGTCCGACCAGGAGACCCAGCTCGCGATCCTGCAGGCGCTGCGCGGCCTGAAGGTCGGACGGATCGGGCGCAAGGAGAACTGGCCCGACATCGCCAAAGTCCGCGGTGACTGCACCGAGGTGGTCGAGGTCGCCGGTTCGCTGGTCGAGCTTCTCCTCGATGCTTGCCTTCGGCACCTTTCGCACTGGATCGCCGAGCGGGTGCTGGAGTCGGCCGAGCTTCGTCGGGCCGAGGGCCGGCTGGAGTTCCACGACCTGCTGGTGCTGGCTCGCGATCTGCTCCGGCGCAACGCGGCGGTCCGCGCGGATCTGCAGGAGCGGTTCGAGCGGCTGCTGCTGGACGAGTTCCAGGACACCGACCCGATCCAGATCGAGCTCGCGGTCCGCATCGCCGGCGGCGCCGAGGCCGAGGCCGAGGACTGGCGCGACGTCGAGGTCCCCGAAGGGCGCCTGTTCGTGGTCGGCGACCCGAAGCAGTCCATCTACCGCTTCCGTCGCGCGAACATCGCGACGTACCTCACCGCCCAGGACCTGCTCGGCGAGACCGTTGCCCTGACCACCAACTTCCGCACGGTGCCTCCGATCCTGCGCTGGATCAACACCGTCTTCAGCACCCTGATCCAGCCCCAGGAAGCCGCCCAGCCCTCCTACCAGTCCCTCTCCCCCCACCGCACCAGCCCCACCGCAGCAACCACCACACCGTCGTCCAGCTCGACCTCCCGCCCCGGCGCATCGTCCCTTCCTGGGAACTCGTCGTCGATCCGCCCGGGTCAGCCCGCTCGGCCTCAAGCGCCTGGTCAGCCCAGCGAGCCGACGTCCGTCAAGGGCGACCAACTGTCCATGTTCGACGACGCCGACGACGAGCCCACCCTCTTCGACGAGGACCCGGCCCCCACCGGTGCAGACGAGCAGGTCGCCGACGTCGCGACCGTCCTGCAGTTCCGGCGGCGTGATGACTCGGTGTCCGCCGATGTACCAACGGACCTGCCGGACGACACACCCGAGGACCCGTCCAGCGGCCCGGCCGTCACCATCCTCGGCGCGGAGCCGCACGACGACCTCCCCCGGGCCCAAGCCTCCGTCCTGCGTCAGCGTGAAGCCGCCGACGTCGCGTCTGTCGTCGAGCAGGCCCTCCGCGAAGGCTGGCTGGTCTACGACGGCCGCGCCGAAGCCTGGCGCCCCGCGGAAGCCGGCGACATCGCCGTACTCGTCCCGGCCCGCACGTCCCTCCCGTTCCTGGAGGACGCCCTCGACCGCGCCGACATCCCGTACCGCGCCGAAGCCAGCTCCCTCGTCTACCAGACCGCCGAGGTCCGCAACCTGCTCGCCTGCGCCCGCGCCCTCGGCGACCCGAGCGACCAACTCGCGCTCGTCACCACGCTCCGCTCCCCACTGTTCGGCTGCGGCGACGACGACCTCTACACCTGGAAACGCTCCGGTGGCTCGTTCACGTTGACCGCCCCGGTGCCCGACCAGCTCCTCACCCACCCGGTCGGCGACGCGATGGAGTGGCTCCGCCGGACGTACTACGCCGCCCGCTGGCTCACCCCGAGCGAGGTCCTCGCGAAGATCGTCGCCGACCGCCGCATGCTGGAGGTCGCCGCGATCGGCCCGCGCGCTCGCGACGCCTGGCGCCGGATCCGCTTCGTCGTCGACCAGGCCCGCGCCTGGTCCGAGGTCGAACACGGCGGCCTGCGCTCGTACCTCGCCTGGGCTGCCCACCAGGGCGAGGAAACGTCCCGCGTCGCCGAGGCCGTGCTGCCCGAGACCGACGCCGACGCCGTCCGCGTGATGACGATCCACGCCGCGAAGGGTCTCGAGTTCCCGATCGTCATCCTGTCCGGCATGTCCGCCTCCCCGAACCGCCAGCGCGGCGTCCAGGTCCTCTGGCCTCCGGACGGCGGGTACGCCGTGAAGCTCAAGTCGTCGGTCCAGACCGAGGACTTCGACCTCGTGCAACCGGTCGACGAACAGATGGACGACTACGAACGCCGCCGCCTGCTGTACGTCGCCGCGACGCGCGCCCGCGATCACCTGATCGTCTCGCTGCACCGCTCAGGCAACCGCCGCCATTCCAGCAACGCCGAGCTGCTCGCGACGGCCGGCGGTGTCGAAGCGCCGCACTCCACGTTGTTCACCAGCCCGCCGGTCCCCGACCGCGAGCCATCGGGCAGCCCCGACGTCACTCCGCCGATCTCCCGCACCGAGTGGGAGACCCGCGCGGCCGCAGCACAGGCCGCGAGCCGCGCCCGCTCCGCCCAGAGCGCGTCCGGCCTCGAAGGCACCGGCCCGGAGGCGGCCCTCGCCGAGATCGACCCCGGCACGGCCAAGGCCGCCCGTGACCTGGAGCTCCCGCCCTGGTCCAAAGGCCGCTACGGCACCGCGATCGGGCGCGCGGTCCACGCCGTACTCCAGGTTGTCGACTTGTCCACCGGCGCCGGTCTCGAAGCCGCCGTCTCCACCCAGTGCCTGGCTGAGGGCGTCCTCGAGTACGCCGACGTCGTCACCGCGCTGGTCCGTTCGGCGCTCGCATCCGACGTGGTGAAGCGAGCCGTCGCCCGCGAGCACTGGCGCGAGTCGTACGTCGGCACCGTCCAACCCGACGGCACCGTGCTCGAAGGCTTCGTCGACCTCATCTACCGCGACGACGACGGCCGTCTCATCATCGTCGACTACAAGACGGACGCCATCCCCGCGGCAGCCCTGGACAGCCGAGTCGCCTACTACGCTCCACAACTCCAGGCGTACTCCGCCATCCTCCCGAACACCGGACCGCCGATCCTGCTCTTCCTCAACCCCAGCGGCGCGATCGAACGCGGCCTCTAACGGAGGTCCTCGTCCAGGTATCCATTGAGGATGCCGATCCAGCCCTCGAACGCGTCGAGGTGCGCATCGTGGCTTGCCGCGGAGAGGTCGGCCCGCCGGGTGGCCGGCCGGCGCCGGATGAGTTCGTTCTTCTGTTCGGCGGTGAACATGCCGTGCTCGGCGAACACGGCCAGCGTGGGGACGGTGAGGTTCTCCCATTCGGTCCAGCGATCTTCCTGCACGGCCGCGATCGCGCCCTGCATGATGTCCGGATCGAACCGTGGCCGCAGCCCGTCGGGAGCCGGTTCGAGATCGTTGACCCAGGCATCCGTCAGCGGGCGGTCGCCGAGGAACGAGCGCGCCGCCGCCTCGTCGGTGAACGGCACCGGCCACGATGCGAAGTACTCACCGATCTTGGCCGCGCCCTCAGGTCCGTCGTCGCCGGCGACGTGACCTTCGAGCATCACGAGCCGATCGATCAGGTCTGGGCGCGCCGCAGCGGTGAGGAATGCCGTGTGCGCGCCCATCGACTGGCCGACCAGTCGGACCCGCTGCCCCGCGAGGAGTTGTTCGATGACGGCGACGACATCGCCGACGTACGCATCGCGGGAGACGTCTGCTGGACGACGGGTGCTGCGGCCGTGGCCACGCTGGTCGACCAGCAGCACCCGGAAGCGATCCGTGAGCGCGTCCGCGGTCGGCAGGAGTTCACGTGAACTTCCGGCCAGTCCGTGCAGCAGAACCACCGGCGGTCCGTCGACGCCGCGATCGGTGACAGCGATGCTCGTGTCTCCGCGCTGGATCTCCACGTCAGGATTCGGCACAGCAGCCATCCTTCCAGCGCGGCTAGGCCACCAACTTCACCGCGAGTACGACGATCAGCAGACTCGAGGCCACCGCGGTCACCAACTTGCCGACATGGCCCGTCAGCAGGCGGCCCAGCAGCGCCCCGCCGCCGGCCAGCAGCAGTTGCCAGCTCGCTGACGCCGCAAACGCAGCGACCACGAACGCCACCCGCTCACCGAACCCCGCGACACCGGATCCACCCAGCACGAGCGCGGCGAAGTAGATCACCGTCCACGGGTTGAGCAGCGTCATCCCGAGCATCCCGAAGTACGCCGTCCGTACACCGACCGGAGTCTCCTGCTCGATGACTGCGAGCCGCTGCGCTCGGTACCGCCGTACTGCCTTGACCGCACCCATCGCTGCCAGGCCGATCAGCACGACAACAGACGCCCAGCGCAGCGGTCCCACAACCGGCACCAGCAACGGCGCCAGCGCAGTACCGGCGACTGCGGCCACCGCGGCGTACACGCCATCGGCCGACGCGACACCGAGCGCCGCGAACGCCCCGATCCGCAACGAGCTCCGTGCAGTCAACGCCACCAGGTAGGTCCCGACGGGCCCGACCGGCATGGCCACCCCATACCCAGCCAGGAGCCCCGCGACCACTACCCCGATCACGACTGACCGAGTATCGACCCCCACCCACGACCGGCCTGCTGCTGAACCCGGGCCGCCGCGGCCGCAGGTTCGATCAGCATCAGTCCGAAGGTCGTAGTCATGCCCACATCATGAGCACCCGCTGGCACGTCCTCAACCCAATTCCCGGCGGCCGCCTGCGCTCAGTGGGTGGGCTGTTACTGAGAGTCTATAGAGATTTCGAGACTGGCGGGCGAATGGTTACAGGTTGTGGATAACGGGCAGTGAGAGTGGCGTGCAGGTGCCCGTGGAGTCGCTACGATCTGCGGAAACAGTGTGTGAGGAACGTTCGAATGATGGTCCGCCTTCTGGCGGGTCTGCCACCACAAGTGTGAGGGTGTGGCTCATGAACATCGGTACCCGGAAGATCGTCGTCGACGAGGCGATCGCGCAGCTGCGGCTGTACGCCGAGACGAACGGCGCCGTGCTGCAGTACTACGACGGGCTGCCGGGGATGACCACCGTCGGTGGCGCCGACCCGAACCGGGTGACGTTCGAGGACCTCGGCCGGACGATGGTGATCGGCAGCGACCTCCGGATGCTGGACATCCCGTGGCTGCTCGAGGTCGAGGCCGACAAGGAGTTCGCCGCGATCCCGGTCGACGCGCGGCTGGAGGACGCGGCGCCGGGCAGCGACCTGTTCGAGGCCGCGATGGCGCTGGACGACAAGTTCACCGGTCACCGCGGATTCGGGCACGCGAAGAAGTCCAAGCTGCTGCACCTGAAGCGGCCGTACCTCTACCCCGTGACCGACAGCTTCATCCGGATGACGTACGGCACGGCCTCGGCGGGGTCCGAGTTCCTCAAGGCCGTCCGTGACGACCTGGTCAACCCGGCCAACGTCCGCGACTTCAAGCTGCTGCAGGTCCGCCTGATCGCGGAGCCGCCGACGAGCGCGGCCCGCCTCCTCGGCGAGGTCCCGACCCTCCGCCTGCTCGACATCCTCGCCTCACTGCTCGGCGAAGCGAAGTAGCTACAGCACCCCGAGTCGGGCCAGCGGCTCGACCAGCTCGCGTTCCTCGTAGGAGAGATGCGAGAGCAGCGTGTCGTCCAGGAGGTCGACGGCTGCCCGCAGACCGTCGATGCTGCCTGAGCCGTCAACCAGGGCGACGAGGGCCTTGTCGACGCCTTCGAGGACGTCGTGGATGATCTTGTGCTCCTCCTGCAGCCGATCGACGACCGGGACCAGCGCCGGGTCGGCCCGACGCAGATGCGGGAAGAGTGAAGCGTCCTCGATCGAGTGGTGTGTCGTCACCAGACGGCAGTAGGACTCGCAGTACGTGCCGAGGGTCCAGTTGTTCTGCCGCATCGTCATCGTGTTGATGTGCGAACGCGCCGCGCCGACGCCCAGCGTGCCCGCGGCCACCTGCTCGACCAGATCGCGCACCTGGTCGAGCTCGGCACGCAGGTGGTCGTGTACGTCGATCAGATGCTGGCCGGACTGCAGCTGGTACGGCGTGTAGGTCCGCGTGGGGTCCTGCGCCGGACCGGTCGGCCGCACCGACTCGTCCAGCAGCTGTACGGCGCTGCGCTTCACAGCCGGAGGCGGTGTCGGAACAACGCCGAACCCAGACGCCGCAGCAGACTGTCGGGGCGCTTCGACCGAACCGCCCAGACCGACCGGAGCCACCGGAGCTACCGGCGCCCGACGACCAGCATCGACTGCCTCGCGGACACCGGCGGCCACCTCAGCGAAGCGCCGGATGTCGTCAGGGTCGTCGGACGCCAGGATGTACGTGCTCATCCCCTCGCCCAACGTCAGCTCGGCAAGCTGATCGATCCACACCTCCTCCGGTCCTTGCAGGAATCCTCCACTCCCGCTGAACCGCCCCGAGATGTTGTACAGCCGCCGCACCGCCGAAGGATCCCGTCCGGCGTCCACCGCTGCCTCGTCGATGAGCTTGTTCATCGCGGCCAGCTCCTCCGGGCTGGCGTAACCGCTGCTCGGCAGCCAGCCGTCCGCGAGCCGGCCGGTGAGAGCGAGCATCCGCGGCTTGTACGCACCCAGCCAGATCGACACGTCATGCGCCGGCTGCGGACCGCGCTTCGCACCGGCGACGGTGTAGTGCTTCCCGGCCAGCCGGATGCCGCCGCCGGCAGGCGTCCAGACCTCGCGCATGATCGCGATGGCCTCCTCCAGCGCTGCGATGCTCTGCCCGGTCGTCAGCCGCGGCCCGCCGTTCGCCGCCACCGCGTCCAGGAACCCGCCGGCACCGAGGCCGAGCTCGACCCGACCGCCGGTGATCAGGTCGAGCGTCGCGACGCTGCGCGCGAGGACGACCGGGTGGCGGAGCGGCAGGTTGGCGACGTTCGTGGTCACCTTCACGCGCTGGGTCTGGGCGGCGACGACGGACAGCAGGGTCCAGGCGTCCATCAGCCGCGGTTGGTACGGGTGGTCCTGGAAGCTCACCAGGTCGAGGCCGACCTGTTCGGTCAGCTGGGCCAGCGCGATCACGCGGTCCGGGTTGTCGACCGCGGGGGTCAGGAACGTGCCGAAGACCAGCTCGTGGCCGTAGTCCATGGTTCACCTTCACCTGTCGAAGTTGGCTCGGGAGCAAAACTACTTCGGCAGACAAATAATCTCAACTACAGAACATCTACTGCCGGACGAGCAGCTCGAAGGCCTCCGGCGGACTCAGGGTCACGCCGCGCGCGTACGCCGCCTCGTACTCCGCCTCGCCCAGGACAGCTGCGGCGGCGACCGCTCGATCGAGGTCCTCGGTCTCGGTAGCGGCCATCAGGTAGTTCTCCGACGCCCGGGTTGCGGCCGCGGAGCCCAGCAACACAGCCGCCAGGACCTTGTCCGGGTGACAGGCGGCAATCCCCTCCAGCGCCCAGCACATCCCGCGCAGCGAGTCGAAGTCCACCGACACCTGGAACGCTTCCGTGTGCAGGGCCAGCGCGTCCTCCGGCCGGCCCTGGAGTTCCCTGACGAACCCAAGCTCCTCCAACACGATCGACAGGTAGAGGACCGACTCCTTCTGCAGGCGCGCGGCGTCGATCAACGCCTGCAACCGCTGCGATGCCTCGTCCAGAGCGCCGGTACGACGTGCCGCGAAACCGAGCACGAGCTCCGCCAGCGCCTGTGTCGAGCGCTGTCCTTGTTCGGTGGCCAGCCGCAGGGCGCGCTCGCCGTACGTCCGCGCCGACTCGTAGCGCGCCTGCCGGATCGACGTCCAGCCGAGCATGCCCAGCGCGCTGGCGACCTCTGGCCAGAGCCCGAGCTCCTCCGCGGCCTGTAGACCTTCGAGATGAAGCCGCTGCGCCTCGTCGAACTCGCCGACGAGCTCGGCGTGGGCGCCGAACCAGCCCGTCGCCTGCAGCACGCCCCACCGATCCCCCAGCCCACGGAAGATCGTGATGCTCTCGCACGCACTGTCGTAGAGAGCCGGCAGGTCCGCCCGCACGTGCGCATGCTTCGCCCGCGCAGCCAGCACCGCCGCGACGCCCCACTGGTCCTCGTCGGCCTCGAACCTCTTCAGCGCCCGGTCCAGCATCGCCTCGCACGCCGGAAGGTCTCCTGCGTCACTCGCAGCGTTGGCGATCCACCAAAGTCCCATCGCATCTGCAGCGTCCACCCACCGGTCCCGCTCCGCCGGAGCGTCAGGGTGACCGAGCAGGTACATGTACCCGGCCCGCCACGCCCCGGCCCGCGCAGAGCCCGGCACAGCCTCCAGAGACCGCATGGCCTCGACATGACGCCCGCGCAAGAACCAGTGCCACGCCAGGGCGTCGACGAGGCGTTCGGCGAGGTCCAGCTGCCCAGTGACTACAGCTCGATCCAGTGCGGTCCGGAAGTTCGCGGAGTCGTCGTCCAGCACCTTCAGCCATCGACTCTGCTCACCACTGAACAGTCCTGGCCGCGCGGCCTCAGCCAGCGACACGTAGTACGACAGATGCCGCTGATGCGCAGACTCGAGCTCACCGGTGGCTCGCAGCTTGTCGACGCAGTACGCCGCCACCGACTCGAGCAACCGGAAGCGAGTCCCCTCCACCGGTACGACGAGCGACCGGTCGACCAACCGCACCAGGACATCCAGTACGTCGTCCTCACCGCACACAGCTGCCGCAGCCTCCGCAGTACAGCCATCTGCGTGTACTGCGAGGCGCCGCAGCACGGACTGCTCCTCTGGCGCGAGCAGCTCCCAGCTCCAGTCGATCATCGCGTGCAGAGTCTGCTGTCGCGGCGCAGCGCCCCGATGACCCGTCGCCAGCAATCGGAACCGGTCGTCCAGCCGCGCAACGAGCCCATGCACCCCCAACGCACGCACTCGCGTCGCAGCAAGCTCCAGCGCCAATGGGATCCCGTCCAGCCGCCGGCAGAGCACGGCAACGTCAGCCACGGTCTCATCGGTCAGTGCGAAGCCACGAGATGCTCCAGCGGCACGCGTCGCGAACAGCTGCACGGCACTGCACTCGCTCACGGCCTCCGCACTGAGGGAGGGCGACGGCACCTCCAGCGGCGGCACGCTCCACACAACCTCACCAGCCAGGCCGAGTGGCTCACGGCTCGTTGCGAGCACGCGAAGACCCGGCGCGGCGGCCAGCAACCGGTCTGTCAACGCTGCAACGACCTCGATCACCTGCTCGCAGTTGTCCAGGACCAGCAGCCGGGACCCCATCACCGCAGCCAGTCTGTCGACCGCAGACGAGCCGCCGGTGTCCCGGAGGTCCAGCGCGGCCTGCACCGCGTCAGTGAGCGAGTTGGCGACCGACAACGCGTCAGGAGTGACAGCAGCCAGCTCGACCAGCACAACGCCGTCGGCGAACCGGTCTGCCGTGGCTGCGGCCGCGGCGAGTGCCAGCCGGGTCTTGCCCACTCCCCCCGGCCCCGTCAGGGTGACCAGGCGCGTGCTGGCCAGACTGGCACTGACGTCCGCCAGAGCATCGCTGCGACCGATCAGCTCGCTCAACGCGGCAGGTAGGTTGTTGCGGGCGTGCGGCAGGTCCTGCGTGAGGATCGACTGGTGCAGGGCGACCAGCTCGGGGGTGGGGTCCAGACCGAGCTCATCCAGCAGCAGGTCGCGCAGCTCCGCGTAGCTGTCCAGGGCCTCGCTCTGACGACCAGCACGGTAGAGCGCCTTCATGTGCGCGGCTCGGAGGCCTTCGCGCAGCGGATGCTCCTTCACCAGCGCCGCGAGATCGACAACGGGCAGGTCCGCCTGTTCGAGAGCAGTGAGCCGGACATCCGTGAGCCGGGCCACGGCTGTCTCGGCAAACGCGTTGTCCGCAAAGTCGGCGTACGCCGGGCCGCGCCACAACGCCAGCGCCTCGTCGAGCGAGCCGGCAGCCACCAGCTCACCGAAACGCAGCGCGTCGTAGTTGGCGGCGGAGACGGACACCGAATAGCCGGCCGTACCGGACTGCACCAGCGAACGGCTGCCGGGCTCGGCGTCCTCGAAGGCCCGGCGCAGCTGGGACACCTTGGCGGACAGCGTGCCGGCCGGGTTGCCGGGCACGTTCGTACCCCACAGGTCGTCGATGAGCCGGTCCGCCGGCACCGGACGCCCCTCGTGCACGAGCAGGTCGGCCAGCAGCGCGCGCACCTTCAGACCCTGGATGACCACAGGCATCCCCGCGTCTGTCCACGCCGTCACCGGTCCGAGCACCCCGAAGCGCATGAGGGCACCTTATTCCGGCCGCAGCGAAAGGACCGGAAAGAAACCGTAAACGCCCTCCGGCAGAGTTTGGTTCAGACGGAAGGAGGACGACGATGCGACTGGCAGTGATCATCGGTAGCACCCGGCGTGGCCGGTTCGGACCGATCGTGGCGGACTGGCTGGCACAGGAGGCGGTCAAGCAGTTCGAGGTCGACCTCCTCGATCTCAAGGCGGCGGACCTGCCGACGACCTTGCCGGACACCGACGACGAGACGCCCGCACAGGTCGCCGTACTAGCTCCGAGGCTGGCAGCCGCGGATGCGTTCGCCGTCGTCACCCCGGAGATCAACTGCAGCTTCCCTGCGTCGCTGAAGACCGCACTGGACTGGTACTACGAGGAGTGGCACGCCAAGCCGGTCGCGATCGTCAGCTACGGCAGGGAGAGCGGCGGGTGCTACGCCACGGCTCAGCTGCGCCAGGTCTTCAGCGAGCTCCAGGCCGTCACGATTCGCAACACCGTCGCACTGCCCTGCTACTGGGAGCAGTTCACCGCCGACGGCGGCTGGCCCAAGCCTTCCGCCGGCTACGAGGCACAAGCAAAACTCATGCTCGACCAGCTCACCTGGTGGGCCGAAGCACTCCGGGACGCCCGCACGCGGCGCCCATACAAACACTGAAAGGAACAGACCCATGAGGAAGCTGATCGAAACCACGTTCATCACGCTGAACGGCGTCATCGAGGAGCCGCAGCGCTGGAGCCCGCCGTACTGGGACGACGAGCACGCGGCGTACTCGCAAGGCCTGATGGAGGGTGTCGACGCCCAGGTGCTCGGCCGGGTGACCTACGAGGGCTTCGCGGACGCGTGGATGCAGCGCAGCGGAGACCCGTTCACGGACCACTTCAACGCGATGCCGAAGTACGTCGCCACTCGCACGCTGACCGACTGGAAGTGGAACGCCCAGCCGCTCGAGGGCGACGCGGCCGAGGCCGTCCGCCGGCTCAAGGAGGAGGACGGCGGGAACCTGATCAAGTACGGCACCGGGTCGTTCTCGAAGACCCTGCTGGAGAACAAACTCGTCGACGAGTACCACTTCTGGATCTTCCCGGTAGTGGCCGACGGCGCGAACATGTTCCGCGGCGACAGCATCGATCTCACCCACCTCGAACTGCTCGGTACGACGACGTTCAAGTCCGGCATCGTCGTGCACAAGCTGGCGCCGAAGGCGTAATCGCCGCACCCCGTCCGGCCGGTCACCTCGAACAGGTGGCCGGCCGGACGCTTGTCTGCACAGGTGTTGGGTACCGGTCGGGGCCACGGGGGATGTGAGGCGGCGCTGGGGACCGTCTGTCAAAGGGTCCTCGCGACTGGTGTCACCAGATCGCGGGTCCGTTCACGCAATCGGACTGGAGTTCTGATGGGTACCGTCCTGACCATCGTGATCGTCGTCGTACTACTCGCGGCGGCCGCGCTGTTGTTCATGTATCAGCGCAGACGTTCGGGCGAGCTGCAGCAGCGGTTCGGCCCGGAGTACGAGCGCACCGTCGAGGAGTCGGGTGACCGCCGCAGTGCGGAGCGCGAACTGCGCGGCCGGGAGCGTCGCGTGTCGAAGCTCGACATCACGCCGCTGAGCCGGCGTTCCGCCACGGCCTACGAAGCCGAGTGGGCCGAGGTGCGGCAGAGCTTCGTGGACCACCCCGCCAGCGCGGTTGCCGACGCCGACCGGCTGGTACTGCGGATGATGCGCGAGTCCGGCTACCCGGTCGACGAGTTCGACCAACGGGTCAACGACATCTCGGTCGAGCATCCGGAGGTGGCTGCGCACTATCGCGACGCACACCGGGTCGCGGTCGCCGACTCCCGTGGCGAGGCCGGCACCGAGGACCTTCGCCAGGCGGTCACCGCGTACGGCCGGCTGGTCGACGCGCTGCTCGACGACAGCGCCGATCACAACATCCGTCATACCACCCGCCCGACGAACGCCGAGGAGCAAGCATGACCACACCGGACGACCGCCGCTACGACGCCGAACTCGACAACCGCACGCTCGACGAACCGATCGCGGACCGGCGCATGGACGAATCGATGGCGGACCGTACGGCGGAGCCGCCGGTCGTCGACCGCACCGACGACGCCATGACCGCCACGCCTGCGGCTGACGAGCCGTTGGTGGCCGAGGAATCGGCTGTGGACTACCGGGCTCGGTGGGAGGTCATCCAGCAAAGTTTCGTGGACGACCCGCGCAAGGCCGTCACCGAGGCCGACACGTTGGTCGACGACGTCCTGCGGAACCTGTCGGACAGCTTCGACCGCCAGCACCAAGGTCTCGAGCAGCAGTGGTCCGGCGGCGAGCCGTCGACCGAGGACCTCCGCTCGGCGCTGCAGCGGTACCGCGCATTCTTCCAGCGCCTGGTAACGCTCTAACCCCCAGGCGTGCGGCCGGTACGACGACGTACCGGCCGCACCCTGATAGTTGCCTAGGGCATGATGTTCTGGTTGAGATGGAACACGTTGCCCGGGTCGTACTTGCGTTTGACCTCGACCAGCCGGTCGTAGTTCTGCCGGTAGTTCTCCCGGATCCGGCCCTGGTCGTCGTCGGCCATGAAGTTGATGTACCCGCCGGCCTCGGAGTGCGGCGCCACGTCGTCGTAGTACGAACGAACCCATTCGATCCCGGCCTCGTTCTGCGCCGGGTCCGGCCACATGCCGGCGATCACGGTGGCGAAGTTCGCGTCCCGGTAGGCGAACGCGGTCCCGTCCGGCGTGACCCGGTGGCAGGCGCCGTTGATCGGATAGATGTGCACGGTCGAGTTCACCGCCGGGAGACCGGGCGCGTGCCGCAGGTGCGCCTGGATCGCCTCGTCGGTCAGCTCGGTGACGAAGTTCGCCTTCCAGTAGTGCTGCAGCCCGGGCGGGACCAGCGCGTCGAACGCACCGTTCAGCGCCGGGTACGGCATCGGTCCGACGTGCTCGGCCATCACCGGCGCGAACTCGCGGAACTTCGAGATCTGCGTCTCGCCCTCGTCGAGGTCGCCGGCCCAGCAGCCGACGATCGCGGCGAACGGTTCGCCGTGCCGGTTCTCCGGGATGAACGGCAGCGGCGGCGCGATCTGGAACGCCGGGAACCCGCCGAGCTGCTCCGGCGCGTCCTTGATCAGCTCCCGGAACCCGGTCAGTACGGCGGCCGCGTCCGACAGCTCGAAGAACATCGGACCGCCGTAGATCGTCGACACCGGCGCCAGCCGGAACTCCAGCGCGGTCACCACGCCGAAGTTGCCGCCACCGCCGCGCAGCGCCCAGAACAGGTCGTCGTTCTCCTTCTCGCTGACGATCAGGAACTTCCCGTCCGCGGTCACCACGTCGGCCGAGATCAGGTTGTCGCAGGACAACCCGAGACCGCGGGCCAGGTACCCGATCCCGCCGCCGAGCGTCAGCCCGCCGACGCCGGTGGTCGAGATGATGCCGCCGGTGGTGGCCAGCCCGAAGGCATGGGTGGCGGCGTTGAAGTCGCCCCAGGTCGCGCCGCCGCCGGCCCGCGCCGTCCGGTTCACCGGGTCGACCCGGACGTTGTTCATCCCGCCCAGGTCGATGACCAGACCGTCGTCGACCGTGCCGAACCCCGGCACGCTGTGCCCGCCACCGCGGACCGCGAGCTCCAGGTCGTTGGTCCGGGCGTAGTCGATGGCCGTCATCACGTCGCCGGCGTTCGCACACCGGACGATCACCTTCGGCCGCTTGTCGTGCATCGCATTGTTGACGCGGCGAGCCGCGTCGTACCCCTCGTCACCAGGCGTGACGACCTGTCCCCTGATGCCTTCCCGCAGATCCTCTATCGTGCTCATGTCCGCTCCCCGAACTGTCGCCCTGTCGCAGATCGGCATGCAGGTGCAACGCACGTCCAACGCATGCCGTGCAGACCGGTCGTCGCCGTCGAGCGCAGCGCGGAACTTCTCCCCAGAGAGCGGCTGAACCCCCGACGGGCAGCCGGCCCTCCCCCAGACCCCGCCCGTTCACCCCCGACCTTCCCAAGCCGGACCGATTTCGTCAATCCCAGAAAAGGATGTCAAGGCTTGCGGGTCGGTGACGACCAGAAGGCACAAGCAGCCATCATCCGGAGGACATCATGCGGAAGATCATGTACTACGTGCACCAGTCGCTCGACGGCTTCATCGAGGGCCCCAACGGCGAGTTCGACTGGGCGGAGCTCGGTCCGGAACTCGGCGACTACTCGATGGGCCTGACCCAGCGCTCCGACCTGTTCCTGTACGGGCGGACGGTCTGGACCATGATGTCGTCGTACTGGCCGAACGCCGAGTCGATGAACCCGGACGAGCACGCCATCCAGTTCGCCCCGGTGTGGCGCCGTACGCCCAAGGTGGTGCTGTCGACGACCCTCGAGAGCGCCGACTGGGACACCCGGATCGTCCGGAACGCGGAGGCCGTCCGGGCGATCAAGGACGAGCCGGGCAAGGACATCCTGCTCACCGGCAGCGCGAGTGTGGCCGCCGCGCTGACCGAGCTCGGCCTGCTGGACGAGTACCACGTGATCGTGCACCCGGTGATCCTCGGCGGCGGCAAGCCCGTCTACCAGCCCACCGACCGCCGCTACCTCCGCCTCGCGGAGACCCGCACCTTCGACAACCGGACCGTCCTGCTCCGCCACGACCTGGTGTGACTACTCCTGGGGCAGCGCGCTGAGCAGGCGGCCTTCGGCCTGCTCGAGGTGGTACGCCATGTGGTCGGCGGCAGCGGTCGAGTCGCCGGCGGCGATCGCCTCCAGTACGGCGGCGTGCTCGGAGGCGACTGTGGACGGATCGGCCTTCCGATGGGCCTTGTACTGCCCCATCGAGAGGTGCACCTCGCCGATGATCAGCTCATGCATCCGGGACAGCCGCCGGCTGCCGACCGCCGCCACCAGGGCCGTGTGGAACGCGATGTCCGCGTCGACCTGGTTCTCGAACAGGCGGTCGCGCGCGGCGTACTCCATCGCGACCTGGGCCCGCGCCGCGTCGGCCGGCACCTCGCCGGTCGCGGCGAGCGCGGACACCGCGGCCTTCTCGATCGTGATCCGGCTGAAGAACAGGTCCCGGATCTCGGCCTGGTCGAGCACCGGGACGACCGCGGTCTTGTGCGCCGTACGACGCAGCAGTCCGAGCGCCGTGAGCCGCTCGAGCGCCGCCTTGGCGGTCGGGCGGGCCACGTTGTACTCCGTGGCCAGCCGCACCTCGGTGAGCTTCTCCCCCTGCGGGATCTCGCCGTTCACGATCCGCTTGCGGATCGACTCGTAGAGCGCATCGGTCAGCGAGGACGGCCCCAGCTCCAGATGCGATCCGGTCCCCACGGCTAGTAACCGGCAATCTTGTCAACGACGTTGTGCAGCGGTTCGCCGGCCACGAACCGGCGAATGTTGTCGGCGACGATCTCCTGCGAGCGCCGCAGTGTCCCGTCGCTCGTCGCGCCGTTGTGTGGCGTGACGATGACGTTCGGCAGCGACCAGAACGGGCTCTCCGGCGGCAACGGCTCCACGCCGTGCGCGTCCAGCCCGGCGCCCGCGATCTGCCCGGACCGCAGCGCCTCCAGCAGCGCGTCGTCGTCGGCGATGCCGCCGCGCGAGATGCAGATGAAGTACGCCGACGACTTCATCCGGGCGAACTCGTCCGTGCCGAAGACACCGGCCGTCGACGGCGTCCGCGGGGTCGTGACCACGACGAAGTCCGACTCCGCCAGCAACTGGTCCAGATCACACAGCTCGTCCACGTTCGGCGACGGCTGGCCGGGGCGTCGCCGTACGCCGAGGACGCGCATGTGGAACGCCTTCGCTTTCAACGCGAGATCGAGGCCGGAGTGGCCCAGACCGTAGATGCCGACCGTGCGCCCGGCCAGTTCTCCGTGCCGGTAGTGGTCCCAGCGATGCTCGGCCTGTGCCCGCATCCACCGCGGTACGTCGCGGTTCAGCATGAGCATCAGCAGGATCGAGTGCTCGGCCAGCGAGATCCCGCCGTTGCCCGCACTCGAGGTGAGGACGACCGGCGACGCCCGCATCTCGGGCGTGAGATCGGAGTCGACACCGGCCGACGGGCTGTGCACCCAGCGCAGCTTCGGCGCCTTCGCCAGCACCTCCGGCGGCACGTGCGCGATCACCGCCTCCATCTCACCGAAGACGTCCGCCGCGTCGTCGAGCGAGTCGACGAACCGCACCGGCACCTCCCCGGCCGCTGCGGCGTACCCGGGCGATTCCTTGCCAACGACAACAATCATCAATTCGGTCCCGTCGGAGAGTTCAACCGTCCAATGACCAGCTTCATGCCTGGCTCCAATTCACGTGCACGACCTCCAGCAGTCCGGCGGTCGGGATCACGACCTCCACCCGGCCGCCGGACACGGCCGGCTCGACGTCGACTCCGGCCACCACGAGCCGGACCTTCACCCGATCGGTGGGTACGGCGATCGACACAGTCTGCGGCGGCAGCGGCAAGGTCTCCCGGATCGGCCCGCGCATCGCCATCGGGTTCGTCAGGTTGACCAAGGCAACGGCCGCGCCCGCGTCGCCGCGGTAGACGGCGACGTCCACCAGCCCCGCGCCTTCAACAGTCACGCCCGGTGTCTTCCCGAGCGCCCACGAGACGGCGTTCGCGATCAGTCGCCCGTGGTCCGGCTGCAGTGCCTCCCAGAAGATCGCGCCGACGTTGAACGCGAAGTACACCGTCCGGCCGCCCTTAGCGTTCTCGGTGCAGACCACGGCCGGCTTGTCCGGCGCCTCCCGCTGATAGACCTCCTCCATCGGCAGATCCGGGAAGTCCGGGATGAAGCGGAACGGCGCCTCGGCGGCCGACGACACCCCGATGATGTGGGTGCCGCCAATGATCCGCGTCGTACCGTCGAACCCGGCGTTCACCGGATGCGGGTCCGTCAGCGCGATGTAGTTGTTCTGCACCGGCCGGCTCTTGTCGCTCAGCTGCACCTCGAGTACGTCGCCAAGCCCGAAGTCGGAGCGCGCCGCCCCAGCCTCGTCGTACAACGAGCTCTGGTACGCCGCCACGAGCGACCCGCCGCCGTCGACGTACGAGCGCAGGATCGCGCACTGCTCGTCGCTCAACTGCTCGGCGTTCGCGAGTACGACGACCTTGAACGCACGCAGTCGTTCGAGGGTCATCACCTGGTCGGAGACGAATTCGAACGGGATCCGCGCCTCGACCAGCGCCTGGTAGAAGCCGTCCTCGTGATCGTTGTCTCCGGCCCGGAGTTGTCCGGTCCGGCTCGCGTCGAGGACGGCGACCTCGGCAGTGATCCGCAGGTCGCGCAGAACGGGTTCGACCGTCGCGTGCAGGTTGAACGCCTCGACGACCGGCGGCACCCAGCGCTCGTCCGCGATGCTCGCGTTGAACTTCGTGAACCACGGCAGCGCACCCTGCGCGAACCCGTCGACGATCCAGGTCTTCGTCTCCGCGGCCGGCGCGACCGAGTCCTTCCAGCGGTACTTGTGCTCCGGCCCGACCGACGTGATCAGCTGCACCGGCCGATCCGGGAACACCCCGCGGTTGCGCTTGCCGTTCCGCCCGGCCGCCCACGGCGCCTCGATCCCGTGCCGGCCTTGTTTGTCGACGATGAACAGCGGCGCGACCGGCCCGACCAGATCGCGGGCCAGGTCCCGCGCCGCGAGCGCACCCAGGTTCGGCACGAACCGTGCGTGCGGCCGGAGATCCCGGACCGCCTGGTCCCAGATCCCAACCAGTTCACCCAGTCGCCTGCGCCGCCACGCGACGTACTCCGGCCAGCCGTCGCCGTGCTCTTCGAGTGGCAACTCGAGACCGGCCTCGTCCCGGAACGATTTCCGCGCGCCTTCGCTGTACGAGATCCCGTAGTACCCCTCCCACCGGTTCGCGAAGACCGCGTCCACGTCGTACTCACGGACGATCTCGCGGATCACCTCGGTGATGAACTGCCGGTGGTACGGCGTGAACGCGCAGGTCAGCCAGACGCCCGGGTACGCCCAATGCTCGATCGGGTTACCGTCCCGGTCGCGGGCCAGCCACTCGGGGTGGGCCTCGGCCGCGTCGGCATGGATCGCGTGCGGATCGACACGGGCCATCACGGCCATGTCGAGACCGCGGGCACCCTCGACGAGCGTGCCGAACGGGTCGGTGCCGGAGAGGTACTTGCTGCGGTAGTGGTACTCGAGCTGGGTCGGGTAGTAGGCGACGTACCCGCCGGCGCTGATGCAGGTCGCGTTGGACTTGCTGTCGCGCATCAGCCGCAGCCAGAAGTCTGCGTCGAAGTGTGCGGGATCGTCCTCGGCCAGGGTGAGCTGGGCCCAACGGGTCGCGGTCCGAGACCAGTTGTCCATGCGCAAGATTGTTAGACAAGAATGCAGGACTGGCAAGACCCGATGTTAATCTCCGGGCCATGGAGTACCGCGGCCACGAGCTGAGCGCGAACGTGTCGATGCTGTTCACCGAGCTGCCGTACCCGGTCCGGTTCGCCGCGGCCGCCCAGGCCGGTTTCCGGATCGTGGAGTCGTGGTGGCCGTTCGCCGTACCCGATCCGTCTGCCGCCGAGATCGACGACTTTGTGCGGACCGTTTCGGCCGCCGGTGTCTCGCTGAGCGCGTTGAACTTCTACGGCGGAGACATCGCCGGCGGAGAGCGCGGGGTCGCGTCGCATCCGGATCGGCAGGAGCAACTCGCGGCCAACGTTTCAGCCATGGTCGGCATTGCCGAGCGGACCGGTTGCCGGTTGTTCAACCTGCTCTACGGGCAACTCGACGATCGCTGGTCGCCGGACGAACAGGCGAAGACGGCGTCGGATGCGATCCGTTCTGCCGCTGCGGCTGTCGGCGCCCTGGGTGGGACGGTGTTGATCGAGCCGCTGACGGAGGGCCTGAACGGGCGCTATCCCCTGCTGACCGCGGACGACGTACTGCGGCTGCTCGATGCACTGGATGACGTCGACAATCTGTCGCTGCTGTTCGACACGTTCCATCTCGGCAGCAACGGCGTCGACCTACTGGCGACGGCGGCCTCGGTCCCCGTTGCGCATGTACAGCTCGCCGACAGCCCGGGCCGCGGCGAGCCCGGATCCGGAGCGCTGCCGATCGACGCCACGCTCGATGCGCTGAAGGCGGCGGGCTATCAGGGCGCCGCGGCCTGCGAGTACAAGCCGACGACGGACACGCTCACAAGTCTGGCATGGCTCGGCTAGCCGCCTCCGTCAGCGCGTCCGCAACCGCAGCTACCGCAGGCGTTCGGGTACGGCGGGTCAGCAGGAAGACCGTCCGTCCGACAGCTCCTTCGGCCGGCAACCGTACGGCGACACCGGGCGCGCCTTCGCCGATGACCAGATCCGGGAGCAGTGCGCCGGCGCCCGTCGTACGGACGAGCTCGATCAGGATCAGGAAGTCGTCCGAGCTGTAGCGGAGATCTGGCTCGAACCCGCCGAGCTCCCGGCAGACGCGGACGTGCATCTCGCGATGCCCGGTGCCTGGCTGGCAGGCCGCCCAGGGCAACTCGGCGAGATGAGCCATGGGGACCCGGTCGGCCGCGGCCTCGGGGTGGTCTTCCGGGAGTACGACGCGGATGTGTTCGCGGAGCAGGTGCTCGCGGCGGAGGTCGGCGTGTACGGCGCGCGGCTGGCCGTCGTACTCGTCGCCGACCATCACGTCCAACTGCTGCAACCGGAGCGCGGGCGCAGCCTGTTCGACCTCGAGCTCGGCGGCTTCGACGCGGATATCGGGATGGGCCGCGGCGAGGCTGCGGATGGCCGGCGCGACGATGCGGATGAAGGCGGACTGGAACGCCGCGATCCGGACGACTCCGGCGACCCGCCCAGCGGCGACCGCGGCGAGCTCCGCCTCGGCCGCCTCGACTCCGTCCAGCAGGGTCGCCGCGTGCCGCACCAGGACCTGGCCCGCGGCGGTGAGTCTGACGTTGCGACCGATCCGCTCGAGCAACGGCGTGCCGGCTTCGCGCTCCAGGACGGCCAGCTGCTGCGAGATCGCGCTGGGCGAATAGCCGAGCGCTCGGGCGGCGCCGTGAACGGTGCCGCGACCGTGGACCTCGCGGAGCAGACGCAGCCGGTGCAGATCCATCATTCGTTCAGTTTAGCTTCACGATGCTGTCCGTGAAGCCGCGATAGACGTGAACGGTCTACTGGTCGGACCATCGATGTCGTGGGACGCCTCTTCTGCCTTCTTTCCGCCGCCGCCTTCGGGGTCATGGCCGTGTTCGGCAAGCTCGCGTACGACGCGGGCGTGTCGGTCGATGCACTGTTGCTGGTCCGCTTCGGCCTGTCCGGCGGACTACTACTGATCGTCGCGCTCGCCCGTGGTTCACTGCGCAACCTGCCGCGGCGGGCCGTGCTGACCGGGCTGGGCATGGGCGTGTTCGGCTACGCCGCGCAGTCCGGGCTCTACTTCTCCGCGCTCGCCCGGCTGGACGCGTCGCTGGTCGCGCTGATCCTGTACCTGTACCCGATCCTGGTAATGGTCGCGGCGATCGCGCTGCGGCGGGAGCGAGCCTCGCGCCGGCGCGTGTGGGCGTTGGCGATCGCGGTGATCGGGATCGGGCTGGTGCTCAGCGGAGCGCTAGCCGGGCGGTTCGACTGGCTGGGCGTGCTTTTGGCGCTAGGCGCACCAATCGTCTACACCGGCTACATCCTGGTGGGCGATTCGCTCACTGCGGACGTACCGCCGCTGGCGTTGACGGCACTGGTGTGTACCGGGGCCTTCGGCACCTTTCTTGTCCTCGGGCTCTTCCGCGGCACCGATCTGAACTTCGCACCCATCGGTTGGCTGTGGCTCGCGGCGGTCGCGTTGATCAGCACGGTCGCCGCGATCCTGCTGTTCTTCGCCGGGATGGCGCGCGTCGGTCCGTCGGTCGCCTCGATCCTGTCGATCTTCGAGCCGGTGGTGACAGTGGCCGCGGCGGCCGCGGTGTTCGGCGAACACCTGAGCGCCACGCAATGGATCGGCGCCGCGATGGTGCTGTCCGCAGTACTGATCGTGCAGTGGCGGACGCAATCGTTGCCGGAACTTTCGCAGACTTCTCCGAAGGCGACGGCAGACTTGACGGTATGAGCCGGATGGCGTGGGCGGGGGTCGTCGCGATCGTGACGACGGTCGCGATGGCCTGTACCACCGACGACGCGGCACCCCCTGCGCCGCCGTCGACCGCCACCTCCCCTCTGCCCACCGCGCCATCCCCGTCTGCAGTGCGGCCGGTCCCCACTCCGGTCAACCCGCTGTCCCTGCAGGCGTTGATGACGAAGAAGTACAACGGCGGGGACTTGAAGCTGGACCGGGTCCTCGCCCGCAACCCGGCGTACACCCGCTACCACGTGTCCTATCGCAGCGGAACGTTGCGGATCTCGGGAATCATCAACATCCCGTCGACACCGGGACCGCATCCGGCGCTCGTCCTGAACCACGGCTACATCGATCCGGCCGTGTACACGAACGGCCGCGGGCTGATGCGCGAGCAGGACTACCTCGCGCGCCGTGGGTACGTCGTCCTGCACACCGACTACCGCAACCACGCCCAGTCCTCGAAGGACGCGAGCTCCGAGCTGAACCTCCGGCTCGGCTACACCGAGGACGCCATCAACGCGGTCCTCGCGCTGAAGACCTCGCAGTACGTCGATCCCGCGCGGATCGGGATGCTCGGCCGTTCGATGGGCGGCGGGGTCACGTACAACACGCTCGTCGCGCAGCCCGGGCTGGTGAAGGCAGCCGTTGTGTTCGCGCCGGTGAGCTCGGACGCGGTCGACAACTTCAACCGCTGGACCCGACCGGATCGCCCGCTCGCCACCCAACTCCTGCGCCGGTACGGCGAACCGTCACGCAACCCGTCGTTCTGGCGGAATCTGTCAGCGGTGAACTTCTTCGACCGCGTCACCGAACCGGTGCTGATCCATCACGGCGAATCCGACTCGACCTGCCCGATCGCCTGGTCCCGCGACAGCCTGGCCGCACTGAAGACGGCCGGGAAGAACGCGACGCTCTCCACCTATCCCGGTGAGGAACACGCGTTCGGCCCGGCCTGGCCGACGTCGATGGCGCGGACGGTGACCTTCCTCAAACAGCACGGGGTTTGACCGCGCTGACGGCGTACATCGTCAGGGCAGCGGTTGCCACTCGTCGTCCCGCATCCGGATGATCGCCCACCCCACCGCGGCGAATCCGGCGGCCTGCAGACCCCAGCCGATCAGGTCGAGCGTGTGACTGCCGAGGATGATCGCGGCAACGAAGTGGATCGGCTGCGAGACGATCACCGCGATGGCGCCCCAGCGCGGCCCGACGTGGGAGCGCCACATCGCGAGGCCCAGCAGGATCGTGCCGAAGACGTGACCGATCACGAACACGAAGCCGGCCACGTTCATCGAACCGTGCGTGATGTCGGCCGCCTTCGCGATCGACGCCGGGTCGAGTCCCGCCGTACC
This sequence comes from Kribbella sp. NBC_00709, assembly GCF_036226565.1. GTDB lineage: Bacteria > Actinomycetota > Actinomycetes > Propionibacteriales > Kribbellaceae > Kribbella. The sequence continues at coordinate 8,842,623 of NZ_CP108996.1, forward strand.
CGCGGACCAGGTGAACACGTCGCTCGAGGCGGTCCACGGCAACGACAAGTACCCCGGGATGAGCAGGAACAGGGCGACCGCGGTCAGCCAGGGTGTACTGCGACGAGTCAGGCGGCCGACGAAGTACACCGCGGGCACCAGCGTCAGGAACCCGATGTAGCCGAACCACAGCACCAACGAACTACGGCCGAGATCGCCGACGATCTTGTCGACGATGGTCGGTACGTCGTCCGTCGTGTTGTACGGCAGGAAGTACCGCAGCAACGCGATGGCTGCCGGGCCGATCGGCAGGATCAACGCAGCCGTCCATCGCCAGAGCGGCCGGATGTCCGCGTGCGTCGTAGGTGTCACTGTCTGGGTCATTTTCTGGGTCACTTTCTGGTTCATCGTGCACCTGCCAGTTCACGCGACGGCAGCAGGACCGCCAGTACGCCGACGATCGTCGCGCCGACGCCGACGCCGGCCGCGATCACGGCGGCGGCGGGAACGTCGGAGACGAAGAACGCCGGGACCGACAGCAGCGCCGACGCGATCCGCAGCGTGAGCAACGGGACCAGCGGCCACCGCTTGCCCCACCATGCGAGGCCCACCAGCACCAGGCTCAGCAGCCCCAGCGCCGAACTGCCGATGGCGATGCTCATCGGCGGGTGGTCCCCGTCCGTCATGAGCGGCGTGAACAGATCCACTACCGCGAGTAGCCCGAGTACAACCAACCCGAACTTCTTCATTTCCCTTACCCCCTTGTGAAGCGATTCCGACTGCCCAACCGTCGCTCGGCCGGCAGTGGTCGGGCCTGGGCATGCGCTCCCTGGTGTCCAGGCGGTTCCCCGCCCGGACCGGGAACGCGATCCCGAGACGCCGGGAACCCTTTGGGCGCACACTTCGGGTATGACCACCACCGCAGCGGGCCGACGGGGCCTCGCCGGCCTGCTCGCCGGCTTCGTGGTTGCGGAGGTCGCGGTCGCCGTCGGCTACCTCCTCGCGATCGGCTGGGGCTGGCACGAGCTGGTCGACTCGTTCATGGTGACCAACGGTCTGATGGCGCTGACGTTCGGCCTGTGCGGCGCAGTCATCGCGTGGCACCGGCCGTCCAACCCGATCGGCTGGCTGTTCCTCGCGGACGGGATCGGCCACGCGACGACGCCACTGGCGGGCGCGATCGCGGAGTTCCTCGCCGACCGGGGCGGATCGATGTCCGCGCAACGTGTCTTCGTCACCATCTCGTCCGCTGCGTGGCCGTGGTCGATCGGTCTGTTCCTGCCGCTGGCGCTGCTGCTCTTCCCGACCGGCCACCTGCTCTCGCCACGCTGGCGCTGGGCGGCCGTCGGCGTCATCGCGACCGCGCCACTGTTCGTCCTGGAGATGGTTGGCAGCGGAGACCCGATCGCCTCCGATCTCCCGCGGGGCTACCTGGAGATCCCGTCGTACGACGCCCTCGGGCCGCTGTGGGCCTTGACCGAGCTTCGCAACCTGGTCGCGATCCTGCTCGCCGTCGTCTGCCTGACGATCAGGTACCGCCGCGCCGACGAAACGGGCCGGCGGCAACTCCTGTGGTTGCTGCTGGCATCGGTGATCGCGATCCTGTTCGTCACGCCCTGGGCCTTCATCGCGGGGACGCCGATCCTTGTGCTGCTGGCGATTCCGCTGATCCCGATCGCGGTGGCGGTGGCGATCGTGCGCTACCAGCTGCTCGACATCCGGCTCGTGATCTCTCGCGCACTGACCTGGGCGTTGCTGTCCTTGGTTGCCGTCAGCATCTATGCCGTCCTGGTCGCGCTGCTCGACTCGCTGATCGCGTCCCAGGTCGGGCGGTCCGCGGCGGTCACGGTCTTCGTCGCGCTGATCATCGCGCCCGTCCTTCCTCGTCTGCAACACCTTGTCGACCGGGCGCTGTACGGCGATCGGCACGACCCGGCGCGAGTCGCGTCGCGGGTCGGCGAGCAGCTGTCCGCTGGGCTTCCAGGTGTTGTCGCCGCGATCCGGTCCGCGCTGCGTCTCCCGTACGCCGCGTTGACGGTCGACGGTCAGGTGATCGCGATGGACGGTACGCCGGGTGCCGTCGTACCGCTCGAGCTTTCGTACGGCGGCGAGGTTGTCGGATCGCTCGACGTCGGGGTGCGGTCGGGCGAGTCCGGATTGTCGTCGGCGGACCGCAGCGTGCTCGGGCTGGTCGCCGTACCGCTGGCTGTTGCTGTGCACGCGACGCGGTTGTCCGCTGAGCTGCAGTCGTCGCGGGAAAAGCTCATCTCCGCCCGCGAAGAGGAACGCCGCCGTCTCCGCCGCGACCTCCACGACGGCCTCGGGCCAACGCTTACCGGCATCGCCTTCTCGGCCGACGCGGCAGCGAACCTCATCAGCACAGATACCAACCAGGCGATAGACCTTCTCTCCAGGTTGCGCGCTGACACCCGGACCGCCATCGGCGACATCCGCCGACTCGTCGACGACCTTCGCCCGCCAGCGTTGGACGAACTCGGCCTCGTCGGAGCGTTGCGGCAGCGCGCCGACCAGATGTCGTTCCGTGCCGACGGCTCGGCCATCCAGGTCGCGGTCTCGGCCAACGGGCTGCCGACCTTGCCGGCCGCGCTCGAGGTCGCCGCGTACCGCATCGCGACCGAGGCGCTCACCAACGTCGTACGGCACTCGCGCGCGACCTCCGCAGTACTCGCGCTCCGCTGCGGCAGCGACCTCGAGATCGAGGTGACCGACGACGGCCCACCGAACGGCGCATGGCGTCCCGGCGTCGGCCTGCAGGCAATGCGCGAACGCGCAGCCGAGCTCGGCGGCAAGTTCGAAGCCGGCCCCACACCGCAGGGTGGTCTTGTCCGCGCCCGCTTCCCCCTGACCGCCGAACTGGAGGCGCGATGACCGCAGGCGACCTGCCCGACACCATCCGCGTCGTCCTGGCCGACGACCATCCCGTCGTCCGGGCCGGGCTGGCAGCGCTCCTGACTTCACTGCCGGGCATTGACGTCGTCGGCGTCGCCTCGACAGGCCGCGAGGCTGTCCGCGAGGTCATCACGTCCCGCCCGCAGGTCGCCGTACTCGACCTCCAGATGCCCGACCTCGACGGTTTCGCCGCCACCCGCGAACTGGCTCGCTCCGCACCGGACACCGCCGTACTCGTCCTCACCATGTTCGAGGACGACGACTCGGTCTTCGCCGCCATGCGCGCCGGCGCCCGCGGCTACCTGGTCAAAGGTGCCGAACAAGAAGAAATAGCCCGAGCCATCCGCGCCGTCGCCGCCGGCGAAGCCATCTTCGGCCCCGGCGTCGCCCGTCGCGTCCTCACCTTCTTCTCCGCCCCACCACCCGCCGCCGACCCGTTCCCCGAACTCACCACCCGGGAACGCCAGATCCTCGACCTGATCGCCGCCGGCCTCTCCAACCCAGCCATCGCCGACCGCCTCACCCTCGCCTCCAAGACCGTGGCCAACAACGTCACCACCATCTTCACCAAACTAGGCATAGCCGACCGAGCCACCGCCATAATCCAGGCCAGAAACGCGGGCCTGGGCAACCAATGACGTACCGAAGGACGGGTAGTGGTGCCTCCGTCTCCCATCTCCCCCGCCTGCCGCGTCCCGCCTGACCGCCGATCCCCCGACCACTACCCGTTCTTCGGTACACCTCAGCGGATCGCGTTGAGGTAGCGGTTGCCGACCGTTTTCAGGTGGGTGATGAGGTCGGGTGGGCCGTCGATGTGGAAGTCGAGGCCGAGCATGCCGATGTAGACGGCGACGATTTCGAGGGAGTCGGCGCCGGTGACGAGGACGCAGGTGTTCTCGTCGACGGACTCGACGATGCCGACGGCGGCGTGGATGCGGGACAGGACTTCCTGCGCCGGCGCGAACACCGTGATCCGGGCGTGCACCTTCCAGCCGGTCGACGCGACATCGCGGAGTACGAAGTCGGTGTAGTCGTCGCCCGGCATCGGGCGGGCCTGGTAGCGCCGACCCGTTGCCATCCGCAACGACATCCAGTCGACCCGGTACGTACGCCACGTGCCGCTCTCGTCCCGCGCGACGAGGTACCAGTAGCGCTGCCAGCTGACCAGGCGGTACGGCTCGACCAGGATCGGCAGGTCCTGTACGACGCCTGATCCCGCGCCACGCATCGGGCTGCCCGCCGCGACGGCGTACTCGAAGCGGAGGTAGTGCTCGTCGCGGATGCAGGCCGCGATCGTCGCGAGTACGCCGGGATCGATCTCGGGATCGGCCACGTTCGACCCGGTGTTGTCGGGGCCCTTCTCCATCGCCCGGTGGATCGCGTTGACCTGGCGCTGGAGGCGGTGCGGGAGGACCTGCTCGAGTTTCGTCAGCGCCCGCGCACTGCTCTCCGCCATCCCCATCACGCCGGCGCCGGTCCGCAGCCCGACCGCGACGGCGACGGCCTCCTCGTCGTCGAGCAGCAGCGGCGGGAGCTTCGCGCCGACGCCGAGTTGGTAGTGGCCGGACGGGCCGCGGGTCGCGTCCACCGGGTACCCGAGCTCGCGGAGCCGGTCGATGTCGTTGCGGATCGTCCGCGTCGTCACCTCGAGCCGCTCCGCGAGCTCGGTCCCGGTCCAGGCCGGCCGGGTCTGCAGCAGGGCGAGCAGGCTGAGGAGGCGTTGCGAAGTCTCGAGCAAAATCAGTCTCCCAATTAGGAATCTAATGTTCCTATACGGATTCTACGGTAAACCCATGAGCACAAACGAGAGCATCCGGTCCTTCACCGTCACGATCGACCAGGCCGACCTGGACGACCTGCAGGCCCGCCTCGCCCGGACGCGGCTGCCCGAGCCGGCTCCCGGCGACGACTGGGACCTCGGCACCCCGAACCACTACCTCCGCGAGATGGTCGACCACTGGCAGGACGGGTTCGACTGGCGTGAGCAGGAGGCGCGGATGAACTCCTTCCCGCACTACCTCACCGAGATCGACGGCCAGACCGTCCACTTCATCCACGTGCCGTCCGCGGTCGAGGGCGCGACGCCGCTGCTCCTGCTGCACACCTACCCGGGCTCGTTCGTCGACTTCCTCGACATGATCGGCCCGCTGACCGACCCCGCGTCGTACGGCGGATCGGACGCCGACGCCTTCTCCGTGGTGGTGCCCTCGATGCCGGGCTTCGCCTTCAGTACGCCGCTGATCGACCGGGGCTGGACGATGGCCCGGGTGGCGCGGACGTACGACAAGCTGATGCGGCGGCTCGGGTACGACTCGTACGGCGCGCACGGGTCCGACGGCGGCGCGATGATCTCGCGGGAGCTCGGCGTACTCAATCCTGACGGCTTCCTCGGGCTGCACGTGCTGCAGCTGTTCTCGTTCCCGTCCGGCGAACCGGCCGAGTTCGAGAAGTTCACGCCGGAGGACTACGCGGCGCTGGAGCACCTGAAGTGGTTCCAGTCGGTCGGCGGGTACAACGCGATCAACTCGACCCGCCCGCAGACCGTTGCCGTCGGCGTCTCCGACTCGCCCGTCGGCCAACTCGCCTGGAACGAACTCTTCAACAGCTTCGGCAACGGCACCAGCCTGGTCAGCCGCGACCAGATCCTGACCGAGGTCTCGCTGTACTGGTTCACCAACAGCTCGGCCGCCGCCGGCCGCTACCACTACGAGGAGGCCCACGCCGGCGTCGAGCCGCAGCTCAACCACGCCCCGACCGGCGTCGCCGTCTTCGCCGACGACTTCAAGACGATCCGCCCGCTGGCCGACCGCGACAACACCAACATCGTCCACTGGTCCAACTTCAAGGAAGGCGGCCACTACGCCTCCCTCGAACGCCCGGACGACGTCACCGCCGACCTCCGGAAGTTCTTCGGCAACCTGTGATCGTCGAAGGCCGGCCCGCAGACCGCGGGCCGGCCTTCTCAGCTCTTCAGCTCGATCTTGTCGATCACCTTCGGCCCGACGGTGTCCAGCACGAGGATCCCGTCCTGGAAGAAGTTGCTGACGTACATCCGCTGGCCGTCCTGACTGACGGCCAGCTCGACGGTCGCCCCTAGGTCGTCGGTGAGTGATTCGACGACCTGATGCTTGCTCAGATCAACGATCCGGACGACGTCGTTGGCGCCTTCGGTCCCGAGGATGTAGAGCCTCTTGCCGTCCGAAGCCGCGATCCTCGACCCGTCTGGCAACGGCTGGGGCGTCGGCCGCGTCGTCTCGACGTTCGTGTTGATGACCGCGTACGACGAACTGCCGAGCGCGTACAACGCTCCGTCCGCACCCGGAGTGAGATCACGGAGCTTGGACTCCACCGGGATCGGGCTCCGCGCGGGTTGCCGCGTCAACGTGTCGATCACCGCGACCGTGTCCGAGTCGCCACCCGCAATGTAGAGCCGCTTACCCTTGTCGTCGACGGCGATGTCCGCCGGGTTCGCTCCGCTGGCCAGCGGACCGCCGACCGTCTGCATCGTCTCGGTGTTGACCTCGGTGATCGTCTGACTCTTCTTGCTGAGCACGTAGAGGCGGTGGGCGGCAACACTCAACGTCAACTCGGTGGGCTCGGGCGCGACGGCGATCGGCTGGCCGACCACCTTCCACGCGGCGACGTCGATCACCGAGATCGTGCCGGAGCCCGAGTTCGCGACGTACAACGTCTTTCCGTCCGGCGAAAGGTCGAGTCGGCTGGGCTGGACTCCGACCCGGAGCGCGTCGCCGATCTGCTTGCGAGTCGTCGTACTCAGCTTGATGATTCGTTCGTTGCCGATGTCGGCGGCGTACAGGAACTGGCTGTCGGGACTGACCGCCAGGCCGATCGCGATCGGCGCTCGAGCTGCGGGCGGTACGACGGCGACCGCGACACCACCGAGTACGGCGGGCGCGAGCAACGTTGCCGCCATGAACCAGCGTCCTGTCGGCAGGTTGGCCGCGGCCGGTCTGATGACACCGACGATGCCGAGCAGCAACCAGACGGCGAACAACACCAGCAGCAGTGAGCTGAACCCTGCCGCAGGGTGGACGAGGCCGATCCAGACGACGAATCCGCCAACCACCCAGCCGGCCAGGAACGGCCGTCCGAGGTTGAGCAGCGGACAGGCCAGCGCCAGCTCGGCGCCGAGGATGCCGAGCACGACCGGGCTCAGGCGGTCGAGGAGGTCCGGCTTGAAGAGGTGCGGCCCACCGCGGTAGGCGTCGACCACCATCACCAGGATGAGGATCGCGGCGGCGGCGCCCAAGAGCACGAGGCGGAGCTCTGGGCGCGGCCGTCCAGGGCGCCATTTGATGAAGCTGACGACACCCGCCGCCAGCCAGGTGCCATGTGCGGCCGCATCGAGGTATCCGGGAAGGCGTTGAAGTCCGACCGGGATCAGATGCGTGAGCCAACTGGTCAGCAGCAGAGCACTCACAAGACCCGGCACCGACAGGCCCGCAACGAAGGCGGCCCCTGCCTCGCGAAGCCTCAACTGCGCGACGACCGCTACGACCAGGACAGAAGCAACAGCGACGGAGTACCACGTAGCGTCCAGCACCGCGGCCGCAACCGCCAGCCCCGCGGCCGCTACCGTCAACAGGAACACCGCCCAGTCGACCGTCGGCAGACGCACGCGGTCACGCCACCGCCGTACCGTCGCCCGGGGGGCGCCGCCGAACGTCGGTCCGGCCGCGGCCCGCCGTCGTACCTGAGGTGATGCGACCGGCTGCGGCCTGGTCTGCGGCGGCGGGGCGTCGAGGTACGCCTGTGCAGTGGTGGAGATCGTCCTGCTGTCGTCGTTCGTGAGCTCTTCCAGCTTGGCTTTCGCCGTCTCGCGGACGTGCTCGTTACTTGCCTGGAGCAACTGTCCGAGCTCCTGGAGACCTGCCTCCCGAAGCGGCTGTAGCTGACTGCCCAGGTTCGCGGTGATCCGCTCCGGCAGCGTCCACCCGACGTTGGCCGCGATGACGGTCCGGCCCTCGACGTCCGCGAACTGCTTGGGCCGCTGGCTCGGCTGCTCGGCGACCACCGCGTCGTACACGTATCGGTACAGCTCATCGGCGGTGATGTCGCCGTCCGCATCGAGATCGGCCGCGCCACTGCGCAGACCCTCGACCACGTGGCGGGTGAACACCGACTGCGCTGCCTCGCCGTGGATCTGACTGCCTTCGAACGCGTACTGCGTGGAGTCCGTTGCCGTCAGCACGATCCGCCCACGACCACCGAGCTCGGTCTTCGTGTGGACAGCCGAATCCGCCTTCGCGAGCTGCTGGACGGCGTACGCACCGCCGTAGCAGCAATCCAGGATCAGGATCTTCTGCCGCGCAGAACTCTCCGCGACGGCCTCGTCGATCATGTGCGCCGGCAGCGCGCTGAACCGGAGCCGCTCACGTCGGGTGTTCTTCATCGCCAGGTACAAGCGGCCGTTGTCGTCCTTCAACCCGTGGCCGCTGAAGTACAACAGCGTCAGATCGTCACGCTCGGCCGTCGCGTAGAACTCGTCGATCGCCTCGCCCACGCGACTCGTCGGCTCGTTGATCAGCATCTGCACCTCGAACCCGGCAATCGCTGGATCCTCGAGCACGTCGGCCAGGGCCTCCGCGTCCTGCGCCGGTGTGTTGAGCTGGCGCAGGCCGGCGTCCTCGTACTCGTACGTGGCCACCAGCAACGCGCGGCGACGCCCCACGACTCAGCTCGCTTCGTGCTTGCGCAGGAACGCCTCGATCAGCTGTTCCTTCTCCTCGATCGACGCCGAGTCGATCTCGAGCGAGTCCGCGCCGATCGTCAGCTTCACGCGCTGGTGCGAGCTCCGCCGTACCAGCCAATCCTTCAAGATGGTCACCAGGATCGAGACCATCCCGCCGGCACCGCCCAGCGCGATGGCAACCTGCCCGATCGCGGCCGCATCCCCCTTGCTGCCTTCCGGCGCGGTCGTGGGCACGGCCCAGGTCTCGAACTCGTTCAGCTCCCGCCGCAACTGCCTGATCCCCCGATCCGCCCATTCCGGATCGTCATCCAGCAACACGACGTCCACCCAAACCCCCACGCCCCACCCCTCCCAGGATCGCGCCCATGATCCCGCGCCCGGAGCGATCCCGCAACGGTAAGTAGCCGCACACCTGCACTGCGCGGCCCCGTCGCACAGCAGGGAGCCCGGGGTGCTCGCGCACCCCGGGCTCCTTTGGGCTCCGCCCTTCTGGAGGGACGTCGGGCAGAGCTTCCTTCGCCGGGTCCGCCTCAAGCGCTGTCGTGCGGCTGCCACCAGGTCCGGTGCAACCGAGCGCCGTACCGCCATCGATCCGCGCCTTGACCACAACGAAGAGTCCGGTGAGCGAGCCGATCCCGAATTCTGCACCGGCCCAGACGCCGGTGCTCCCACGAAGACCTCATCGTGTTCCCCCTCGGAGATCCCCATCCCGGTCCGCCCCTCGCACCGGGCAGTCTCCCCACGACAGGTCGCGCGTCTTCCCCCCGCGCAACACCTGCGGCACACGCCCATCAGCGCGCGCCACACCAGCCCCCCGCCGGCCGCGTCGCCAGAATCCCACTGCCGACGCTACGCCCACGCCCGCCACCGAACAACGCCTGGTCAGGCGTTCAAACGTGTGACTAGTTGTGCCTCTTCAAGAACGCCTCGAGCAACTCCGCCCGCTCGCCGAACGTCGGCCGCTCCAGCTCGATCGAGTCCTCCCCCAACGTCACCACGATCTTCCCCGGACTCTTCCGCCGCTGAATCCAGTCCCGCAGTACGGCGACCAACGTCGGCACCGCCCCACCCGCCCCCACCAACGCCACCGCGATCGCAATGGACCCATCATCCTGAGCCAACCCGACCGGCTCGACCTCCTGCGTCGGCAACCCCTCCTCAGCCAGCTCCTTCCGCAACTGCTGAACAGCCTTCACACACCGCTTCTCCTCCACCCCATCCCCCGGCACCACCCGAACCTCAACCCAACGCCCCTCACCCATCCACCACTCCCGTCGTTGCCCAAGGCCCCCTGTGGATAACTTCCCCGCCACCCACCGTTCCCTCCCTATTCTGACCAAACCGCCCCACCCACGAAAGGACCCCGATGCCTCCCGACCAAGACCCCATCTGGGTAACGAAAACCTCAACCGCCGCCGAACTCCTCCCCCACATGCTCGAACGCTTCCGCCTCCACTACCAAGACCCCCTAATCTTCGGCGACACCCACCACCCCGAAGCCGTCATAATCCCCTTCGACCTCTGGCGATCCCTTTGCATGCGGGTCCTCGACGAAGACGGCCTCGAAGGCGCCCGGCCAGTCGACGAGTCCGAGGACAAGCCGAAGGAGCACCCTGTGGATAACTCCAGCCTCGCCAGTCCTCAACTTCCTATCCTGTTGAGGATGTCCCAGCCACCGGAAGGATCTCGATGAACTCCGACGAAACACCGCACATTCTCGGCAGCGGTGAGCGGATCTGGGTGATCGGCCCGTCCGCGGCCGCCGAGCATCTTCCGCGGATGCTCGAACGCTTCCGCTCGGGTGAGCCCGGTCCCTTCATCGTCGGAGACGCCGGCCAGCCCGAAGGCGTCTTCATATCGTGGGACCTCTGGCAACGCCTCGCCGTACTCTCAGCCGACACCCAAGAGTTCGATCACATCTACGACACCGCGCGCGCGTCCCTCGCCGATGACGGCCCGTCTGTCCCGCTCGAAGACGTCGCTGGTGAGATCGGCTGGGACCTCGAAGGGCCGATCGACGATTCCGACCTCCCGCCGAAGAAATGACCGCGCAGTTTCGGCTCCTCGTCCGGCCGAAACTTCGGCGGGAGCTCGCGATGCTGGAACACGCCGCCGCCTCACAACCAGGCAGCCTTCGCGATCGTGAGTTCCGTGCCCTGAAGCTCGGCCTCAAAGCGTTGGCCGAGGGACGTGAGGACGAGTACGCCGGCAAGCGGCTCGGCTACTCGGCCTCTCATTACGACCTCCGCGACTGCGCCGAGCTGAAAGTGCCGGTCGTCCCGGAGTCGCGTCACGGCCATGACCTCGGCCCGTCACATCGCCTGATCTACCGCGAATTCGAAGCCGACGACGGCGGTCCGCCCTACCGGGAGGCTGTCTGCTTCGCGCCACGCAGTTCAGATCTCCCGTTCCAAATCGCCGGCGCCCGCCTCGGCCGCGAAGTCGGACAACGCGTCCCCGAACTCGTCCACCTACCCAACCACCGCCCCACCTTCCAACGAGGCGCCGCCGAACCAACCGGCCCACCCCGCCTTCCCCTCCCACCCGACCTCCGCAAGGCCCTAGCCGCCGCCTCCAACGTCGCCCCCGCCCACGGCGCCGTCATGCCGCGACCGTCCCCTGGACGGCTCGCTCAACGGAGGATCGACAAGCCATGCAGTCGAGAGCTGTAGACATCCGCCTCAGCCGCCTGACTACTCGGGTGGCCAACAACTGCCGCCTCGTCCCGCGAGGCGATAGCGTCTGAGGAGCAGATCTGCGGGGGAGGAAGAATGGGGCGGAAGTTCGTCGTACTTCGAGAAGACGGCACCGAGGTCGTTCTCGAGGAGGTAGTAGCACCAGACGAGCAGCACCTCCATGACCGCTTTCGGCGGTCGCCAGGCTTGTTGCCGATCGAAGACATGGACCTCGACGGCCCGTTGTTGGTGGTCGGCCAGGAGGTGAGCCTCGCGTCCGGTCGGATCGACCTCGTCGGCCTTACAAGAAGTGGCGACCTTCTCCTAGTGGAGTTCAAGACCGGTCCACAGAATCCCGACTTTCGCCATGTACTCGCCCAGCTCGTCGACTACGGCAGCGATCTGTGGAGGCAATCCCTCGACGAGTTCGACAACACCGTCGTACGCCGCTATCTCACCAGCCAGTACTGCACCGATCCTCTGATGAGCGGCGCACGCTCACTCGACGATGCGAGACGCGCGATCTGGCCAACCATGCAGGAATCGGAGATCGACCAGTTCCAGACCCGCCTGAGCGAAGTACTCACGACCGGCGACTTCCACTTCGTCGGCGTGGCCCAGCGCTTCACCCAGTCGATGGAGAACACCGTCCGGTACCTGAACCAGTCGATGAAGCGTGGCAAGTTCTACCTCGTCGAGATGATCAGGTATCGATCATCTCCCGACGGCCCCGACGCGCAGACCTTCAGCGCATACGGCGGGCAAATGATCGCGCGACCTGAAGGCCCCAAGACGGATCCGGCCGCGCGGATCGACGAGGCCCGGTTCCTGGACACCATCGCCGATGCTGAGTACCGCCAAGCTCTCCAGCGGATCTTCGACGCTTGCCGTGTGAGTGGTCTGACATTCAGTTGGGGGACCCGGGGTACCTCGATCCGAATGGCCACACCGGACCGAGCCGAGCCGCTGTCGATCGGCTGGATCTTCCCGTCCGACACCAACAACTGGTCCGGCCTCTCCGACCTGACCCTCGGTTACGACTCAGGAAGTCTGGCAACCAGACCGTCCGTCAAGCACCACATCGAGCAGTACGCCGAGAAGGCACTCCGCCTGCCAGGTGGAGTGCCCGCTAAGGCGAAGCCAATGGTGGCGGCAACCTTCAACTCGCGATCGGTAGTCGATCAACAATCGGAGCTGATCGCCTTGATCACCGCCACAATCGACACGATCAACGAACTCGGAAACCTCGCCTGAAGCAGTGTCGAGCCGTCACTGCCCGAGCGTCGCACAGGCAGCAGCGCCGACGAGTTGAGGAAGCGGCACCAGCTAGCCGCAGGCCATCGAGGGCCGAAGAGATCGCTAGGCAACAACCAGCCGATATCGCCTGATCCAAAGCGTGTCGGAGAATCTGGGACGTCTGAGAAGCAAATCAACAAACACGACATCGACTGAACGGATCCTCGTAGGCAAGACACGCTCGGTGCAGTCGAACCAACACCGGTGGCTGTCGGTGGCTTCTGGCAAGCTCCTCTTGAAGGGGTGATTGCTGGATGGAGTCGGGGATATACGACGCGCTGGTCACGAATGGGTTGCTTGAGGCGATCGTGGCTGGTGAGGCGGGCGGACAGGTTGCTGTCCTTCATGATGTCGACGAGGCTGATCAGCCTGAGGTCCTGGCCCGGCATGTGAGTGACGCCGTACTGCGGGTGCTTGGCAGTACTCGTGATCAAGGGAAGCGGGTTGCGCTTGTCAACGACCTGCTCCTGCGTTTGGCGCAGAACGCCGACGGGCTGCCCGACGGCGCGGTTCGCCAACTGCACGCCGTACGTCCGCCCACTCGACCCGGCACCACCACGTACGGCGATACGCGTCCAAGTACTCCGTTGTCCGACGCGGCACTGCTGACCAACTCGCACGGTGAACCGTCCTTGGGGCCGGAGCTGCGCGCCGAGATCGACACCTCCGATGAGGTCGACCTCATCTGCGCATTCGTGAAGTGGTACGGCCTCCGCCTGCTCGAGCCCGAACTGCGGCGCCTGCGACTTCGTGACGCCCCGTTCCGCGTCATCACGACGACGTACCTCGGCGCAACTGATCGGGCGGCCCTCGACCGGCTCGTCAACGACTTCGGCGCCGAGGTGAAGATCCAGTACGACGTACTGCGCACCCGTCTGCACGCGAAGGCCTGGCTATTCCGACGGAACACTAGCTTCGACACGGCGTATGTCGGATCGTCAAATCTCTCGCGAGCCGCTCTGCTCGATGGCGTCGAATGGAATGTGCGGCTCTCGCGGATCGCCACGCCGGGTCTGCTGAAGAAGTTCGGCGCGACCTTCGACACCTATTGGAATGACTCGACCTTCGAGTCCTACGATCCAGCCCGGGACCGTGACCGCCTCGACGATGCGTTGGCAGAAGCGGGCAACCGCAAGACTTCGGATCGCGTCACGGTCTCACTCGCCGGCCTCGAAGTACGTCCGCGGCCGTATCAGGCCGAGATGCTCGAGGAGATCGAGGTCGAACGCGAAGTCCATGACAGACATCGCAACCTCGTCGTAGCAGCGACCGGTACAGGCAAAACGGTCATCGCCGCGCTCGACTACCGACGGCTGCGCGACGCCGCTCTTCAGCGTGGTGAGGCTGCGCCGTCGCTCCTGTTCGTCGCCCATCGACGAGAGATCCTCCAGCAATCACTCCGCACGTACCGCGAGGTTCTGGCCGACGCCACCTTCGGGGAGGAATACCACTCGGGTACGCGTCCCGAGCGGTGGCGACACGTATTCGCATCAGTGCAGGCCCTCCATGCGTACGACGTCAAAACGATGCCAGCAGACGCCTTCGAGATCCTCGTTGTCGATGAGTTCCACCACGCGGCTGCACCTACGTATCAACGCCTTCTCAACCACCTCCAGCCACGCGAACTGCTCGGTCTGACCGCGACACCGGAACGCACCGACGGCTTCGACCTGCTGAGCTACTTCGGCGGCAGAACAGCAGTCGAGCTGCGACTCTGGGAGGCTCTGTCAGCCGACCTTCTCTGTCCGTTCCACTACTTCGGCATCGCCGACGGCACTCAGCTGACAGATCTGCAATGGAAACGCGGCCGATACGACGAACGCGAGCTAGAGAAGCTCTACACCGGCAACGACAGCCGCGCAGCGATTGTCCTGCGCGAAGTCCGGGACAAGCTCTCCGACGTGACGTCGATGAGAGCGCTCGGCTTCTGCGTTTCGATCGCTCACGCCGACTACATGGCCAAGGTCTTCAACGATGCCGGCATCCCAGCACGGTCTGTCTCCGGACTGACTCCCAGCCGGGAGCGCGACCAGGCTCTTCGCGACTTGAAGGACCACCGCGTCAACGCGCTCTTCGCCGCAGACCTCTTCAATGAAGGACTCGACCTTCCCGAGGTCAACACCGTGCTCTTCCTCCGTCCGACCGAGAGTCCGACGGTCTTCCTCCAGCAACTGGGCCGCGGCCTGCGTCAGGCGGACGGCAAACCCGTCCTTACAGCACTCGACTTTGTCGGCCACCAACGCAAAGAGTTCCGTTTCGACCTACGCTTCCGGGCTCTCACCGGCAACACCCGCCGAGGCTTAGAGCGACAGGTTGAGCAGGGCTTCCCGCTCCTACCATCCGGGTGTGAGATCGTCCTCGACAAAGTCGCACAGGAAGTGGTCCTCTCCAATCTCCGAGGCCAAGTCACCGGACGCTGGCAAGACATGGTCAAGGAGCTCAAGACACAGGGCGAGCAGACCCTGCCGACCTTCCTCGAGGAGTCGGGTGCCGACCTCAGCGACGTACTGCGAACCGGCCGGAGCTGGACCGCTCTACGACGTGACGCCGGACTACCTACTCGTCAGGGTTCTGCCCACGAATCAGGTCTCCTGCGACGCGTGCGCGCTCTCGCCCACGTGGACGACCCCGAGCGGGCGCAAACCTATCGGCGTCTCTTCCAGGACGACGGCCCATCGTACGACGAACTCGCGCCGACCCAGCGTGCCTACGCCCGCATGCTGTTCTTCTCGCTCTGGCCCAACGGTGGCGGCTTCTCGTCGTACGCCGATGGGCTCAACGCACTCCGCCAAGAGCATGCACTACGCGACGAACTGCTCGAGGTGACTGAGTTCGCGATGGACCATGCCCGCCACCGCACCCTCCGACTCGGCGGCCGACTCAACGACCTCCCGCTCCGAGTGCATGCCCAATATCAACGCGAGGAAATCCTGGCCGCGCTCGACTACGCCAACCTCCAGCGACGCCCTAGCACGTTCCAATCCGGAGTCGTCTACGCCCAAGAACGGAACGCCGACGCGTTTCTCGTCACCCTGACGAAGTCCGAAGCGGATTACTCCCCCACAACGATGTACCGGGACTACGCAATCAGCCCGACGCTCTTCCATTGGGAGTCCCAGAGCAACACATCCGTCGACTCCCCCACAGGCCAGCGCTACCTCAACCACCGCGACCTAGACACCAACATCCTGATCTTCGCCCGCCAACACAAGCTCACCGACCTAGGCACCGCCCCCTACCTCTTCTTAGGCCCAGCCACCTACACCACCCACACCGGCAGCCGCCCCATAGCCATCACCTGGCAACTAACCCATCCCATGCCCACAGAGGTCTTCCAGGCATCATCGGTCGTCGCATAGGTCCTCGCTGCGCGACGGGCCCGTGTACTCGGCCGCTTGGAAGGGACGCTCGAGGCTGGCGCGCGGCTCCGCGGACCGTTTGCTCATTCCGGCGCGGGGCGGTCGGTGAGGGCGGTAGCCCGCGGTTGCCGGCGGGAGCCGGACACAACGGCGATGAGCCGGGGGTGGGTGGGGCGGCGCGGAGCACGGCGACGGAGGAGGCGCCCGTAGCACCGCGAGGGCCGACTTCCTCCCCCAGCAGACGTCCCGCTTAGCGGGTTAGGTCGGCGGTGAATTGGTAGGCGTCGCCTCTGTAGTGGTTGGTGCCGGATAGGAGGGGGGTGGTGTCTTGGGTGTAGGCGATTTCGGTGGCTACCAGGATGGCGGCGGCGGCGGGGAGGTTGAGGAGGGCGGCGAGGGTTTCGGTGGCGTTTTGGGCTTGGACTGTGTAGCGGGAGTAGGCGAACTCGAGGCCGTGGGTGGAGAAGAGTTCGTAGAGGGACGCGTCGGTCAGGTCGGTGTCGGCGAGCCAGGGGGCGACGGCGACGGGGATGACGAGGTCTTCGACGGTTACCGGGCGGCCGTCCATGCCTCTGAGGCGGCGGATGGCTGTTACGGGGGCGGTGGGGGCGAGGTGGAGGCGGTGGGCCTCGTCGAGGGTGGCGGGGCGTTCGCGGTGGTCGAGGATTTCGGAGCTGGGGCGGAAGCCGAGTTCGTGGGCCATCTCGGTGAAGGACTGGAGCCGGCTCGGGGGCTCGCGCAGTACAAGGTCTCGGACGTACCAGCCGCGTTGGGGTGACGGGGCGATGAGGCCGTCGTCGGAGGCGGCCTGGAAGCCGGCGCGGACGGTCATCCGGCTGAGTCCGGTCTCCAGCGCGAACTGCCGCTCGCTCGGCAGGCGGCTTCCGCTCGGGTACTTCCCGCGGACGATCCCCTCGCGGATCCGTTTCTTGACGCGCTCAACGGCGGGCTCTGTCACGGCGCTCACTATACCAGTTTCACGAGCCAAGCCAGGCGCTATCCCAAACTGGTTCACACTGGCATAACTGGTTTCAGCGTCGTAAGGTGGCGGGAAGTCACTGGACGAAGGAGTCACGATGGTCAGCAGGCGGAACGTGTTGAAGTCGGGGGCCGCGCTCGGACTGTTCACGCTGGCTGGATGCGCGCCGCAGGGCACCAAAGCGAGCAGCGCCCCGGCCACACCCGCCAAGTCGATCGACGTCGCCAAGGCCGGCGCGGTGACGCTGACCATGCTGGACTTCTGGGGCGGTGACGTCGCGAGCTGGGTGGCCAGCGCGGTGAAGGGGTTCCAGGCGAAGTACCCGAATGTGACCATCAAGCGCACGTCCGTCGACTGGGGTCAGTTGACCCAGACGGCCAATCTGCGGTTGAAGGAGAAGAACCCGCCGGACATCATCACGGTCAACAACGGCTGGCAGTCGCTGGGCACGTTGTCCAAGGCGGGCCTGGTGCTCAACCTCGACGGGTACTCGAAGGCGTTCGGCTGGGACAAGTTCCCGAGCACGATCCTGCGGCAGACCCAGTTCACGTCTGACGGCACGCAAATGGGCACCGGGTCCCTGTTCGCGACGCCCGTCGCCAGTTCGTCGCTGATCGGGCTGTACTACAACAAGACACTTCTCGAAAAGGCCGGTGCCGACGTGCCGACGGACCTCGCGTCCTTCGAGGACGCGTGCGCGAAGGCCAAGGCCGCGGGCGTGATTCCGATCGGCTACGGGTCGCAGGACAAGGGTTCGTCGACTGCGATTCTTCTTGCTCTGCAGGACCTTTTCGGCGATCAGAAGAAGATCAACGACTTCGTCTACTCGACCGGTGAGGTGAAGGCCGCCGACATCGGGATGACCGAAGCGGCCGAGCGGCTCAAGTCGTACCAGGACAAGGGGTGGCTGACGCCGAACCATGCCGGCATCCAGTACGCCGACGCGATCGACGCATTCCTCAAGGGCAAATCCGCGTTCCGGTTCGAGTACACGGGAACGCTGGCGTTCAAGGGCAATCAGAAGCAGGAGTACGGCTACCTGCAACTCCCCCAGGCCACCGGCGGAAAGGTCGTCGGTACGGGCGCTTCGACCGCCGTCGCACTCGGATCGAAATGCGCGCATCCGGACGTCGCCGCGTCGTTCCTCGATTTCCTCGCCGGCCCGCAAACCGCGCAGTACGTCGTCGAGAACGGCCTGCTCCCGCTGCTCAACGACGTCAAGGCGCCGGCGGACAACCCGGAGTTCGGCACCGAGATCGCGGGGCAGCGGTCGCTCGACAAGGACAACGGATACGTCCCGTACTTCGACTGGTCGACGCCCTCGATGCTCGACACCCTCGGCGGTCAGGTCCAATTGTTGCTGGCCGGCCGGAGCGCGCCGGATGCACTGGTGAAGGCGGTTCAGGCCGACTACGACAAGTTCCAGGCTGGACGATGAGCGTTCTGGCGATCGGGCGCACGAAAGCGAGAACGCGAACCGTCTCGCGGCAAGCCCGCAAACGACGCTGGATCGGCCTGCTCTTCCTCTCCCCCGCACTCCTGCTGTACGGCGCGATCGTGCTCGTGCCGCTGCTGCAAACGGTCAACTACTCGTTCTACAAATGGGACGGCGTCAGCGAACCGACCTGGGTCGGACTGCGCAACTACCTCGAATTCGGCCGCGATCCACGGATGTACGCCGCGTTCGGCCACGTCCTCGTACTGATTGTGATGTTCGGCCTGATCCCGCTCGCACTCGGACTGATCAGTGCGGCCCTGCTGAGCCGCGCGAAGATCCGCGGCGAAGGCATCTACCGATGGTTCCTCTTTCTCCCGCAGGTGTTGACGAGTGTCGTGGTCGCCATCATCTGGAAACGCATCTACGCGCCGGACGGCCCGTTGAACGGCTTGTTGCGCGCGGTCGGGCTGGGCCAGCTCACTCGTAACTGGCTCGGTGACTTCACCTGGGCGCTACCGTCGCTCGGCATGATCGGCGTCTGGGGCGGCTTCGGTTTCACCATGGTGCTGTTCCTCGCCGGGATTCTCGCCATTCCGGACGAGCTGTACGAGGCTGCACGATTGGACGGCTCGTCGCGGTGGCAGGAGTTCTGGCTGATCACGCTGCCGAGCCTGCGCGGCCAAATGGCGATCGCGCTCACCCTGACCATCACCGGTGCGCTCAGGACCTTCGACATGGTCTACATCACCACCCAAGGCGGCCCCGGTACGGCGACGACGACGCCGGCGCTTCTCCTTTACCAGTTGGCATTCGTCAACCCTGACGTCGGCAGGGCGTCCGCGACCGGCGTCGTACTGGCCGTCCTGTGTCTCGGGATCGCGGTCGGTATCACGCGGATCATGGAGAACAAAGACCGATGATCTCCAGATTCGAACGCGTCTCGAACTACGTCATCGTCATCGCGCTGACGGTCGGAGTGCTGTTTCCGGTCGCGTGGTTCGTCCTGACCTCGCTCAGCCCCAACACGTCCGGAGCGCTGGATTTCTCCAACATTGCCTGGAGCAACTTCACGGCGGCCTGGCACGACGGGAACCTCGCGCACTCGATGTACGCGTCGCTGGTCATCACGGTGTCCGCAGTACTCGGACAGACCGTGCTCGCAATCCTTTCCGGGTACGCGTTCGGCATCCTCGGCGTGGTCGGCGAACGCTTCCTCTTCCCGGTCATCCTGCTGGGAATGATGGTCTCGACCGAAGTGATCGTCATCCCGCTGTACTACGAGTTCCAGAGCATCGGACTGACCAACTCCTGGCTGGGACTGGTCATCATCCAACTCGGAATGGGCGTGCCCTTCGGTACGTACTGGATGCGGGCGACCTTCAGAGCGCTCCCCCGCTCGGTGATGGATTCCGCCGCCGTCGACGGTGCCGGGGTGTGGAGCGTCTTGTGGCGCATTCTCGTCCCGATGGCGCGTCCCGCAGTACTCACCCTGGTCCTGCTTTCGTTCATGTGGACCTGGAACGATTTCTTCCTGTCCCTGATTTTCTTGGGAGATCCGGACAAGCAGACCGCGACCGTTGCCCTGGGCGCCTTCCAGGGGCGCCATGTGCTGCAGGTCAATCTGATGGCGGCCGGTTCGCTGATCGTTTCGCTGCCGGTCGTGGCTCTCTACCTGTTCTTCCAGCGCGAATTCATCAGCGGCGTCATGGCCGGCGCGGTCAAGGAGTGACGTGACAACGCCAATCACCGTGATGCCCGACGCCGCCCAACTCGGCGAGGCCGTAGCCCAACGGATTCTGGAGCAACTGACAACCGGCAGGGCCATCATCGGCTTTCCCGCTGGCCGCAGCGCCACTCCGGTGGCAACTGCACTACGCAAATCCGGAGCCCGCCTGGACGGCCTTCAGATCGTGATGATGGACGAATACGTCACGAGGCGAGCCGGGCGCTGGGAGCTACTGGACCCGCGCACACCCCACAGTTGCATCGGCTGGGCCCAGCGGAACCTGTTGGGCCCCCTCGGCCTTGGTCCGACCAGTCTCCTCACCCCGGACCCCAACGATCCCGAAGCCTTCAAGGACGAGATCCTCGACCGAGGTGGCATCGATCTCTTCCTACTGGCCAGCGGTCAAGGTGACGGCCACGTCGCCCTCAACGGACCCGGTACGCCGCGGGACGCGCCCACACGCGTCGTCGAGCTGCCCGAGTCGACCCGCCGCGACAACATGTCCACGTTCCCGAATCTGCAGTCCCCCGCAGACGTTCCGGCGTACGGCGTCACCATCGGTACTGCGGAACTCGCGGAGCTCTCGCACTCCGCGGTGATGCTGCTCTGGGGATCGAACAAGGCGGACGCCTTCGACCGGATCAGCCAGGCCGACCGCTACGACCCGTTGTGGCCGGCAACCATCGTGCACGACTGCCGGAACGCCGGAATCTATGCGGACGAAGCAGCCGCACAGAACTCAGAACGAGAAGGAGTCTCATAAGACATGGCTCGAATCAAGATGGCCTACATCGGCGGCGGATCCTCCAGAGCGGCCGGCACCATGGCCTCGTTCTTGTGGCACGGGCCTGAGTTCGCGGGCTCGGAAGTGGTGCTGATCGACAAGGACCCGGAGCGGCTGGAGATCGTCCGCCGGATCGCGGAGAAGCTCGCCGCACAAGGCGGTGACGGCATTACGGTCACGGCGACCACGGACCAGCGCGCCGGCCTGACCGACGTCGACGCCGTACTGACCAGCTTCCGTCCCGGCAACTTCGACGCGCGGGCACTCGACGAGCGCATCCCGATCAAGCACGGCGTCATCGGGCAGGAAACGCAAGGCCCTGGTGGGTTCTTCATGGCGCTGCGTTCGATCAACGACATGCGCGGCATCACCGACGACCTGCAGGCAGTCGCCCCGAACGCGGTGATCTTCAACTACACCAACCCGGTCAACATCGTCTCGCAGGCGGTCGCGGACTACACGCCGATCCCGATCTACTCGATGTGCGAGGGGCCGCTCGTGTTCCCGCCCGTCGTACTCCGGGCCGCCGGGCTCGACCCCGAGCGGGCCAGGGTCACGATGGCCGGCGTGAACCACAACTGCTGGAGCTACGAACATCTGTACGACGGCAAGGACGTCATGCCCTTGCTCGAAGCGGCCTGGGAAGAGCGCAAGGACGACCCGACGCTCGACGACAACTCCAAGCGGGCGCTGCACCTCGCCGTGGTCATGCAGTCCATCCCGTCGGACTACTTCAACTACTACTACTTCCGCAACGAGGTGTTCAGGGCGCAGCAGGCCGCGCCGCGGACCCGCTCCGAAGTGATCATGAACGAGGTGCCTGGGTACTGGGACCACTACCGCGAGCAGGCCGAGTCCAGCCACCCTGAGCTCGACCCGGCCCGGTCGCGGGGCGGAATCCACGAACTGGAGCTGGCCATCGACGTCATGAGCGCGTACTACAACGACACGGGCGCCCGCCTGCCCGTCAACCTTCCGAACGCCGAGAGAGCGCTCCCCGGGTTCGATGCCGAGACTGTGGTCGAGGTCTATTGCACGGTGAACCGGAAGGGCTGCCACATCGAGCCGCAACAACCGCTGCCGCTCGCGGTGCGGGGCATCACGCGCCAGCTCGCCGACTACCAGATGCTCGCGGCGAAGGCCGCCTGGGAAGGAAATCGGGCCGACGCGATCCGCGCGCTCATCGCGAATCCGCTGGTTCCCGATCTGGCCGTCGCCGAGCCCTTGTACGACGAGATGGCCGCCGCGCATTCGGCGTACCTGCCGGAGAGACTTCTCCGGTGAGAGATGTCTTCCTCGCCGTCGACGCCGGCAACACGAAGACCTGGGCGGGGTTGACGACGGCCGACGGCGATCTCATCGGCCTTGCGCGCGGCGGGGTCGGCGACATCTACGCACCGGCGGGGCCCGAGGCGGCCAAAGCGGTCGTCCTCGGCCTCGTCGGCGACGTACTCGCGTCGGCGGACCTCGAACCGTCCGACGTCAACCACGCCGCGTTCCGATTGGCGGGGGTGGATTGGCCGGTCGACGAGCAGTTCTGGCGCACGACGCTCAAGCCGCGCTTCAACAGTCTCAGCATCAAGAACGACGGCTTCGCGCTGATCCGCTGCGGCCGGCTGGATGGGCAAGGCATCTCCGTCGTACTCGGCACGGGCGCGGCGCTCGCCGGCTGCGGGCCGGACAAGGAATGGGCGTTGTCGTGGTGGCTCCAGCACCCGCTCGGTGCGGCCGGTCTGGTCAGCGAGGCGATGCGGGCGGTCTACCTGGCTCAACTCGGCATGGGCGAGTCGACCAAGCTGTCCGCCGTACTGCCGCCTTTGTTCGGGGCATCGACGCCGGAGGAGATGCTCGAGCTCACCACTGCGCGAGGTAACACGTTCACGTTCGCGGCTCAGGCCGCACTCGCTCCAGCAGTCCTCGCACTCGTCGACGACGACTCGGTTGTGGCACAGCTGGTCAACACGCAGGCGGAGCGGATCACGGAGTACGTCGGCAGCCTCGCGCGGACCTGTGGACTGGTCGGACCAGTGACCGTAGTTGTCGGCGGCGGTCTCGTCCGGGAGCCGGATGCGCCGCTGTTCGCCGCGCTCCGCCGTACCTGTGGGGACCTCGATCTGCGGCACAGCCAGGACCCCGCTCTCCTCGGCGCGCTGCTCGATGCGATCGCCGAAGGTGGCGCCACGCCGACCGAAGCAACCAGGAACAGGCTGACTCAGAAGCTCAGGTGATGGGACTGTCCTGATTATTTTGTTGGAAGAGTTGGCTGCGGCGAGCAAAGGTGGGGGGTATGGACTTCACTCATCTTGGGCGTACTGGGTTGTCGGTTAGTCGGATCGTGCTGGGGACGATGAACTTCGGTCCTCACACCGAGGTGGGGGACGCGCACGCGATCATGGACGCGGCGCATGACAAGGGCATCAACTTCTTCGACACCGCGAACGGGTACGGGCGGGCCATCTACCCGGGGCGGACCGAGGAGATCATCGGCGAGTGGTTCGCCAAGGACCCTGCGAACCGGCACAAGACCGTACTGGCGACCAAGGTGTACGGCGACATGGGCGACGGCTGGCCGAACGAGGGCAAGCTGTCCGCGCTCAACATCCGGCGCGCGCTTGACGCGTCGCTGAAGCGGCTGCAGACGGACTACATCGACCTGTACCAGTTCCACCACGTCGACCGGGACACGCCGTGGGAGGAGATCTGGCAGGCGATCGAGGTCGCGATCCAGCAGGGCAAGATCCTGTACGCCGGATCCAGCAACTTCGCCGGCTGGCACATCGCCCAGGCGCAGGAGGCCGCGGCGCGGCGCAACTACATCGGCCTCGTCAGCGAGCAGTCGATCTACAACCTGCTCGTGCGCGACGTCGAGCGCGAGGTCCTGCCGGCCGCGCAGCACTACGGCCTCGGCGTGATCCCGTGGTCGCCGCTGCAGGGCGGTCTGCTCGGCGGCGTCGTACGCAAGGAGAACGAGGGCGTACGACGGCTCGAAGGCCGCTCGAAGGAGACGCTGGAGCGGCTGCGTCCGCAGATCGAGCAGTACGAGGCGTTCGCGGACGAGCTCGGCCACGAGCCGGGTGAACTCGCCCTCGCCTGGCTCCTGCACCAGCCGGCCGTCACCGGCCCGATCGTCGGCCCGCGCACCATGGAGCAGCTCGACTCCGCCGTCCGCGCAGTAGACATCAAACTCGACGAGAAGGCCCTCACCCGCCTCGACGAGATCTTCCCCGGCTACAAGACCTCCCCCGAGGACTACGCCTGGTAAGACCCCTCAAAAGCAGCCGGCCGCCCACAAGCGGCCGGCTGTTTTTATGCGTGGACCGCGGTGGTGGGGAGCATGCCGATGAGGGCGTCGGCGGCTAGGGAGGCGGCGGGGCCGGTGGGGACGGCTACTGAGACTTGCCAGGCGGAGGCGGCGCCGGGGGCCAGGGAGACGGTGACGTGGTCGCCGTGTTTGGCGGCGATGCGCTCGGGGACGAGGGCCACGCCGAGGTCGTAGGCGACGAGGGCCAGCAGCGTGTGTACGTCGTTGACCTCGATCGTCACGGGATGAGCGACACCGGCGGTGGTGAACGCGCTGTCCGAGATCGCCCGGGCGCCCCAGGTCGGGTCGAAGTCGACGAACGACTCGCCGGCCAGGTCGTCCAGGGTGACGCGGGACGACTTCGCGAGGCGGTGGTCCGGCGCGCAGACGAGCACCATGGACTCGCGGGACAGCGGTCGGAGATCGAGCCCGTCGACCGGGTCGCCCGCCGTGGCGACGAACGCAACGTCGAGCCGGCCGGAGGCAAGCTCGTCCAGCATCGGCGTGGAGCCGCCCTGGCGGACCTCGATCTCGACAGCCGGGTACGCCGAGCGGAACTTCGCGAGCAACGCCGGTACATCGACCACGCCGAGGCACTGCTCCAGCCCGACAGTCAGATGCCCGCGCAGCAGCCCCTGGACCGCGGCGACCGCGTCCTTCGCGGCCTCGGCGGCGGCCAGGGTACGGCGGCCCTCGCACAGCAGCGCCCGGCCCGCCTCGGTGAGCTCCACGCTCCGGGTGTTCCGGACGAACAGCGACGCCCGGAGCTCGCGTTCGAGCGCGCGGATCGAGGCGGACAGCCCCGACTGCGAGATCGACATCGCCTCGGCCGCCCGCGTGAAGTGCTTCTGCTCGGCCACCGCCACGAAGTGTTCCAAGTGCCTCAGCTCCATGACTAAGAACTGTAGTCGATCGAAACACCCCGATTCTGCGGCACCGCATGTTGGATCGCGGCACCCGCCCACCGGGGCGGATCGCCAGGCCATCACAACTGCCCGCTGGAGCACGCCCCAGGCGGAGCCGGGCCCTTTCTGCGCGATTGTGATGGCCTGGCGATCCGCCTCCGTCGGCAAGGGCGGACACCCACGACTCACCAACGTGCGTGCCCGCGAGCAGCGGGTCACGATCGCGACCTGGACGTACGGCGGTCTGCGGGACTGCCTGCGAGATGTCCGGATCCGCCACGACGAATTACCCGACGGTCGACGTGTCGCCTGGCCGCCGCCTCGCAACCAGGTGTGCTGGTGTGGATCGGGCATCAAGTACAAGAAGTGCTGCGGAGGGCCGCTACCTGCCGTCGAGCCCGTGCCCTCTCGTGCGGATCCCAGTGGGTAGGGTGTTGCGCATGGCGGATGAGGAGTTTCGGGTTGAGGTTGTGCTCAGTGACGAGGGGCACGGGTTGACGTTCTGGGACCGGTTGCGGGCGTTGGATCTGGACGACGACGCGCGGAAGCGGCTCGGGAGTCAGGTGACGGTGACCCGGGACGGGAACCGAATGCTGATGTACACGCACACGCTCGAGGACGCCCAGGAAGCGGAGCGGACCGCCAAGGACCTGGTGGCCGCCGACGGCCTCGACGCGACGTACACAGTCACGCGGTGGAATCCGGCCGAGCAGGACTGGACCGACCCGAGCGTGCCGGTCGGCCCGCACGACGCGGCCGGCGACGAGGCGAAGAACGCGAACATGGAGGTCCCGGACCCGCGATACGTCGTGGTGCAGGCATACAAGCCGGAGTTCCTCCGCGACCTCGGCCTGTAAGCCGACATCGAACCCGGCGGGCTGCCGTCGGCTCAGCAGGTCAGCGCGGCGTTCGCCGGGTCCTTGCAGCACCGCAACGGTTGCCCAGGGCAACGAGTCGGTCGTTGCCGACCGGCGCGGGGACCGTACGTCCGTCGCCGACGATCTCCAGCGGTCCGAGAATGCGGAACTCCCTGCGCTTTAGGCTGGCAGCTATGGATGTCTTGCTGGGGCCCGTGAGGGAAGACGATGTGGCGTTGCTCCAACGGTTCGCGGTCGAGCCGGGGCTGATCGGGCTGGACTGGAACGGGTTTCGGGATGCGCAGGCGCCGGCGCGGCGGTTCGCCGCGGACGGTTTCCTCGGAGACGAGGACGGGCGGCTGATGGTCCGGACCGGCGCGGACACGGCTGGGCTGGAGACGGCGGGGCTCGTGAGCTGGCGATCGGGGTCGTTCGACGGCAGGACGAAGTACTGGGAGATCGGGATCGCGCTGCTGCCGGAGTACCGCGGGCGTGGGATCGGGTGGCGGGCGCAGGCGATGCTGACGGCGTACCTGTTCGAGCACACGCCGGTGCAGCGGATCCAGGCCGCGACCCATCCGGAGAACGTGGCCGAGCAGAAATCGTTGGAAAAGGCGGGTTTCCGGCTCGAAGGGGTGATCCGCGGGTGCGAGTTCCGGGCCGGGCGGCTGCGGGACGGGTATCTGTACAGCCGATTGCGGGACGACCCCGCACCGGACGTCGGCAACGGTTCGGTGACGGGAAACGCATCTGGCACGACTGGGGAACCTCTCGCGCATTAGTCTCGGCGGGTCGCTGCACGCTTACTCGGTGTGCTTCTGCGACATTGAAAAAGCTGAGAGAGGGGTCGCACGTGTCGCGTCGTCGTGGTCTGGTCGCCGGTGCCGTCGTACTGTCGTTCGTGCTCGCCGGGTGCTCCGACGTGGCCGCGAGCGAGACGAGTCCCTCGGATACTCCTGCGACCACGGCGTCTTCTCCGAGTACCACGCCTACTGCGAAGCCGACTGTGAATCCCACGGTCAAGCCGACGGCGACGCCGAAGCCCAAGGTGAAGCAGAAGCCGGCGTACTACGCGCTGCGCGTCGAACAGCAACTGGACAAGCTCGGGTACCCGGTCGGCGACATCGACGGTGACATCACCGCCCGCGCCAAGCAGGCGCTCTGCGCGTGGCGCGAGACGCACGGCATGCCGATCAGCCGCGACGGCCTCACGCTGAACGACGCCTACTCGGTGCTCAACGCAACCAAGCGCCCGGCGGCGACCCGCTCCCCCGGCATCTACGTCAACAAGACCTGCCAGATCCTGTACCAGGTCGTCGGGAAGACCATCAAGCGGATCGTCTGGATCTCCACCGGCCAGCCCGGCTACGACACCCCGAACCGCACCGGCAAGGTCTGGCGCAAGTGGGCCGGAGCGCACGAGAGCAGCCTGTACGAGGACGCGTACATGTACGACTCCTTGTACTTCCTCAAGGACCGCCCCGGCATCGCGCTGCACGGCTCCCGAGTCAACTCCCTCATCAAGCCGTACCCCGCCAGCCACCGCTGCGTGCGCGTCCTGCGCCCCGAAATCCACGAGATCTACGCCGACACCCCGATCGGTACCAAGGTCCAGATCTACGGCGAGTTCTAGCAGCACACCTCCGTGCGGCGTACTGCGGGCGTGGCGCCCGGCCTGGTCCATTGTGGGACGGGGCGGCCGTCCTTCGCCCACCAGGTGTGCGACCGGTGCTGCGGCCAGCCGGACGGCGAGTCCTCCCACTCTTCCTGCCGGCCGTAGACGGTCAGATCGAGCAGCTGCGCCTGCAGCATGGCGATTTCTGTACCGCGACCGATCGTCTCGTTCGTGAGGAACACCCGGTCGCCGACGCGCAGGTAGCAGGCGAGGTAGCCCGGGTCGTCGAGGAGTCCGGCGCCGACGCCGCGGTCCTCGATCCCGATCATCGAGTACCACGGCAGCGTGTAGCCCATGAACTCGCGGTACGGCGCGATTTCCTCCCACGGACCCTCGCAGAAGATCGCGAAAGACACGCCGCGGTGGTTCAGGTAGCTGGCGTCGTGCACGTCGAAGATGCTCGCGGTGCATCCCTCGCACTGACCTTCGATCCCCGCGCCGAGGTGCCACATGTGCTTGTAAACGATGAGTTGGTCGCGGCCGTCGAAGACGTCGAGGAACGGCACCGGCCCGTTCGGGCCGACCAGGGTGGCGGTCGCGTCGACCTCGGTCATCGGCAGCCGCCGCCGGGCCGCCGCGATCGCGTCACCCTCCCGGGTGTGCGCCTTCTCCCGGACCAGGAGGGCCTGGCGTTCACGACTCCAGGTCTCACGGTCGACAATCTCTGGCGATGCGGTCATCGGGTTCTCCTCGTCGGTGTGGGCCGGACAGGCCCGTACGGTGTTATGAATATCGACGAGCTACCCGGCGCATCGTCATCGCACTTTTCTTGACGACAGCTACGGCTTTGGTGACGGCGTACGCGCGGCAGCACGATCCGGGAGGACCTGGGCGGATGACGAGCAGCGGGGACGAGGCGTGGTTCCGGGACGCGTTCGAGCAGCACCGGCGCGCGCTGCACGCGCACTGCTACCGACTCGCCGGGAACGTCCCCGACGCGGACGACCTGGTGCAGGAGACCTTCCTGCGCGGCTGGCGCTCCCGCACGCAGTTCGAGGGCAGGGCGTCGACACGTACCTGGCTCTACCGGATCGCCACCAACGTCTACCTCGATCACCGCAAAGCCGCGGCACGACGCAGCGTTCCGGTCGGCGACCCGATGGAGTGGTGCACCGACATCGGCCCGTATCCCGACGCGTTACTGGACCCGTCATCGGATCTGGCGGCCCGGGAGACCGTCGAACTCGCGCTGATCGCCGCGCTGATGTATCTCCCACCCCGGCAGCGAGCGGCGTTCGTCCTGCGTGACGTCTCCGGCTGGACACCGGTCGAGATCGCCGACGCTCTCGACCTCGCCGTACCCGCGGTGAACAGTCTGATCCAGCGGGCCCGAAAGACCCTCCGTCACTATGCGCCGACCGACTCCCGGCAATGGCGCCGGCCTGCGCTGACCGCTGAGGACGAGGACATCTTGCGTCGCTACGCCGCAGCGACCGATCCCGCCGACTTCCGCGAGCTGCTGGCCGCCGAGGTACGCATCACCATGCCGCCCGACCCACCGGTCTTCGGACGCGATGCAGCAGCCGCATTCCTTGGCCGGCCGATGGACTGGCGTACGGTCCCCTCCGCCGCGAACGGCAGACCCGCCCTGATCTGCTACCTCCGCCACCCCGGCACCGACCGCTACGAGGCCCTGGTCGTCGACGTACTCACGATCGAGAACGGCAAAATCACCAAAACCAACGCCTTCACCGGCCCTCACCACATCGCCGCCTTCGGCCTTCCCACAACGCTTGATGCTGCTGGCTAGTGGCGGCGTTCTATGTGGGGGCGGAGGGTGCCGTCGTAGGGGTTTGGGGGGAGGCCTTGGAGTAGGTCTGGTAGGTGGAAGGTTTGGAAGAGGGAGAGGTCGAAGAAGGCGACCGCGTGAACGATGGCGGTGGCGGTGAGGGTGAGGACCTGGATCTGGAAGGCGCGGTGGAGGTTGTCTTTCGGGTCTCGCATGTAGACGGCGAAGGCGGGGAGGCCGTTGGCTTTCAGGGGGACGAGGTACTGGTCGCCGGGGTGTTCGGCCGGACAGTGAGTGGAGATGAGGCGGCCGATGTCGCGGGCGCCGCGGAACCAGGACGTGAACGGCGGCATCTCCCAGATCGCGTCGTCGGTGAAGAGGGCGACGATCGCGGGTACGTCGTACTGCTCGAAGCCGGCGCGGTAGCGGATCAGCAGCGCTTCGTCCGGGACGGCGGTCGGTCCCGCGCTGATCGGCGAGGGGCGCACGTCGCCCAGCAACGACGTGATGCGGTCGGTCGGCCAGCCTTCGATGGCGTGCAGGATCGTGGCGGCGCGCTCGGGCGGCGGGATGCGTTGGAGGGCGGCGATCAGGCCGAGGTCGATCGGGTGGCCGTCCATCAGATGCTCGGGGATGGGTTCCAGCCAGAGAATCTCGGAACTTTCAGAGAGCGCTCTCTCCGGATGAGCGCTGGCCGCACCCAGATCGGACGGGAGCGGACGGGTGCCTGCGCGGGTCAGACAGGCGCGCGTGGCGGCCTCATAGCCGGACGCAGCGCCAGCGATCTCGACGGCTTCGGTGATGGAGCCGAGCATGCGGTAGCAGTGCGAGACCAACCCGGAGTCGTCCATACCTACTCCATCGGCCAGGCCCGGCTGTCGGTCTGGTGGTCGGCCAGGTAGCCGGCCAGCGCCAAAGCCCTCATGTCCTGATGATGCGGTACGGCGAGCTGTGCGCCAATGGGCAGCCCGGAAGCGGACCACCCGGCGTTCACTGTGGTCGCCGGGTGCTGCGACATGTTGTACGGCACGGTGAACCCGATGTGCTCGAACGGCTTCGACGGGTCGTCCGTCGGATACGCGAGCTCGGCCGGGAACGCCGTGATCGGCGCGACCGGCGACAGAATCACGTCGTACGCCGTGAAGACCCGGCCGACCGCCGCGGCCATCGCGCCCATCTGGCTGTACCCGTGGAAAACGTCGGCTCCGGAGAGATCCCCCGCCGTCGACACCCACTCGCGGATCTGCGGGAGAACCTTTGCTCGCCGTTCCTCGGGCAGCGCGGCGATGTCCGTCGCGGAGCGGATGCGCCAGAAGCGATCCAGGCCGTCGAGCATCTCGCGCGTGATGATCGGGTCGATCGGCTCGACCAGAGCGCCGGCCTTCGAGAGTACGGCGGCCGTTGCCGAGACCGCCGCGGTGACCGCGGGATCCACCGGCAGCCCGACGCCGGCGTCGAGAAGCAACGCCACCCGCAGGCCCTCGAGCTCCACCGAGTAACTGTCCTCGGCGGCGGGGAACGACGTGTGGTCGCGCGGGTCGTACCCGGACATCACCGACAACGCCAGCGCCGCATCCGGCGCAGTACGCGTCAGCGGCCCGATCGCCCGCCCCGGGTACGGATTGCCGACCGCGACCCGACCATGAGTGGGTTTGAGGCCGACCAGCCCGCACCACCCGGCCGGCAGCCGGATCGAGCCGCCGATGTCGGTGCCGATGTGGATCGGCCCGTACCCGGCTGCCGCCGCGGCCGCCGCGCCCGCACTCGATCCGCCGGCCGTCTTGGACAGATCCCACGGATTGCGGGTCAGGTGATGGAACGTCGACACGCCCGACGAGAGCATCCCGTACTCCGGCATCGTGGTCTTGCTGAAGATCACCGCCCCCGCCGCGCGCAGTCGAGCCGCGGCCGGCGCATCCTCGGCCGCCGGGATCAGCGGTGTCGCCGCGGTCCCCTGCGGTACCGGCGTACCTCGGGTGGCGATGTTCTCCTTCACTGTGACCGGTACGCCGTCCAGCGCGCCCGCCGTACCGTCGCGCCAGCGTCGCTCGGACTCGAGCGCCGCCGCCCGTGCCCCCTCGGGATCGAGTGCGTAGAGCGCACAGATCTGTGGCTCGAGGGCACCCACCCGGGCCAGGACGTCGTCGATCACCTCGACCGGTGACACCGAGCCGTCGCGGTACTTCGCCAGCAGTTCAGTTGCCGTCAGGTCGGCGAGATGCATGCGGGCTCCCTCGGATAGCGGATCAGTTCGGTGGGTCGAAGCGGCCGTCGACCGCGGTCCAGCCGCCGTCGACCGCGAGTACGCTCCCGGTCACGAAGCTCGCCGCGTCGGACGCGAGGTACACCACCGCGCCCGCGAGCTCGCTGGGTTGGGCCCATCGGCCGAGCGCGCCCTTCTGCGCGTAGGCGTCGTACCAGCTCTGGTCGGCCTTGATCTGCGCGGTGAGCGGTGTCTCGACGACGCCGGGCGCGATCGCGTTCGCGCGGACTCCGGCCGGGCCGAGCTCGGCGGCCGCGGTCCGCAACAACTGCACCAGCCCGGCCTTGGTTGCCGCGTACACCGATTGGCCCGGCTCGACCGTGGTCCCGCGGATCGAGCTGAACCCGATGATGCTGCCGCTCCCCCGCTCCGCCATGCCCCGCCCGAAGGCGCGGATCAGCTGGAACGAGGCCCGCAGGTTCAGCGACACCACCCGGTCGAACTCCTCACCGGTGTAGTCGAGGATCCGCTTCCGCACGTTGGTCGCCGCGGTGAACACCAGCACGTCCACGGGATCCAGGTCAGCAACCGCTCTCTCGATGGCCGCGTCGTCCAGCACATCCAGCTCGTACGCCGCGAGCCCGGATCCCGCCGTCTCCTGAGCAGCCGCGATGTCCCGATCCGCGCACGTCACGCGCGCTCCATGCGCCGCCAGCGCCAGCGCGCCCTCGCGCCCGATCCCACTCCCCGCCCCGATGACCAGCGCGTGCTTCCCATCAAGCCGGAACAGATTCGCGTACTCCATGCGGGCCACCTCTCACGGGCGCGGGCGGATGATCGCCATCCGGGTTGTGGTCAGTTCTTCGATGGCGAAGCGCGGGCCTTCGCGGCCGGTGCCGGAGTGCTTCACGCCGCCGTACGGCATCACGTCGGAGCGGAACCCTGGTACGTCGTTGATCACCACGCCGCCCACGTCGAGGCGATCGATCGCCGCGAACGCGGTGTCCAGCGACGACGTGAAGACGCTCGCGTGCAGGCCGTACCGCGTCTCGTTCACCACTCGGAGAGCGCTCTCTATGTCCGGAACCGACCGTACTGCGATCACCGGCCCGAAGATCTCCTCGTCCCACGCGGGCAGGCCGTTCGGTACGTCGGTCAGCACGATCGGGCCGAGGATGTCGCCCGGGGCCTCGTACGCGATCGACCCGCCGGCGTGGACCGCGTCGCCGACCCACTCGCGAACGCGAACTGTGGAGGCCGGGTTGATGAGAGCGGACACCCGAGTGTCCGGGTCGCGCGGATCGCCGACGACCACGCCCGGCAGCCGAGCGCCGAGCCGGTCCAGCAACGCCTCGCGGACGGACTCGACCGCGATGACCCGCTGGACGGAGATGCAGGCTTGGCCGGAGGCGTAGTACCCGCCGCGGACGATGGCGTCGGCGGCCGCATCCAGGTCGGCATCCTCGGCGACGACGAGTGCGGAGTTGGAGCCGAGTTCGAGCAGGACCTTGGTCGGCGCGGCGTCGCGGGCGATGCGGTGGCCGACGGCGGCGGATCCGGTGAAGGATACGGCGCCGATGCGGTCGTCGGTGGTGAGCGTCGCGCCGACGTCGGCCCCGCCCGTGATCAATTGGAGAGCGCTCTCTGGCGCTCCCGCATCGGCGAGGGCCGTGCGCATGAGGTGCGTCAGCCAGAGCGTCGCGAGTGGCGTCTGCGGCGCGGGCTTCACGATGATCGGGCAGCCCGCCGCGAACGCCGGCGCGATCTTGTGCGCCGCCAGCAGCAACGGATAGTTGAACCCGGTGATCCCGACCACCACACCGATCGGCTTCCGCACCCAGAAGCCCTGCAGTCCTTCGCCACTCGGCAGCAGGTCGAGCGGCACGGTCTCGCCGTGCAGCCGAGCGACCTCCTCGGCCGAAGTCTCCAGGGTGAGGAGCGTCCGGTCGATCTCCACCCGGCAGTCGACCAGCGGCTTGCCGGTCTCGAGCACCAGCAGATCCACGAACTCGTTGCGCGCAGCAAGGACCGTGGAATGCACGCTCTGCAAGACTCTCCGCCGCAGGTACGACGGAAGCCGGCCGACCGTCTCTCGCACGGAGAGCGCGTTCTCGAGGGCCGCCCGCGCCAGCCCGACGTCGCCCACGGGCGTCTCCGCCACCGTGGAACCGTCGTACGGGAAGATCACCGGCGCCGTCGACGGCGCCTCGACCCAGGTCTCACCGATCGGCAGTCCGGCGGGCATCGTGATCGTCCGGCCGCTGTCGAGCTGGATCTTCACGCGGAGTCTCCCTTCGTCGTGAGCAGATCGGAAGTCGTTGCCCCGGAGAGCGCGCGCTGCAGCGTGGGGATGGCCGAGACGAGGCGTTGCGTGTACGGGTGCTGCGGGGCGGCGTACACGTCGCCGGTGTAACCGGTCTCGACGATCTGACCCGCGTTCATCACGGCCACCCGGTCGCAGACGTGCTTGATCACGGACAGGTCGTGCGAGACGAAGACCAGCGTCAGGTTCAGCTCGTCGACCAGATCCGAGATCAAGTTGAGTACCTGGGCGCGGACGGAAACATCGAGAGCGCTCACCGGCTCGTCCGCGATCAGGATCCGCGGGCGCGGAGCCAGCGCCCGGGCGATCGAGATGCGCTGGCGCTGCCCGCCGGAGAACTGGTGCGGGTACCGGTCGCCGGCGTCCGCGGACAGGCCGACCGCCTCCAGCAACTCGCGAACGCGCTCTCCCGAGGCGGGATGGCCTTGCACGACAAGCGGTTCGGCGATGATGTCGCGGACCCGCATCCGCGGGTCGAGCGAACTCATCGGGTCCTGGAACACGAGCTGCAGGTTCTCGCGCAGGAACCGCAGCCGGCGGTCGGGCAACCGGGTGATGTCGGTGCCTTCGACAACCACGCTCCCGGACGTGGCGCGGTCGAGGGCCGCGATGATGCGCAGCAGCGTCGACTTGCCGCACCCGGACTCGCCGACGATGCCGAATCGCTCGCCCTGCTTGACTTCCAGGCTCACGCCGCGGAGCGCGTGGACGACCGGAGCCGACTGGAACAACGAGGTCCGCGGCCGCGGATAGTCGCGGACGAGATCGATGACCTGGATCGCGGTCGGCGGCTCCGGCTCGTGCGTCGTCGGGATGTGCTCAGGCATCGGCCGCCCCCACGGGGTGATGGCAGGCGAAGCCCGCCGCCTCGTCGCCCGACCATTCCGGCGTCTCTTCGCAGAGAGCGGTTGCGTGGGCGCAGCGGGTTCGGAAGACGCAGCCGGATGGGAACTTGCCCGCCGGCGGCACGTTGCCCGGGATCGTGGTCAGCCGCCGGGAAGTGGTGTCGAGGTCGGACGCGGCGAGCAGGCCCTCGGTGTAACGGTGGCGCGGACGCGTGAACACCTCGCCGACCGGACCGGATTCGACCACGCGTCCGCCGTACATGACCAGGACTCGTTCGCAGACGGTGGCGACGACAGCGAGGTCGTGGGTGATGAAGAGCAACGCCGACGACCGGTCCATGACACCGCGAACGATCAGGTCGAGGACGAGGGCCTGGACGGTGACGTCCAGTGCCGTCGTCGGCTCGTCACAGATCAGAAGGGAAGGATCGTTGGCCAGGGCAAGCGCCAGGACGACCCGCTGGCGTTGGCCGCCGGAGAGCTGGTGCGGGTACGCGCGCAGGGTCTCGGTCGGGAGCTGCACACGTTCGAGAAGTTCGCCGGCAGCCGCACGGGCTCCGGACTTGGCCTTGGTCTTGTGCACGAGCATCGCCTCGGCGAGCTGGTCACCGATCCGCATCGTCGGGTTCAGCGCGGTCATCGGTTCCTGGAAGACCATCGCGATCTCGCGACCGCGGACCTGCGACATCCGGCGTTCGTCAGCACCGATCAGTTCATGGTCGACGCCGTCGAGACGGACCGAGCCGCCGGCCCGCACGTCCTCGGGAAGCAGCCCGAGCACGCTCAACGCCGTCAGCGACTTCCCCGACCCCGACTCCCCGATCAGCCCCACCCGCTCCCCCGCACCGACAGTCAGGTCGACGTCCGACACCAGCGTGGTGTCCCGCACCGACACCGACAGCCCGCGAACAGTGAGTACGTCGCTCATCGGCGGTCCTCCAGTTTCGGGTCGAAGCGGTCGCGGAGGCCGTCGCCGAGGAGGTTGAATCCGAGGACGGCGATGGCGATCGCGATCCCGGGGAAGACCGCCAGCCGGGGCGCGGTGAACAGGAACTCCTGGCTCTCCTGCAGCATCCGGCCCCACGACGGTGTCGGCGGTGGCGTGCCGTATCCGAGGAACGAGAGCGCGGCCTCCGCGAGTACCGCGATCGCGAACGACACCGAGGCCTGCACGGTGATCAGGCTGGTCACGTTGGGCAGTACGTGCCGGACCGCGATCGGCCACGGACGCCGCCCGGCCGCGCGCGCCGCGAGCACGTACTCGGTCCGCATCACCTGCAGCGCGCCGCTCCGGATCACCCGCGCGAAGCCCGGCACCGAAGCGATGCCGATGGCAACCATCGCCGTCAGGGTGCTCGCTCCGAACACCGCGCCGAACATGATGGCCAGCAGCAACGCAGGGAACGCGAGCAGCAGATCGTTCGCCCGCATGATGACCTCGCTCGACCACCGCCGTACCATCGCCGCCAGGATCCCCAGCGGTACGCCGATCACCGCGGCGACACCGACCGCGACCACGCCGACGAACAGCGTCGTCCGGGATCCGACCATGATCTGGCTGAGCACGTCGCGCCCGAACTTGTCCGTCCCGAACCAGTGCGACCACGACGGCTTCAGCAGGCGTGATGCGGGCGTCACCAGCGTCGCGTCGTACGGCGTCCACACGAAGGAGATCAGGGCCATCAGGACGATGACCCCGACGATCACACCGCCGGCGATCAGGCTCGGGTTCAGCCGCTTCATGATGCCGTCCTCAGTCGCGGATCCAGAGCGACGTACAGCAGGTCGACGATGAAGTTGACCAGGAGAACGGCGAGAACGAGGACCATGACCACGTCCTGGACCAGCAGGAGGTCGCGGTTGGACACTCCGTCCAGGAGGAGACTGCCCAGGCCGGGGATGACGAAGACTCGTTCGACGACGACTGCGCCGATCAGGAGAGTCGCGAGCTGAAGGCCCAGGACTGTCACAACAGGCACGGCGGCGTTGCGGAGGCCGTGGCGCCACAGGGCTTGAAAAGGTCTCAGGCCTTTGGCTCGGGCGGTGCGGAGGTAATCCTCGCGGAGCACGTCCAGCACTGCACTGCGGACGTAGCGCGTGAGCACCGCGCCCTGCACGAGGCCGAGGGAGAGCGCCGGGAGGATCAACTGCTTCAGGAACATCCCGGGATCCTGTGCGGGCGGGGTCCAGCCGTTCGCCGGCAGCCAGCCGAGTTTCACCGCGAATACCACGATCAGCAGGATCCCGGCCAGGAACGCCGGCACCGCGACGCCGACCTGGGAGACCGCGGAGAGCGCGAGCCCGGAGATCTTGCGGTGCCGCGCGGCCATCACCGTCCCGGCCGGCACGGCGACCACCAGCGCGATGACCATGCCCGCGACGACCAGCCACAGCGTCACCTGCAGGCGGTCGAACACCTGCGGCCCGATCGCCACCTTCGACACGTACGACGTACCGAGGTCACCGTGGAGCAGTCCGCCGAGCCAGTCGAAGTACTGCGTCGGCAGCGGCCGGTCGAGGCCGAACTGCCGGCGCAGCTCGGCGACCGCCTCGTCGGACGCGTTCACGCCGAGCGCGACCCGGGCGGGATCGCCGGGCAGCACCGCCATGAACGCGAACACCAGCACCGAACTCACCGCAAGACTGACCAAGAACACGCCGGTGCGCTCGATCAGGCGGAGAATCATCGGGCGAGCTTGGAGAGATCGAAGTTCTCGGTGATCGCGTTGGTCGGCAGGCCCTTGATGTTCTTCTCGGCGACGATCAGGTTCGGGATCAGGAAGAGCCAGTCGCCCGCGGCCTGCTCGGACAGCCGGCGGGCCGCCTTCTTCATGTTGTCGACCTGCGCGGCCTCGTCACCCGCGTCCGCCGCGGCGAGATAGCCCTGCAGCGTCGGATCGTCGTACCGGGTGTAGTACTTCGCGTTGAAGACCGCGCCCAGGTCGCGGGGCTCGACGTGCGCGATGATCGACATGTCGTAGTCGGCGTTCTTGAACACCGTGGTCAGCCAGGCCGCCGGGAACTCCAGCTGGTCGATCTGCACCTTCAGCCCGGCCTGCTCGAGCATGCTCTTCACCACCTGGCCGCACGACGTTGCGTACGGCAACGTCGGCAGCCGCAGCCGGAGCGTCTTGCCGGCTGCACCGGATGCCTGCAGCAACGACTTCGCCTTGGCCAGGTCGAACGGCGCGACCCCGGTGAGGTCCTCGTACCACGGGTCGGTCGGCGGGACCATGCTGCCGATCAGCTTGCCGCGACCGGCCCAGCAGGTGTCCAGCAGGGCCTTGTGGTCGATCGCCATCCGGATCGCCTGACGGGTCCGGATGTCCTTGAACACCGGCCGCGAGTTGTTGAACGAGAGCAGCACCTCGCCGTTCGTCGTACCTTCGATCACCTGGTACTTGTCGTTGCTGGTGAACTGGCTGAGCGCTTCCGGCGCCTGGACCGTGCCGATCACGTTGATCGTGCTGGTCAGCAGCGCGTTGTTGAGCGCGGTCGCGTCCTTGAAGTACTTCAGCGTGATCTGCTGGAAGTACGGCTTGCTGCCCCAGTAGTCGTCGTTACGGACCATGACGATCGAGTCGCCGCGGTTCCACTTCGAGAACTTGAACGGGCCGGTGCCGACCGGGTCGGTGGCGAGCGCGCTGACACCGCTCTCGGAGAACATCGCGCCGATCCGGGTGGTCATCCGGAACAGCCAGTCGTTGCTCGGCTTGGCCAGCGTGACCTGCAGCTGCGTCGGCGACAGCGCCTTGGCCTGGGCGACCACGTCCATCGCCGCCTTCAGCGAGATCGTCCACGCCGACTTGACCCGGTTGATGCTGAACACCGCGTCGCCGGCGGTGAACTGCTTGCCGTTGGTGAACTTCGCGTTGTCGACCAGGTCGAAGGTGTAGGTCTTGCGGTCCGGCGAGACCGTCCACGACTTCGCCAGCGACGGCACGATCTTGCCGGAGTCGTCCTGCTCGACCAGCGTCTCGTACACGTTCCCGAGCAGCACCTGCGGGATCGCGGCACCGTCGGTGGTGGTGAAGTCCAGGCTGGCCGGCTCGGCGACCAGGCCGATCGACAGCTTCTGGTCACCGCCGGGCGAGCTGCCGGACCCGCCGCCGGAGGTACTCGAACCTGCTGAGCAGGCGGTCAGGGCCAGCACCGCCGCGGAGGCGACGAACGCGACCGCCCGGATGCGAAACGACGACTTCACGCCAACTCCTTCAGAAGCGGTACCTGATTCTGCAACTGGTCTGACCAGTGGACTAGGTGTAACTGGGCCACTAGATTTGTCCCCTGCTCAGGTGCCTGTCAAGCGACTAGGGGGTGCGCCGGATGACAACTGGACCGAAGTTCAGTCCGGTACAGCCCGTGCGCGCGTACGAACGGATCGTCGAACAAGTCGAGGACGCCCTCGCCCGCGGCGAGCTGGCCCCGGGCCAGCGGCTGCCGAGCGAGCGGGAGCTGGTCGCACAGTTCGCGGTCAGCCGGTCGACCGTCCGCGAGGCGCTGAGGGTGCTGGAGAGCAACGGCGTGGTCCGCTCCCGGCCCGGCGACCCGAACGGTCCGGAGATCCTGCCGTTCTCCCAGTCCGCGCTCCGCAAGCAGATGGTTCGGCTGGCCCGGGTGGACGAGCTGACCCTGAGCGAGCTGATCGGGTTCCGGATGATCATGGACGGCGCGGCGATCCAGGTCGCGTCCCGGCTGCGTACGGCCGACGAGCTCGACGACCTGGAGGAGACGCTGGTCGCGATGCGGGCCGCGATCGAC
Organism: Kribbella sp. NBC_00709; assembly: GCF_036226565.1. GTDB lineage: Bacteria > Actinomycetota > Actinomycetes > Propionibacteriales > Kribbellaceae > Kribbella. Next base: position 8,882,081 of record NZ_CP108996.1, read on the forward strand.
GTCGACTTCCACGCGTTCAGCCAGGCCGACCTCGCCTTCCACGAGCTGATCGCGCGGATCAGCCGGAACTCCCTGATCCAGACCTGCAACGAGGTCGTCCGCGGCGTCGTGCTCAGCCTGATCTCGGACAAGATCGCGCACGCGCCGAACAGCCGCGCCCTGATGCTCGAGTCGCTGCACCACCACGCCGAGGTCGTCGACGCGATCCGTACCGGCAACGGCCACGCCGCCGCCCGCCTGGCGCGGCAGAACATGTTCGACTACTACGCCGGGTATGTGCCCGACTCCGAGCAGGAAACGTTGCGTGCGCTCATAGAAGACTGAGTGATTCCCGTGGCATTCTGACGGGACCGGTTCACTGGGGTGGGGGGCACCGCGCGTGAGCAAACCTGCGATCCTTTCCGTCGACGACGACCCGATGGTGTCGGCGGCGATCTCCCGCGACCTGCGCCGCCGGTACGGCGACGACTACCTGGTCGTCCGCGCGACGTCGGGCGATCAGGCGCTGGCCGCACTGACCAAACTCGCGCTGCGCAACCAGCCGATCGCGCTGATCGCCACCGACCAGCGGATGCCCGGCATGACCGGTATCGAGCTGCTCGAACGCGCCCGCGAGCACGCACCGAGCGCGAAGTACCTGCTGCTGACCGCGTACGCCGACACCGACGTCGCGATCCGGGCGATCAACGACATCGGCCTCGACTACTACCTGCTGAAGCCCTGGGACCCGCCCGAGGACCAGCTGTTCCCGGTCGTCGACGACCTGCTCGGCGACTGGCAGCACGCCAACCCCGACCACGTCTCCGATCTCCGGGTCGTCGGCAACCGTTGGTCGGACCGAACCCACGACATCAAGACGTTCCTGGCCCGCAACCACGTGCCGTACGCCTGGTACGACGTCGAACGCGACCCCGAAGGCCAACGCCTGAAGGACCTGGCCGATGCCTCCGACAACGACTTGCCGCTGGTCCTGATCCCGGACAGCGACACCCTCCGCTGTCCCACCACCCTCGACCTCGCCTCGGCGCTGGGCTTGCGCACGAGAGCCGAGCAGCCGCTGTACGACGTCTGCATCGTCGGCGGCGGACCCGCCGGCCTGGCCGCCGGGGTGTACGCCGCGTCCGAAGGCCTCAGCACGGTCATCGTCGAACGCGAAGCACCCGGCGGCCAGGCCGGACTCAGCGCCGCGATCGAGAACTACCTCGGCTTCCCCCGCGGTCTCACCGGTTCGGACCTGGCCCAGCGAGCAGTCGCGCAAGCGTCCCGGTTCGGCGCCGAGATGGTGCTCGCGCGTTCGGTGGTCGGACTGGAGACGCGCGGGCCGGTGCACGCCGTACTGCTCGAAGGATCCGGCGAGATCGAGGCCCGGGCGCTGATCGTCGCGACCGGCGTCTCCTACCGCAGCCTCGAAGTCGCCGGCCTCGCCGACCTGACCGGCCGCGGCGTGTACTACGGCGCGACCGCCAGCGAGGCGAGTCAGGTCCAGGACGACGAGGTGTACGTCGTGGGCGCCGCGAACTCGGCCGGTCAAGCTGCCCTCAACCTGTCGCGCTACGCCAAACGGGTCGTGCTCCTGGTCCGCGGTGAATCGCTCGAGAGCTCGATGTCGCGGTACCTGATCGACAAGATCACCAACGCAGCCAACATCGAGGTCCGGTGCCGGACCGAGGTGGTCGGCTGCCGCGGCGACGGTCACCTCGAGAGCCTGACGCTTGCCGACCGCAACTCCGGTCGCAGCGACGAGGTACTCGCCAGCTGGTTGTTCATCTTCGTCGGCGCGATCCCGCGAACCGACTGGCTCGGCGACTCCGTCGTCCGCGACGACAAGGGCTTCGTGGTGACCGGGCCGGATCTGATCGCCTTCGATCGGTGGGCGCTGCCGCGGCCGCCGTACGCACTGGAGACGAGCATGCCGGGAGTGTTTGCGGCCGGCGACGTCCGGCTGGACTCGATGAAACGGGTGGCCTCCGCTGTCGGCGAAGGCGCCATGTCGATCTATCTCGTCCACCGCTACCTTGCGAGCGTCTGATGCGGGCCGACGATCTCCGGGACATCCCGCTGTTCGCGGGACTGACCGACGCGCAACTCGACGAGCTCATCGACGGGAGCACCGAGATACCGATCGAGCTCGGCGCCGACCTGTTCCACGAAGGCGAGCCGGCGGACTTCTGGTGGGTCCTCGTCGACGGCGTGATCGCGCTGCACCGCAAGATCGGCCGCGAGGACACCGTGATGGGCAAGATGGACGTCCCGGGGCGTTGGGCCGGCGGGTTCCGGGCCTGGGACGAGCACGGCGTATACCTGGCCAGCGGCCGCGGCCTCGCCGGCGGACGGGTACTGCGGGTTCCGTCCGACCTGCTGCGTGAACGCATCGACGCGTGGTTCCCGCTCGCCGGGCACCTGATCAAGGGCGTGTACGGGACCGCGCGGGCGATCGAGTCGACCGCTCGGCAACGCGAATCGCTGATCACGCTCGGAACCCTCGCGGCCGGGCTGGCGCACGAGATCAACAACCCCGCCGCGGCGGCGGCCCGGTCGGTCAGCGCGCTCGACACCGCGTGCGTCACGCTGCTGTCGGCCCTGCGCCGGCTCGCGAAGGGCGAGGTGTCGGCGGTCCAGTTCAGCGCCCTCGACGAACTGCGACTCGAGCTCGGCTCGGGTACGGCGGCGCCGGATCCGGTCGATCTCGCCGACCACGAGAACACCATCTCGGACTGGCTCGTCGATCACGGTGTCGAGCAGGACTGGTTCATCGCGCCGCCGCTGGCCGCCGCGGGCGCCGGCATCGAGTGGTGCGAACGCGCGGCCGACGTACTCGGTGATGCGCTGGAGCCCGGCCTCGAGTGGGTCGCCAGCACGCTGTCCACGGCGACGTTGCTGGGCGAGGTCAAGGAATCGACACGGCGGATCACCGAACTGGTGGCGGCGGTCCGCTCGTACTCACAGATGGATCGCGGTTCGATCCAGACGATCGACGTCACCGAGGGCATCGAGAGCACGCTGGTGATGCTCGGTCACAAGCTCCGCGACGGCGTCGAGGTGGTCCGCGCGTACGGCGCCGACGTACCGATGATCGACGCGTTCGCGGGCGAGCTGAACCAGGTCTGGACGAACCTGATCGACAACGCGGTCGACGCGATGGACGGCGCCGGCACGTTGCGGATCATGACGCGGACCGACGGCGACCGGGTCGTGGTCGAGTTCACCGATACCGGTCCCGGCATGCCGCCGGAGGTCGCGGCGCGGGCGTTCGAGCCGTTCTACACGACCAAGGACGTCGGCAAGGGCACCGGTCTGGGCCTCGACATCGCACAGCGGATCGTCGCCGAACACCACGGCGGCACGATCACCGTCGCGTCGCAACCCGGTCGGACCACGCTCCAGGTGCGGTTGCCGCGGCAGCCCGTCCCGGCCGGCTGATTCGTACCGAACGACAGGAGGTAGTGGCGGTGCGCGCCGTCACGCCGTGGAGCCCGCCCGCTCCGGCGTGGACTACCTACTGTCGTTCGGTACGGGTCCTCAGGTGTCGTGCTCGAGAATGCGGACCCTCGGCACCTTCAGCAGCTTGCGGGCCTTCGCGGGCCAGTCGGAGCAGACGAAGCGGGCCGCGGTCTCCGGCCAGGCGACCACCACGACCTCCTTGCCGCTCGTGGTCTTCACCATCTGCATCAGCGCCAGCATGATCTCGCCGTGCGTGATCGACACGTGAACCTGGTAGCCGCTCGCGGCCCGGAGGCGGCGCGAACTGTGCTCGATCACCGACGCCAGGTCGACCGCCGGGTCCGCGAGGGTGGCCATCGGTGCTCGGCCCGGTGCGGCCGCCGGGCCGACCCGCGCCGACGGTGCGGTCGCCGAGCCGGCCACGGACGCCGAACCGGTCATACCGGCCACGTCCGCGAACGTGGAGCCCAGCAACGCCATCGGACCGCCGAACCCGCGGTCCGGATGACTCGAGACCAGCAGGTGGTAGTCAACGGCTTCTTCTTGTCTTGCGTACAGGGCGGCAACGCGGCGCGCGTCGCCCTCACTCATCTCCCGCTCGATGAGTACCACCACGTCGTACGTCATTCGTGGCTCCCTTCGCGTCAATTCCGTTGTACTCCTGCACCGGAGCGCGCCAAAGCGACACCCCCGCCTCCGTCACGGAACTGTCAAATATTTCTCAGGCCCTTGCCAGACTCGCCCGAGCGAAGGGGTCGCCTCAGACCGGGCGCAGAGCCGCCCGGGCGCGGGAATCAGGCGCCAGAACGGCGAGCAGGTGCGGCGCGTCGATCAATGCCACGCTCGCGTGGTCGAGCAGACGCGGATGCAACGCATAGACTTCCGCCCCCGATCGCGGCGTCACATCACCGGCGAGGACCGCGACGAAATCCGCTGCGTTCACGGCGTCCTCGTCCCACCGCCGATCCGGCTCCAGCCGGGCCGTCACCCGCCGCGCGAACGCCGCGAGCTCCTCGGACGGCTCCCGCTCGTACCCGACGACGGATCCGTCGGCACACCGGACGGCGATCTCGTCGGTCCGCGCGGCCGCATGCCAGCAGCAGACCTCCCACAGACTGACCCGATCGCCCGACCCGTGCACCTCCTCGAGCGTCGCGGCCATCAGCCCGAGCTGACCGCCGTACCTCGCGACGTTGTGACCGTATCCGGCCGCGCCGAGGTTCACGTCGTACCAGCGCAGCTGCTTGGTCTGCAGGTCGACGCCGAACGGCATCAGGATCTTCGCCGGCCCGGCCAGGTCGAACCGCTCCTCGACCGCGGCCGGATCGAACAGGCCGTTTGGTTGCCGCATCACCCCAACGAACCCGCGTTCCAACTGATCGAACGGTACGTCGTTGTAGCTGAACACCACCGGCAGCACATACCGGCCGTCGAGCCGCCGGATCGCGCGCAGATCGAGATCCACGAACTCGGTCGACCCATGCGGCACGGGTGCCGAGGTCAGATCGCCGGAATGCACGAGCGCGTCCTGGTCGAACCGCAGCCGCGTGTAGTCGCACAGCCCGACGAACGCCCACTCCGCGTCGAACACGGCCACCGACAGGTCGAGGTCGATCCGCCGACCGGCCGGCTCGACCCAGTGCAGGAACAAGCGCAACAACTCGTCCTGCGGGATCGGCACCGCACTCCCCCGCGTCATCCGCAGCAGACTCGACGATGCGCTCCGCTCCGAACCGGGCGCCGCCAGCCGGGACAGCTCCTCGTCCAGGAACGCCAGCCGCCACCGCGGCAGATCAGTTGCCCGCCGCAACATTTCCCGGGTCAGCACACCGGACAGCTCGAGGGCGAGCTCGCTCGGCAACGGCTCGCGGTCGTCGACCGATGTCCAGATCCGCGCCGTCCCACCGCGTGGGAAGAACAGCCGTAGGTCGCCCGGTGGGGTCCGGACCTGGCCGAGCGCAGCCGTGATCACCGCCGGAGACACGTCCGAGACCACGGTCGTCAAAGCCTCGACGAGCAGCGCGTGCTGCTCCGGTGGAAGCACGCGCGCCAAATGCACCAGGCGGCGCACCAGGTCGCCGGGCCGCTCACGGAGCAGGTCGAGCGCCTGCTCAGGCCGGCCCTGCGCGAACGCGCCCTCCACCCGCGCGGCGAACGTGCTCAGCACCAGCCGTCCGCCCTCCACCCGGACCAACGGATGCTGCGCCGCCTCACCCGCCACCGCCCGCCCGGCCGCGGTCCCGAGATCCAGCTCGGTCCGGCGGAGGATCGCGAACGCCAGCGCCGCCACCGGGAACCGGGTCGCGAACTCGAAGGGATGCAAGTTCTCCGCGATCCGCTTCCAGGCGCGCTCGTGGCGCAGCATGTCCTCGACCAACGTCTCCACCGGCAACCGGTCCAGCCGTTGCAGCACCAGCCGCCGAGTTGCCCGCGGCAACGACCTCCGCCGGGCCGGCGGCGTCCGCAGCCCCGGGTCGGCGTCCATCGACGCAAAGACCAACCGCAGTACGTCGGTCGCGGTGTCGGTGCGATCGATCAGCTCCGGATCGTCCGCGAGGAAACGCGCGATGACCAGGGCCCGCGTCTCCCGGACCGGGATCTCGTCCGGGAACCAGGACGGGTCGGCGCCCTCGAGCAGCACCTGCAGATCGGCGCGATCACCGGCTGACAGCGGCGAGCGCCGTACGAGCAAGGTCTGGACTGTGTCGCGGGCTGAGTCCGCGGTCGCGAGCGAGAGCAGACGCAGGCGGTCCGAACGGACATGCGCCGGCTGCTTCTCCTCGAACGACGGCTTGAGGAAGGGGTCCTTGCGATCGATCCGGCGCAGGCAGAGCGGGCAGGCGCTGAAGTCCGAACCGTCCCAGCAGGTCCGGCAGACCAGATGGGCGCACGGCGAGACCGCGTGCACCGTCTGGGTGTCACCGCACAGCACACAAGGCTGATCAGGCTCCTGGAGGAGGCGGGCGAAGACCCTGTTCACGTAGAAGGTTTCGGTGTTGCCCGGCACGCTCTCCGGGAAGCCGCGGAACAGCGGCGTGTGGTGAACATCGTGACCGGACTCGGCATCGAGCAGGTCGAGCAACGCGCTTCCGAAGGCGGCGAGTGCGGGAGCGGACAGCGAAGCGCAGTACCGGTACAGGCCGACCGACAGGAGGAAGCCTCGCTGGATCAGGTCGGCCTGGAGCGCGGACAGTCCGGCCTGGATCGTCAGCGGACGACGCAGCCACTGCCAGGCTGACCGGCGCACCTCCGGGGTCAGCATGGTGGCGTCGACCAGCCTGCGACGGCGCAGCAGGACGGCAGCCTGCGCTGGTCCCTGCGGCATGGCGTCTCCCCACTGGCGTCCTCATCGAAGGCGCCAGGGGCGGAGAGCGGACGCGCTACTTGGCCTGGTGAAGGAGAAGGAAGCACGTCCAGGAGCCGCCCCTGGCACTGAGAACGCTACCGGGGGCCACCGACAGTTTCGGCCCCACAAAGAAGAGCTCCGGTAGCAGGGTCGGGGCCGCCCCGCCCAGACCCCGCTACCGGAGATCTACAGAGTAGAGCGTTCACCCAAATACTGCGCCACCGGGTCCCATGATCTGGCCCTGAACTGGCACACATGCGCCGCGAGCAAACCCTTGAACCACTACAGGACACGATCCTGGTCACAGTCGGGACGTGTCAGGCCACGGATTGTGGTTAACGTCGTGAGTATGTCGGTGTCTGTGGTCGAGCGGGCGCGCTGGCGCGACGTGTTCGGGCACGGAGAGTTCCGGGCGTTGTTCCTCGCCGGAGTGCTGTCCGTGGCCGGCGATCAGCTCGCGCGCGTGGCCCTGTCGGTGCTGGTCTTCGACCGGACCGCGTCGGCCGGGCTGACCGCGCTCACCTATGCACTGACCTACGTTCCGGACCTGGTGTTCGGGCCGCTGCTGGCCGGGTTCGCCGACCGGTATCCACGACGCACAGTGATGATCGTCACCGATCTGGCCCGAGCGATTCTTGTTGCAGGTATGGCGATTCAGGCACTCCCTCTGTACGTCGTGGTCCTCTTGCTGGTCGCGCTGCAGGCGTTCGGATCGCCGTTCAACGCCGCGCGGGGGGCGACGCTGCCCGCCGTACTGCCCGGTGATCACTACGTGCTCGGCAAGGCCGCGAACGACATGGTCGTGCAGTTCAGCCAGGTGCTCGGCTTCGGGTTCGGCGGCGCTGTCGTCGTCGCCGTGGGGACCTCGGGCGGCCTGCTGCTCGACGCGGCAACTTTCCTGCTGTCGGCGGTCCTCATCGCCCTCGGAGTACGACGACGGCCCGTTCCGGCAAGTGGCACAGATGCGCCATCAGCGAGCTATTTGAGGGACCTCACGTCCGGCATCTCGCTGGTCGCCCGTACGCCGAAACTTCGCACACTGGTCCTGCTGGCGACGATCGCGGGCTTCTACGTGACCGTGGAGGGCCTGGCCGTCCCGTACGCGCACGAGATCGGCCACGGCACCACCGCCGCCGGAGTCCTGCTGGCCGCCAGCCCGGCCGGCTGCGTGCTCGGGATGTGGCTGATCACGCTCTGGTCCCCGGAGCGGCGGATGCGGCTGCTCGGACCGCTGGCCGTCGCGGCGTGCGTCCCGCTGGCGTTCTGCGCGCTCCAGCCGGGGCCGGCCGTGACGTTCGGTCTCTGGGCGCTGTCCGGCGCCGCGTCGGCGTACCACCTGCCGACGAGCGCCGCGTTCGTCCAGGCTGTGCCCGATCACCAGCGCGGCAAGGCCTTCGGCGTCGCGGGCACCGCGCTGAAGGGCAGCCAGGGCCTCGGAATTCTGCTCACGGGGGCGCTGGCAGAACCATTCGGCGCCTCCGGCGCGCTCGCCGTGATGGGCGTCACAGGTGCATTGCTGGCAGTCGCGGCGGGCGCCGCCTGGGCGCGCGCCCGCCGAATCGACGACCATTCCGGAGAATCACGGTAGGGTAAATATCTCCGGCCTGCGGTTTAGGCCGTGAACGACTTCTCCGGAATGTAAGACAGAGGTAAAGATTTACCTTTCGTCACCAATCGTTACCGCCATTGGCGGCGGCCGGCACGAACCAGTCGTTACCGCCCCGGAGCCAGTCGTTGCCGCCGCCGGTGAACCAGTCGTTCCCACCGGTGAACCAGTCGTTGCCGCCGGTGAACCAGTCGTTGCCGCCGGTGAACCAGTCGTTGCCGGTGCCGTTGCCGCGCGTCGTCTTCTGCATGATTCTCGACCCTTCTGAGTGACCAACTGGTGGAATGACCCGGACACGGGGGTGACCAGACGTGAACGGGTCGTTACGATGAACACATAACCGCTCAGATCGACCGTGTGTGAGGCTCATATGATTCTGATCGGTCGGAGCAGCTGGGGGCCACCCCGGCAATGGAAGCTCTGGTCGTTGCCGAGGACCGCATTGGCTTATGTGCTCGCGATTGATGTGATTGCGGTCACGATTACCACACTGGCGGTTCGGAGCACGGTCAGCGGGCCGAATTCCGGCGTCAAGCACTCGGAGTGGGTGGCATTCGTCGTCCTTGCCGTCGCATCGACCCTGCACCTGGAGTGTGCCCGCGGAATCGAGCGCCGACGCGAGATGGCGGCCAATACTTCACCGCACACGAATCTGAAGTGCCTGTGGATCTTCGCGGCCCTGCTGTTGCTCCCGCTGTCGCTGGTCGTTCCGCTGATCGTGCTGGCCTACGCCTACTCCTGGTTCCGCGTGTACGGGCGCACCGTGGCGCACCGCAAGGTCTTCTCGACGGCGACGTACGTTCTCGCCAGCGCCGCCGCAGCAGCCGTGCTGCGTGCGGGCGGTCTGTTCACCGAGCCGCGGGTGCCGACGAGCTTCTGGTCACTGCTGGTCGTCATCGCCGCGGCCGGGACGTGGTGGCTGGTGAACTACGCGCTGGTCATCGGCGCCATCCTGCTCGCTTCTCCCGAGGCGACGGCGCGTGAGGCGCTCGGTGAGCTGTCGGACCAGTTGGTCGTGTGCGCGGGCCTCGGGCTCGGCGTGGCAATCGCTGCGGTCCAGTCGTCGTACCCATGGGTCGTCCCTGTGCTCATGGTGACGGTGATGGCGCTACATCGCGATCTGCTGCTTCCGCAGTACCAGCGGGCGGCTGGGACCGATTCGAAGACCGGTCTGGCCACCTCGTCGTACTGGGCTAGCGCAGTGCCCGCTGAGCTGGCTCGTGCGGACACACTGCGCAGCACCGTCGGTCTGCTGATGCTGGACCTGGACAGGTTCAAGGAAATCAACGACACCTACGGTCACCCTGCCGGTGATGAGGCGCTGCGTGCAGTCGGTGAGGCCATCCGCGCCGAAGTGCGGCACGGCGACCTGGTCGCCCGGGTCGGCGGAGACGAGCTGGCGGTGCTGCTGCCGGGCGCGGCCGAGACCGAGGTGCTGGAGATCGCGGAGCGGATCAGAGCGCGGCTCGTGAGCCTCACAGTGTCGGTCGGCACGACGAACGGGGGCACTGCGGCGATCACCGGCGTACCGGCGTCGTTCGGTGCGGCGATCTACCCGCATGTCGCCGGCACCATGGACCAACTCGTCCTGGCCGCCGACAACGCGCTGCTGACGGCCAAGCGGTCCGGGCGCAACCAGATCGTCGCCGCCCGCCCGAACCCGCCGGCCGTCATTGACCATGCAGAGCACTCAGAGACCTCTGACTCCGACCAGCACGTCAGCGACTGACACTGATCAGGGCCTTGCCTCGCAAGGTGCGGTTCTCCAGAGCCCGGTGTGCATCGGCCAGATGGTCCAGGTCGTAGACCTGGTCGATGACCGGTGACAGGTCGCCCGCGACGGCGCGGGCGATCACGTCGGCGCCGGTGATCGTCGTGGTGGTCGAGTCGGCGCGGAGATCCATGATGCCCTTCACCGTGACGCCGCGACGCTCGGCTTCGGCCGGATCGAAGGGGGCGAAACCGCCGCTCGGCGCACCGTGCGCGGAGAACCAGCCGCCGTCCTCGACCACACTGAAAGCGGCCGCTCCGAGCTCACCGCCGGCGCCTTCGAAGACGATGCCGGCACCACGGTTGTTCGTTGCCTCGAGCACCAACTTCTGCCAGGACGGCTTGCTGTAGTCGATCAGTACGTCGGCTCCCTGGGCTCGGCTCAGCTGGAGCTTCTCCTCGCCGCGGGCGGCCGCGATCACGTGCGCTCCTGCCTGGTGTGCCAGCTGGATCAGGAGCAGCCCCATGCCGCCGGCCGATGCCGTGATCAGTACGTCCTGGCCGGTCATCGACGGCGCGAGGTCCTCGAGCATCAGCGCGGTCAGACCGTCGCCGTACACCGCGACCGCGGTCTGCAGATCGAGCTCGGGTGGCACCTCGACCAGATCGGTCGTGGTCAGGGCGAGCTCGGCATGGGCGCCGAACCCGTCCGACCGGCCGACGACGGTCTTGCCGATCCAGTCCGCCGGTACGCCGGGACCGACGGCGCGAACCTGTCCGCCCAGGGTGCCTCCGGGGACGTACGGGGGCTCGATGTCGAAGAAGTTGCTGTGTTGACCACGCCGGATCGCGGTCTCGACGAAGATGACGTCGGCGGTCCGCACCTCGACCAGCACCTGGCCGGCCGCGGGCTCGGGATCCGGCAGCTCGCGGGTCTCGATCACGTCCGGGCCGCCGAACTCGGTGACTACTGCTGCACGCATATCTGCACTCTCTCTGGTTGTCCTCGGAGTTCCGAGCCTGCAACCTCAACGTTGGTTCAGGTCAAGCGCGGAAGTTGTCGGTGGGCCGCAGTACTGTGCAGGGCATGTTCGACGCCGTCTTCGTCCCCGCCGACCCGCCGCGCGCGGGCCGGCTGGCGCTGTACGGCGACCTGACCGCAGCCGGCGAGCAGCCCGACGGCACGGTCGAGCTCGTCCTCCCCCGCGGCCCAGCAGTCCGCCGTACGACGGTCCCCGCCCGCCTCCTCTCCATCCCCGAGTTACTCACCCGTCTGACCGCCCCAGGGGTAGAGGGATCGGACAGTTGGGCGGCTTGGCGGGCGGCTGGGCTGGCTGGGTTGGTGTTGATCGGGCGCGGGCGGCTAGTGCCGGATCGGAGCCCGGAGGGGTACGGCGCCTGGCGCGTGGCTCCACTCGATCCGATCGACCACGCCTGGCTGCGAAACCTGAGCGCCGCGATGCCGGCGTACGGTCACGCCCTGCCGATCGAGGGCACCCGCCCCGTCCGGCTGGTCGACCCCGAGCAACTCGTCCGCGCGTTCTGGGACGCGCTCGCCGACACCATCGTCCGTACGCCGGCAGCAGCCGTCGCGACTCGCCCTGGCGCCGCGCCGTTCGCCGCCACCGACCCGACCAGCCTGCCCGGACCGTCCAACTGGCTCGACGAGACCGCCCTCGCCGAGGAAGCCGGCGCTCGCCTCGTCCTCCGGATCGAACCACCCGAGGACGAGGATTCGTTCCGAGGCGTGCTGCAGCTGCGCAGCGGACTCGACCCGAGCCTGCTGGTCGACGTCGCGGACATGTGGAACGCACCTGCCGCGGTGCTCACGGCTCTCGGCGAGCGCGCGGAGACCGATCTCCTCCTCGCTCTCCGCCGCGGCGCGAGAGTCTGGCCGCCGCTGGGCAGCGCGCTGCGCGACGCGGCGCCGGAAGAGGTTCCGATCGACGACGAGGCGCTGGAAGAGCTCGCCGAGGGAAGCAGCGCGTTGGAAGGCGCCGGCATCGAGGTCCTCTGGCCGACCGACCTGTTCGCCGGCGAGCTGGCCGTCCGCGGTTCCGTCGCCACTCCGACGCCAGGCGCGATCACCGGTCCTGACTTCAGCCTGCACGATCTGGTCGCGTTCCGCTGGCGACCAACGCTCGACGGCCAGGACCTGACCGAAGCCGAAGTCGGCGCGCTCGCGGAAGCCAAGCGGCCGATGATCCGGATGCGCGGCCGGTGGATCCGCGTCGACCAGGACGTCGTTCGGCGGCTCCGCAACGGTTCGACCCGCAAACTCACCGGCGCCGAGGCGCTCGGTGCCGCCTTGACCGGGACCATCGACGTCGACGGCGAGCTCGTCCCGTTCGACGCGGACGGTTCGCTGGCCGCGATGCTCACGCGGCTGCGGACAGGCGAGGAGCCGGCCCCGTTCACCGATCCCGTCGGCCTGCGCGCGACTCTCCGCGACTACCAGCGGCGCGGTGTCGCGTGGATGGCGCAGCTCGCGAACCTCGGCCTCGGTGGCTGCCTCGCCGACGACATGGGGCTGGGCAAGACGATCCAGGTGATCGCGCTGCATCTTCAACTGGAGCGACGCGGCCCGACACTGGTCGTCTGCCCGTCGACCTTGCTCGGCACGTGGGAGCGCGAGTTCGAGCGATTCGCCCCCGACGTGCCGACCCGGCGCTATCACGGTGCGGGCCGGACGCTCAGCGACATCGCCCCCGAAGAGGTGGTGCTCACGACGTACGGCGTGGTGCGTCAGGACCACCGCGTCCTCGGCGAGGTGGCGTGGGGCCTGGCCGTCGCGGACGAGGCCCAGCACGCGAAGAACCCGTTGTCCCGCACGGCTCGCGCGTTGCGAACGTTGCCCTCAGCAACCAGGATCGCGCTGACCGGGACGCCGGTGGAGAATCGGCTCTCCGAGTTGTGGTCGATCCTCGACTGGGCAGCGCCGGGGTTGCTCGGGACGCTCGACCGGTTCCGGCACGATGTCGCCGTACCGGTGGAGCGGTTCCACGACGAGGAGGCGACCGCGCGACTCGCCCGGGTGACGCGGCCGTTCCTGCTGCGACGGCGCAAGATCGACCCGGGCATTGCTCCGGAGCTACCGCAGAAGTCCGAGCGCGACGTCGTCGTACCGCTCACCGTCGAGCAGGCCACGCTCTACCAGGCGGTGGCGAAGGAGACGCTCGCCAAGATCGAGGAGGCGGAGGGCATCGCGCGGCGTGGGCTGGTGCTCAGTCTGCTCACCCAGTTGAAGCAGGTGTGCAACCATCCGGCGCAGTTCCTGCACGAGCCCGGTCCGCTGGAGCGACGCTCGGGCAAGCTCGCCGCCCTGGACGAACTGCTCGACGTGATCCTGGCCGAGGGCGAGTCGGTGCTGATCTTCAGTCAGTACGTCGAGATGTGCCGGCTGATCGAAGCGCATCTGGCGGCGCGGCAGATCAAGACGTTGTTCTTGCACGGCGGGATCGGAGTGCGGAAGCGCGAGCAACTGGTCTCCCAGTTCCAGGCGGGCGAGGCGCCGGTGTTCCTGTTGTCGCTGAAGGCGGGCGGCGTCGGGCTGACGCTGACGCAGGCCACGCATGTCGTGCACTACGACCGCTGGTGGAACCCTGCGGTCGAGGACCAGGCGACCGACCGCGCGTACCGGATCGGTCAGGATCGCCCGGTGCAGGTCCACCGCCTCGTCACCGAGAACACCCTGGAAGACCGCATCTCGACTGTCATCAACGCCAAACGCGACCTCGCCGACGCCGTGGTCGGCTCGGGCGAGGCATGGCTGAGTGAGCTCTCCGACACCGAGTTGACCGAGCTCGTCGAGCTGTCGACCACCCCGGCCAAGTCGGGTTCAGCAAGCGCCTACAACCCTTCTGCCATTGGGAAATCGGCAGGTGCCGACGATGACTGAGGAGGATCGGGTGCCGTGGCAGGGGTGGCGGCGGAAGGGTGAGGATGCCGGGTTGCCCGCGGCGAAGGGGCCGGGGAGCCGGCGGCCGTTCGGGGCGACGTGGTGGGGTCGCGCGTGGTTGGAGGCGCTGGAGCAGCGGGCCCGGCTCGATCCGGGGCGCCTGTCGCGTGGACGGTCGTACGCGCGGCGCGGGAGTGTCGTCGAGCTGACGGTCAGCCCGGGTGAGGTCGAGGCGGTCGTGCAGGGCAGCCGCACCACGCCGTACCAGGTGACTGTCCGGATCCGCGCGTTCTCGAGCGCCGAGTGGGGCTCGGTGCTGGACGTGGTCTCGGCACAGATCGGCCGGGTCGCGGCGCTGTTGGACGGTGAGCTGCCGCCCGAGGTCATCGACGACGTCCGGGACGCCGGGCTCGAGCTTCTGCCCGGCGCCGGCGAGGTCCTCACGCACTGCACCTGCCCCGACTTCGCCGTTCCCTGCAAGCACTCGGCCGCCGTCTGCTACCTGATCGCAGACGCCCTCGACGACGACCCGTTCGCCCTCCTCCTACTCCGCGGCCGCCGCAAGGACGACCTCCTCACAGCCCTCCGCACCCGCCGAGGCACCACCTCGACCACAACCGTCGTACCCCGCACTCCCCCACCCGCCGGCATCCCCGCCATAGCTGCCTTCACCTCCCTCGAGCTACGGACTGGTGGTGCTATGCCAGTGCCCGCGCCACCCAGGCCGCTCGGCGCACCTGGGGTGCCGGCGGCGGTGCGGGTGCTGGATCCGCCGCGTTCGTCCGGGGTCGACGTACGGGATCTGGTCGCGCTGGCAACCGACGCGGCCCGCCGCGCCTGGGAGCTGGCGTCGGGCGACGGAGACGGCGGCCTCGACCTGACCTTCGAGCAGGACCTCGCCCGCCGAGCAGCCAACGCCCTCGGTACGCCGGAACTCGCCGACCTGGCCCACCGCGCCGGCATCACCGCCCGCCAACTCACCACCTGGGCCGTCGCCTGGCGCGAAGCAGGCCCCGGCGGCCTGGCCGTCACCGTCGACGAGCCAACAGATGTCGCCCCCGAAGCCCTGGCCGAAGCAATCGGAGCCCTCCCCCATGCCACGATCGAAGCCAACCGAGTAACCGCCGGCAAGCTCCAACTCCGCCTGGGCCCCGACAACCTCTGGTACCGCTTCGACCAACACTTCAACGACTGGACCCTCACCCGCCCACCAGCCCCGGACCCCCACGACCTCCTCTAAGCTCCCGCTCACAGACGTTCCTGGGGAGGGTGCAGCACCATGCGTCGAATCACGGCCGCTGTAGCAGTCGTCCTGCTCGGCTTGGTCGCTTGCGACAGCCACACCACACCGGCGGCCGCGCCGGCGCCGAAGCCGACAGCGGCTTCGACCGGCAACCTGTGCGAGCGGCTAGCCACGCAGCTCACCGGCAACTGGAAGGCCGCGGGAGCAGAACCCCGCCTCTACGCGCCGCTCGCCGACAGTTGCTCGTTGGCCGACACGACACAGGAGCTCCATCGGGTCCAGGTGTCGCTGTCCGCCATCCCGGTCACCGACGCGCAGTTTGCCGACTCCCGCAAGAGCGAGGCCGAGTGGGTCGCGGAGTTGAACTACGCGGCCAAGGTGATCGACGGCGGCGCCGGACCAGGCTCATGGGCTGTCGACCCGGCGGCCGCCGCTCCGTGGCTCGTCTTCCGCGCCGGCAATCGTCCGGTCAAGCTGCGCATGGAGAACGACGGCTCAGGCACGTTGGACGAACTTCGATCTATCGCGCAAACGATCCTCACACTTCCCGGCGGCCTTCCCACCGCGCGGGCAGTCATCGCGCGGCCGGAGTGCGCCCGCGGCACTGCAGCAGCCGAGCGATTGCTCGGCGGGAAGGCGGTACTACGGCGCGACGCCCTGTCAGACGGCTACCTGGCGTGCCAGTGGGGTTCGGCGACACACTCGGTTGTGGTCAGATCCGGTGGCCTGGGCTCGGATCCAGCGCTCGACTTCGGCTACATGAAAGCCGGGTCCTACTCGCATCGAGTGAACGTCGGCGCCGAAGGCTGGCAGCAGACAGACGGTGAGATGGTGTTCCGCACCGCCAAAGAGGCCTACGTCGAACTGACGGCGACACCTGGCACCACCCTGCACCCGGCCACCGTCGTCGCCCTCGCCCAAGCAATCGCACCGGCGTACGCGTGAATCAGCGGGCCGCGAGGAAGGCTTGGGTCAGGTGGGTGATGAGGGCGTACGGGATGGGTTTGTTGAGGGGGAACTTCAGGGTGCCTTTGCCGGAGCGGTAAGGCTCGATGGCGGTCGTGAGGGCGTCGTCGAGAGTGGGAGCGGGTAGAGGGCGATGTGTGATTTCCAGCCGCTGAAGTAGAGGAGCGGTTTGTCGTCGAGGGTGATGGTGGGGATCTGGTAGCTGATCTTCTCGCCCGCCTCGGGTACGACGGCCCGGATGGTGCGGCGTACCCCCTGCAGGATCTCGGCTACGTCGGACGGGAAGGACGAGATGTACTCGTCCACGGTCGTGAATTTGTCCGCCATCTGCCCAGCGTGCCCTAGCGGCTCAACGGTGTGAACGGCATCGGGTCGGCGACCGGCGCAGGGTTCCATGTCTCGTCCAGCGGTGCCGGGCGCCACTTCCACGACTCCGGGGACGGCCTGCCCGGGATCGACGTCCGCCCAGTCAGCCAGCGCAACGCGAGCCAGGGGTCGTCCGCACCGCGCGGCTCGTGAGCGAAGAGCCGGGCCAGCACACGCTCGCACAGCTCGGACGGCGGTTCGAAGTCGCGGCCCAGGCCGCTTGCCAGGTCCTGTCCGTGCACCAGCGCCTCCACACACCCCATCGCCGCGAAGCCCTCCGGATCGCCGATCCCCCACGGATGGAAGGCACGTGTCCCGGCCGGACTCGCCTGGACCACAAGCGCAAGGATCCGCCCCGCGGCCTCGACGAAGTCGAGCACCCCGGCCGGCGGCGCCAGCTCCTGAGCCTCGGCCGACCACCGGACGTACTTCGTCCGCGCCCGCACAGCGAGCTGCGAGGCCCAATGCAGGTGTGCCTGCCCGATGTGCTCAGCCGTTGCCCGGCAACTCCACTCGATCGACCCCGCCGGGACGGCCCAGTCGGCGTCCACCGCCGGCCGCAACGCACCGATCACGCAATCGACCGCCGCTTGGAGATCCTCGGCCGTGACCACTCGTGCCACTTCAAACGGCCCGGCGGAGCGAGGTCTGTTCCGCCAACGCATCGACAAGGTTTGCCGCGATCTTCGCGTGGCCGGCAACCGTCGGGTGGACGAGGTCGGTGCAGTCGTCCTCGGTGATCCAGCCGGTCGAGTCGATGCAGACCAGGTTCGGGTCGTCGAGGGACTTCACCGCGGCCTGGATCGTGTCCGCGTGCTTCCCGTTGAAGGGCGTGAGCGAGACGATCGTCGTCGACGGATACGCCGCCCGCACCCGTCGTACATAGCCTGCGTATTCCTCGACCTCGAGCGTCGGATCGTTCACCCCGAGGTTGATCACGACCACGTCGGGCGGCGTCACCCGCTCGGCCGGCGAGCCGGCGAAGTTCCAGCCGAACGAGTCCACCCCGGCCGGCACCTCGCCGTTCCCCGGCTTGCTGATCCCCTGGCTCCCGAACCCGACCTGGTACGACGTCGCGCCGAACGCCCGCGCGGTCAGATAGGCGTACGACGTCGTACCGTCGGCGCCCTCGGACTCCGGGTGCACGCTCAACGAGCGCACGCCCTGCGTGATCGAGTCGCCGTAGAACTCAAGCCGTGGACCGTCGGGCCGGCCGCTCAGCCGGAGCCGCGTGTTCACGTCGAGCACCAGACCGGCGAACACGACCGCGCACCCGAACGGCGGGTTCCACCGGTTCGCGTGCTCGTTCACGTCCTTGACCACGACCTCGACCTGGTGCCGGCCGTCCGGCGCGGACAGCTCGATGACCGGTCCCTCGATCACGTGCAGCTGTGGATCACCGTCGTCGACAGTGATCCACAGGTGCGGCGCGACAGTGAGCCCGTCGGTGTCGAACAGCAGCTGCAGCCGCTCACCCGCGTACGAGAACGAGATCCGCGAACCGGAGTTCACCGTGATCGCCACGCCGGGCTGCTGTCCCCACTGTCCTTCCAGGACGATGCGCGGATCGGACGGGGCGACGACCTCGCCAGGCTCGAACGGCACAGCACACTCCTCGGTCTCGGGTTTGCTGTGCCATTCTGCCTGGCGGGATCACCAGCCCGCCTTCCGAGCCCGCGCTTCGAACAGCAGGATGCCGGCCGACAGCGCGACGTTGAGCGAATCCGCCTGCCCGAGCATCGGGATCGACACCGCGTCGAACCCCTCGTCGTGCCACTCCCGCGACAGCCCCGAGCCCTCCGAACCGACCACGAACGCCGTCGGCCCGTCGTACTGCGGAACGCGGTAGGTGCCCGTTGCCGCCGGGTCCGCGAGGTGGACGCGGAAGCGGTGGCTTCGCAACCACGCCGCCGCCGAGGCGATGTCGTCGAACTCCAGAATCGGTGTCGACAGGACAGTGCCCCGGCTCGCGGAGTACACGGTCGGATGCGTCGGCCGGGCTCGCCTGCTGGTCAGGACGAGGCAGTCGGCGTTGGCGGCGTCCGCCGTCCGGATCAGGGTGCCGAGGTTGCCGGCGTACTCGACGCCGTCCGCGACCAGCACCAGCGACTCGTTGGTGAAGCGGAACGCGTGCGGCCGCCACTCCGGCAGCCGCGCGATCGAGATCAGGCCGTCGGACCGGGTCTTGCGGGAGAGGCGGGCGAGCAGCTTCTCCGAGATGCGGTACACCTCGGTGGCGCGTTCGGCGATCCGGTGGACCTCCGCGGTGGCGACCTCGGGGCACCAGAAGAAGGCCTGGATGGTGGCCGTGGTGGTGAGTAGGCGGTCGTGTTCCCAACTGCCTTCGACCATGATCCGGCCGGGTGAACCGTCCTTCCGCAGGGTCAGCAGGTCACGGACACGGGGATGTTGCGCGCCGATGGAACGCGCGTTGTGCACAGTCATGTGCAAGCTCCGGATGGAGAGAATCAGCAAGCGCGCCGGGGGCCCTGCGACAGGGCCCGCACCGGCGGGGCGACGCCTAAGGGGCGCCGTGGTACTGACGCGGCCTATCGACCGCGTCGGCCAAGGATTCTCTTCACATCTCGGATGGTAGGCAGCCCCGCTCCGGGCGTCATCCGGTTTTCCCGCCGGCGGTTATCCACAGGCAGGTGGCGGGTGAGTTTTGGTCTGTCGGTGCTGGTGGTTAGAGTCCTTTCTCTGGTAGCCCAGCTGCTATCACACGGGAGGGAGTGCGGATGGACGCGACACTGCTCGACGCCGAGGCCGAAGCGGCCGTGCTGCGCGTCTACCGTCAGGTGTTCGCCGTGCTCGCCCGCGAGGCCGGTGCGATGATCGTCGACCCCGACCTGCTGGACGTCGACCAGGCCATCCTGGACGCCTTCGCCGAGGCCGGCAGCGACGGCCTCACGGTCGAGCAGGCCACCCTCGCCTGCCGGGCGTATCCGCACGACCTGATCGTCCGCCGCTTCGAGGTCCTCCGGCAGTACGGCGCGATCACCAAACTCGTCGACCGTCCGAACGAGTTGCGCCACCGCGCCGCCTTCGCGCCCTACGTGATGCTGATGTTCCTGCGCCGGATGTCGGTCCAGGGCGGTCAGGCCGAGCTGCACCAGCTCCTCACGCTCGAGGCACACAGCGTCAGCGACCCGCAGACGACCGCCGACGAGGGCAAGGCGTCGATCGGACGGATGACCAAGGTCTTCCGCCTCCTCGGCAACGAGCTGGCGATCCTGGTGTCGACCAGCACCACGGCCCAACTCCGCGAGAACGCCCAGCTCGCCTGGGGTAACGAGCGCTTGATCGAGCAGGCCGAGAAGGTCCACCGGATCGTCCTGGACCGCTGGCCCGAGCTCCACCGCGACTGCACTTCGCTCCGTATGGCGCTGGCTGCGTACGCCGACGCCGTCCAGCTCGCCGCCGGCCGCCTGGTGGAGCGAGCCGGTACGACGCGAGCGCTCGGACTGCTCCCGATCGAGACCTGGCTGACGTTCGCCCGGAGCAGTGAACCGGACGCGCTCGCCGCCGTGCTCGACGGTCTCCTCTTCGACGCCGCTGCGCCGGATTTCTCGCCGCAGACGATGGTCGAGGCGGTCGAGACAGGACGCCGGAGCGGCAGCGCCCGGATGGCGCCACCGCGCCCGACCGCGGATGCGGACGCGCCCGAGTCGGCCGCCGCGACGGATCGCGAGGACCTGCGCGCCGAAGCCGAGCGAGTGCTGGCCGGTCAGGACGCCGTGGACATCGTGGAGGTCATCGACGAGGCCGGCGACTGGATCACGGCGCGACGTGTGCTGGCCGAGCTGACCGCAGCGCACCTGCACGACGAGCTCGACTACGAGCTGGTCTGGTCCGACGGGATGCGAATCGACCCGACCGCGGGGACGCCGTGGGCCACCGAAGGTACCTTCCGCCGGGTGACCCGATGAGTACGGAGGCCGTCGAGCGGCGGGTGTACAACGCGATGTGGTGGGCGAAGGTGCAGTCCGCCGGCCCGCTCGAGGTCGACCCGGAGACGCCGGCCGTCGCCGGGCTCACTCGCGCGTCGTCACCGGATGCATCGACCGTGTGGCTTGTGCCGACACTCCCGTCGGGCGCGGGTCACAGCGTCCTCGAGGAGCTCGGCGCTCCCCCGGTCGTCGTCGAGCAGCCGAACGAGACTGCCCGCGTGCTCGCGATCTGCGTCGCCTGCTGCTGGACGGACCGCAGCGCGCCGGCCTGGCCGAGTGCGACCGGCACCCTTGCCCAGATCCGATCCGTGTATGCCGGGATGCGCGGCCGCCCTGAGCAGTCGAGCGACCTGACCCTGATCATCGGCAGCCTCCGCCGCCTGCACGCCACCCACTGGATCCGTTGGGAGGAGAAGGCCACTGAGGTTCGGCTCGGTCCGCGCGTCATCACGTGGACCGCGAGCGACCTCTCCACGCTCCGCGACCTCTGCCGCCACCTTCCGGAGCCGCCGCCTGCCGTTCTGTCCACCAAACCTCCCGCCGCGCTGACCGCGGACGATGCGCTCCCGTCGGATGAGCTGCACGCGGAGGTGTCGGATGACTGAGCAGCACGCATTGTTCGACTCGTTGCTCCAGGACCTCAGCGACCGCGCACGGGACGAGGTGCTCGCCGCGTTCAGCGCGGTGCAGTACGCCGCACACCCGGTCGCTGAAGTGCAGTTGGCCGGCCTCCGCGACGTGACGCTTCGCCGCCAGGTGCAGCGGATGCTCAAGCTCATCGGCCGCACGCTCGTTCACGTCGACGGCACGCACTGGACGGCTGGGTACGACGACGACATCGCAGCCAGCCTGACCGTGCAAGGCTGGCAGCCGTTGTCGGTCATCGATCGCGCGGTGCTCGTGCTGGTGCTGGTCCATTCCGTCGCGATCCCCCGCAGCGAAGGCATCCTGACCGGCGACAGCTGGAAGTCCGCGCGACCCACCACGGTCGACGAGCTGCGGACGACGCGGATCAGCGGCGAGGAGCGGCGCCTGGCCCTGCAACGGTTACGCGCCGCCGGACTGATCCAGCTGTCCGGCGATCACTCGGGCGGACCGTCGTACATCCCGGGTCCACAGCTCCAGCGGCTGACACCGGCAGCACGCCGGCGATTGCAAGACCAGCTGATCCTCGCCGCCGCACCGGCCAGTCCGATCGCCGAAGCCATCCGCGCCCGTCACGGCGTTCCCGTAGCAGTAGGAGATGAGTCATGAGCGCCGCAACCGAGGACGGGCCGTTCGACATCCTTGGGTCCAAGGTGCTGCTCGGGGTCCAGGTCGTCGACCTGTCGCGCCTGTCGACGCACCCGATCCCGATGATCGGGCGCGGCCTGATCACGGTCGCCGGCCAGGGCCCGACCGACTCCAACGGCGCCGGCAAGTCGTCCTGGATCGCCGCGCTCAGCCTGCTGCACGCCGACGACCAGTGGCGTCTCACCAGCGGCGCTCCGGGCGCGGCCGAGTTGCTGTTCACCGCGGAGGCAGCCGGTCAGGAAGGCAACTGGTCGAACGTCGACCGCGGCTACATCGTCGGCGTCTTCTCCGATCCCGACCTGACCGACCTCGACGAGATCGAGGCATCCGCGGTCACCGTCTGGATCCGGATCAACCGCAAGGCGTCGTACATCGATCTCCGCTGGAAGCAAGGCCTGCACATCCCGTACGGCGCGACGGAGGCCGAGCGCGCCGTCGGCGCCGACGCCCTGTGGGCCGCCCTTCCGCACTCGAACGGCCGCACCGACTTCCACGCCAACAAGCTGTCCCAGGTCCTGTACGGCGGACAGGTCCGCTGCGTCTCGTTCCTGTCGACGTCGGTGCGCTCCAGCCCGACCGCCAACCTGCTCGTCGAGCCGCTCAACGAGCTCGGCCCGGCCCGGATCTTCAACGCGATCGCGACCCTCACCGGTCTCGACCACGAGCTCGAGCAGGAGCAGGCGCACCGATCCGCCGAGCACACCCAGCGCGAGGCGACCAAGCAGGCGACGGCCGACTTGCAGCGGTGGGAGCAGGAGATGGCGACCGTCGAGGCCGGCATCCTGCAGCGTGCCGCAGCGCGGGAAGCACTCGCAGCGGCCAAAGAGTCTTGGCAGGCCCGCAACGCCCGGCACCTGATCGACGGCGACGCCCGCAACCGCGAGATCCTCCAGGAGCTCGGCGTCCTCGACGAACGCGTTGCCGAGCAGGAAGCCCGGAAGGAATCTGTCGACACGGAGATAGATGCCTTTGGCAACGAAGAGGGCATGCTCCGGGATGTCCAGCTGACGCGTCAGGAGCGGGACAAGCTCGACGCCCGCGACCGCGAGCTCGATCTGGCCCAGCGTTCGGTCCGGGAGCAGTTGGAACGGCTCGGCCAGGAGCATCGGCGGCTGCTCGACTCGGGTCGTTCGGCCGACGGCCGCGACCTGGCCGCGGCCGCCGAGGAGCAGGCCGAGGCCCGCGAGGTGCTGGAGGAGCACATCGGCCGCGACCACGCCGCGCGGGTGGCGGTCGAGCACACAGAGGCCGATCTTCATGAGGCCGAGAGCGGTCAGACCGTGTCCGCGACCCAGCAGCAGGTGCTGGAGACCGCGGGTATCGAGTGCGGCGCCCTGACCGACATCACCGAACTGCCGGAGTCGGACCGGGCCGAGTGGGAGCCGCGGCTCGCGCCGTACCGCGAGGCCGTGGTCATCGACGCCGGTGACGCGACCGTCGCGACGACCGCGCTGGCCGACGCCGGGTACCCCGGATTCCTGCTGGTGCTGGCGAATCGCCCCGGCGCACCGAAGTCACGCCGGGGGCCGAAGTCGGCGGACAAGCGGTTCACGCTGGACGGATTCTTCGCCGCGCTGGGCGACCGTGCGACCAAGGAGAACATCGACGAGACCGCCGGCGTCGTCGCGGTCGGGCAGTTCGACGAGCCGATCACCGGCCGGACCGCCCGGATCCAGGCGGCGGGGCGTCGAGTGGACGCAGCCAAGGCGGCCCGCGCGGTCGCATCCGCCGCGCTGGAGCAGGCGCGATCCCGGGTCGAGCAGGCAGAACGCCGTACCGCGGCCGCCCAGGCGCTGGCCGACGCGGACGCTGTCCAGGAGCAGATCCTGCAGCTCCGCGAGACCATCGACCGGCACGAGACCGATCGGGACTCGCTCGCGCCACAACTCCAGGCAGCAAAAGAATCCGCGGAGGCCGCGGCCGGTCAGCAACTGGTGCGCGACGAGCGCCTGAAGAACCTCGAATCCACCCGCCGCGACCACGACCGCATCCTCGACGACCTCACCGGTCGCCGGCTCGCGCTGCTCGAGGAGCAGACCGCGCTCGACCTCACCACGCGGACCACTGCCTGGGGCGGGACGCCGGCCGAGGCGGAGGAGTTCATCGTCGGCCTGCCGGACGACGCACAACGCCGTACGACCGCCGACTGGAACCATCAGGCCTGCACGCAGCTGGACGACGTCATCCGCCGCTGCTTCCCGAACGCCCGCTCGCGCGAAGAGATCCCGACCGAGCTCTGGGAGATCCTCAACGGTCCGGACGGCTGGACGAGCGGCACTCTGGGCGACCGCGTCGGCCTGGTGCCGGCGCTGCACCGGACGCTCAGCAGCTACCTCGCCCAGCACGAGACGTTCGACAGCCTGCAGCAACAGCAGATCGCCAGCCAGCGCGCCGAGCGGAACGCCGCTCTCGAGCGAGCCCGCGAAGGCCTCGGCGAGGCGGAGAGCACAGCCCGGGCCCACCGCACGTCCCTTGCCGACGGCATCAAAGCGCGACTCCGCCTGGTGTCACAGGAGTTCGACCGCCTCGACCAGCAGTACGGCGGGTACGGCGCCAAGCTCGAGTTCCCCGAGCCCGACCCGCCGGCCGAGCCCGACAAGCCGTGGCGCTGGACGGTCACGCCGAAGTGGCGCCGGTCCGAAGGCGGTCCGTTCTCCGCGTTCAACGTGAAGGGCAACACCGCCCAGATGGACGAGAAGGCGGTCAAGCTGGTTTGCGCCGCGGCGCTCGCCGGCGGTTCGGACCGTCCACTGCTGCTGATCCTCGACGAGCTCGGCCGCAACCTGGGTTCGCAGCACCGCCGCGAGGCCGTCGCCCTGTTCGAGCAGATCGGTCGGGACCGGAACATCACCGTCATCGGTGCGCTGCAGGACGACATGGAGCGGTACGCACTCGCCTCGTCCCGGTTGTACGTCAAGCTCCGGCGTAGCTCGGACACCATGGCGTACAACCAGTCGCCGGTCGTGAAGGGCAACGAGGACAACGAGGCCCGGGTCGAGCTGCTCCGCGAGTGGATGACGTCGTACCGCGGCTCCACGCCGACGCTCGAGCTGGCCTCGCCGACGCTCACGTAGTCCGACAATTTCCGACAGAAACTGTCACGCGAGGTCTTGACCTGGCTCTGTGGGTCCGCATACTCACCAGGTGAGAGCGCTCTCTTCCTACCGCCCCAGGGAGATCCCCCATGCTGTCGCGACGGTTCCTGCTGCTGACCACAGTCCTCGGCCTGTTCGCCGTACTCCTGACACCGCTCGCGGCGAGCGGGTTCACCCCGAAGCCGCCGCCATTGGCCACGCCGTGGTCCAACCAGGTGTCGGTGACCGACCCGCTGCCGGAGTACCCGCGGCCGCAGCTGACCCGGACCGAGTGGCAGAACCTGAACGGCGTCTGGCAGTTCGCGCCGACCAGCGACCTGAACGACCCGCCGACCGGCTCTCTGCCTGAAGAGGTGCTGGTCCCCTACCCGATCGAGTCCGCACTGTCCGGCATCCAGCGCCACGAGAACCGGATGTACTACAAGCGGACCTTCACCGTCCCCGCCGGCTGGTCGGGACGGCACGTGCAGCTCAACTTCGGCGCGGTCATGTGGCAGTCGAAGGTCTGGGTGAACGGCACCCTGCTCGGAACCCACGAGGGCGGGTACGACGCGTTCTCGTACGACATCACCTCGGCGTTGCGAGCCGGAAGCAACGAGATCGTGGTCGGCGTCTGGGCGCCGGTCGACACCGAGGACATCCCGCTCGGCAAGCAGCGCATCAACCGCGGCGGCATCTGGTACACGCCCTCGTCCGGCATCTGGCAAACCGTCTGGCTGGAGCCGACGCAGCCGACCTGGATCACCCGGCTGGACACGATTCCGAACGTCGCCGCCGGCGGACTGGACCTCACCGTGCAGGCATCCTCGCCCGGTCAGGCCGTTCGTGCCCAGGTGCTGTCCGGTGGTCAGGTCGTCGGCGAGGCGACGGGAGTCAGCGGCACCCAGTTCCGCGTGCCCGTGCCCAACGCACACCTCTGGTCACCCGACGACCCGTTCCTCTACGACGTTCGCGTCTGGCTGGGCGACGACTCGGTCGGCGGGTACTTCGGGATGCGGTCGGTCGGCAAGGCGATGCTCGGCGGGTTCCTGCGCCCGACCTTGAACGGCAAGTTCGTCTACGCGCTCGGCACGCTCGACCAGGGATTCTGGCCGGACGGCCTCTACACGGCTCCGACCGACGACGCGCTGCGGTTCGACCTCGAGCAGCAGAAGGCGCTCGGTTTCACCATGGTCCGCAAACACATCAAGGTCGAGCCGGCCCGCTGGTTCTACTGGGCGGACAGGCTCGGGTTGATGGTCTGGCAGGACATGCCGTCGTTGGTTGCCGGACGCAACGCTTCCGCCACCGGCGAGGAGCGGTACGAGTCCGAACTGCGCCGCCTGGTCGACAACCACAAGCAGATCACGTCGATCGTGCAATGGATCCCGTTCAACGAGGGCTGGGGCGAGTTCCAGGCCGGCCGGATCGCCGACCTGGTGAAGAGCCTCGACCCCAGTCGCCTGGTCAATCACAACTCCGGTTCGAACTGCTGCGACTCCGATCCGGACCCTGGCAACGGCGACATCATCGACGACCACATGTACGTCGGTCCCGGTATCGCGCGGGCGCCGTCGCCCACGCGGGTGCTGCAGCTCGGCGAGTACGGCGGGCTCGGCCTGCACGTCGCGGGGCATGAGTGGCCGAGCGGCAACAGCTTCGCGTACGAGATGCTGCCGACGAGTGATGCGTTGACGACGCGGTACGTGCAGATCACCAGTCAGCTGCCCGACCTGATCAACGGCTCCGGGCTGTCCGGTTCGGTCTACACCGAGCCGACCGACATTGAGGACGAGATCAACGGCTTCTACACCTACGACCGCCAGGTGCAGAAGATGGACTTCGCCCGAGTGCGGGCGGTGAACCAGCAGGTGCTCGCGGCCGCGAACGGTACCGCGCTCCCGACCGGGAAGCTCGTCTCGTTCCGAGTCACAACCCCGACGTACACGAACCGGTACCTGCGGCACATCGACGGAGTGGCCAACACCGAGGTTGTCGATGCCAGCAGCAACCAAACCCTCAAGCAGGACGTGACATTCTGGGTACGGCCCGGTCTTTCCGACAGCAGCTGCTACTCCTTCGAGTCCCGCAACTTCCCCGGTCAGTACCTACGCCAGCGAGATCTCCGTGTCTACAAGGAGGCCGACTCGGGCGGCACGTTCGCAGCCGATGCCACCTTCTGCACCCATCCCGGGCTCAGCGGCGGCGGTACGTCGCTGGAGTCAGCCGCACGCCCGGGGTACTACCTGCGCCATCGCAACTCCGAGGTGTGGCTGGACGCCGACAGCGGCGGCTCGTACCGCGACGACGCGACGTGGAACCTCGTCCCCGCGTGGTGGCGCAGCGGCGCGGATCTCGCCGTTGGCCAGGCACGAACGTTCCGAGTGACCACGGCCGGCTACACAGACCGGGTACTGCGTCATCGTGACGGGCTGGCGCGCACCGACGTGATCGACGCCAGCTCATCGCTGACGGATCGCCAGGACGCGAGCTTCGTCATCCGACCGGGTCTCGCCGAGGGCAGTTGCTACTCGCTCGAGTCGGTCAACTTCCCCGGTCAGTACCTCCGGCACAGCAACTACCGTCTGCAGAAGGCGTCCGACGACGGCACAGACACCTTCCGCAAGGACGCCACGTTCTGCGCGCAGCCACCACGTGCCGGCGGAGCGGGCAACGTGTCGCTGCAGTCGATCAACTACCCGACGTACTACGTCCGGCACGCCAGCGAGCTGGTCTACATCGCCACTACCAGCGGGGCGAACCCGTGGGACGGCGGCGCTTCGTACGACGCCGACACGACGTGGGCCGACCAGCCCGGACTTGGAGGCTGACATGCGACTCCTACTGGCTGCGGTCCTCGGACTCGCGCTGTCCGCGGGCGCTCTCACAGCTGAAGCGCAGGTGCAGGCGGACCAGGTCTGCTCGATCGCCTGCGACACCCTCGATCCGTCGAAGGCGCAAGAGGAGACGTTCCCCGTACCGGAGAAGGTGATCAACGGGCGTCACGTCGTACTGCATGTGTCCGACAAGGACGCGATGGCGTGGGGCAGCATCGACGGCGGCACGACGAACGACGCGGTCTGGCTGGATCGCAGCTGGGACGGCGGCGCGACCTGGGACGGCCTGCTCGGCAAGGCGCGGATCCCGTCCGGATGGACCGGCACCCGCACGCTGATGTACAACCTGGCCGATCCGGCGAGTCACCGGCGCGGCCTGATCCGCGCGTGCGGCGACGCGGCCGGCGTCGACTGCACCGCCTGGGTCCATACATCCGTCTGCGCGGCAGCCTGCGACGGCAGCGACGGACCGGTCGGTGACAACCAACCGGTGCCGTCGACCACGTTGTCCAACCGCACGATCTCTCTCCATGTCGACAACCGCGGCATGGCTTGGGGAACGATCGCCAACGGCACCGCAGGCGACGAGATCTGGCTCGACCGCTCCTGGAACGAAGGCTCGTCCTGGCCCGACGCCTCATCACTCGGCCGGACCAGCGCCGGCTCCGGCGCAACCTCAGCGAGCACCAGCCTGTACGCGACAAGCGACCCGCTCTCGAAGCTGTACGGCGGCGCGGTCCGCGCTTGCGGCCGAGCCGTCGAAGGCCAGAACGGCGCCTGTACGGCGTGGGCGCGGCCGGCAACTGATCGGACCGGCGCGGCCGCCGACGCGCTGATGTACTCGTACCAGCCCTACACAGCGTGGTGGCTCTCGAGCTGGTGGAACTCGGCGGTGGCGGTGACGACGCTGATGGATTACCAGCAGCGCACCCGTCGTACCGATCTGCAGTGGATCGTGAACGAGGTGTTCGAGAAGAACAAGGGCGTGTTCCCGGCCGGCGTGAAGAGCGGTGACGCGCTGGAGGGGAACTTCGTCAGCCGGGCGATCGACGACACCGAGTGGTGGGGTATCGCCTGGGTCGAGGCGTACGACCTGACCGGTGACCAGCGGTACCTGGAGATGGCGGTCGCCATCGCGAACTACGTGCAGGGTTACTGGGACACGGGGACGTGTGGCGGCGGCGTGTGGTGGGACCGCGAGCGCACGTACAAGAACGCGGTGACGAACGGGCTCTACATCCGGCTGACCGCGGCGCTGCACAACCGGCTGGCCGGCGACACCGTCTGGTTGCAGCGGGCCACGACGGGATGGAACTGGTTCAAGGCCAGCGGAATGATCAACTCGGCCGGCCTGGTGAACGACGGCCTGACCGGATCCTGCGCCAACAACGGCCAGACGGTGTGGACGTACAACCAAGGACTGGCCATCGGCGGCGCACTCGAGCTCTGGCGGGCGACTGGAGATAGTTCACTGCTCGCCGAGGCGCGGCGGTTGGGCGATGCGGCGATGTCGTCCTCGATGCTCAGCCCGGGCGGCATCCTCAGCGAGTCGTGCGATGCGGCCGGGAACTGCGACGACAACCAGAAGCAGTTCAAGGGCGTGTTCATGCGGTACCTGATGGACTTGAGCGACTCCACCGGCGATGCGTCGTACCGGACGTACGGGCAGCTGCAGGCCGACTCGATCTGGCAGAACGACCGCGACTCACTCAACCGGCTCGGTCAACGATGGGCCGGCGGCGGCGTGCGGGACTGGCGTACACAGGCGAGCGCGTTGAGCGGCCTGCTGGCGGCGACCTCGAAGAGCTGAAATCTTTGACAGTTGTCCAGATTTCGCTGGGTGATTACCAAAATCGGACCCCGGTGCTGACCCCTGACCGGTGAGTACAGCAGACTGGTCAGGTGACGCTTCCAGAGATCGCTGCGCCCCGCTCACACCGAGTAGGCGGACCTCTGGTCAACCGGTCGGATCACGGCGTACCGTCGCCTGCATCCGGTACCGCAGTGTCACCTCCGCAGATCCGGCCGCCTCATGATCGGAGGGCGTGAATGGCTTCCTGGCTGCTTCGCGCCCAATGGTCGCACCGTGACGAGTCCGTCGAGCATCGCGCGCTCCGCGTCGGCCGTACGCTGACCGCGGTCGCTGTCGCGTTCCCCGACGTCCACAACTGGACCCAGGACGAGCGCTGGGGGTACCACGTCCTCGAGGCAGACGGCTCGACTCCGCTGCAGGAGATGGTCGAGGCCACCACGAAGGTGCTGGCGAACGGCACGAGTACGACGCGCCTGCACCTGCAGAGCACCGGCGAGCTGCCCTGGCTGTTCGACCTGTCCATGGGCGGGACGATGACGACGGTCTCGGATCAGCTCACTCTGCACTGGAGCGACGAGGACGCGCTGGAGCAGTCGGAGCGCTTCGCGCAGGTGCTGCGTGCGGTCGTCACGCTCTGGGAGCCCGACTGGGCCAGCATCGCCGACACCGAGCTCGCCGCTGCGGCCGGCGTGTTCCGTCGCGGCATCCCGATGATGGGCTGGCTGACGTACGTCCGCGGCCTGGTGGCAGGCGCACCCGGTATCGACATCACGCTCACGCCGTACGAACGCGGCACGCTCCTCCAGGCGCCGGTCTCCCCCATCGACCTGACACCGGTCCACATCTGCGCGGCAGCCGCCCTGGTCGGGATCGCACCCGAGTAACAGCTAGCTGGTCACGACCAGGTGGCTGTCCCAGCGCTGAACCTCAGCTGCCGTCGGCACCTCGAACTTGGCGCTCCATTCCGCGAGTTCTTCTCGACTGATCCGGAACGTCGCAGCCGGCAAGTCCGCATTACGCTTCGCGAGCCGCTCCCACAAAACCTCGAACGGCAGATCCAGTACGACGATCTCCGCGCTCGCGCCCAATTGTTGTGCCCGGGTCCGGAACAGGTCCCGCTCTTCCTCGGACCAGCAGCCGTAGTCAAGGATCACGTCGACTCCAAGCTCCAGCACCCTCGCCGCGACGCCCCACAGCATCTCGGACTCCAACACCCAGCGGCGTCCATCTACCTCACTGGTCTGGAAGAGCGCCTCCATCCACTCGTCCGGCGTCAATCGAACCGCTTTGCGCTCCTCCTCGAGCCGCCGAGCCATCGATGTCTTGCCGGCGCCGGGCAGACCAACGATCAACACCATCACAGCCATCCGCCGATCCTAAATGCCAGGACGTCCGATCCGTTCAAGACCGGGAGCATGTTGCCGGGGCATGGTCGAAGTATGCGAACGAAGCAATCGACGGATCTGACCAGCCTCATGAATGTCGGGGCGGCCGTAGCCGGGTACCTGTGTCGCGCTGGGATCACCCAGGTCGACGAGCTGGCCGGCCGCGATCCCTTCGAGATCTACGAAACGATCTGTGAACGGGACGCCGTACGCCACGACCCGTGCCTCCTCGACACGATCATGTCCGCCACCGACCAGGCCAACGGCAATCCGGGCCGGCCGTGGTGGTCCTACACGCCAGAACGCAAACAGTTCCTCGAGCAAAGCCGCGGGAAGAAGTAGAGGCACCTGGGTGAGAGGTATCCGGCACGAGGTGCCGCCGGCGAGAGGTGCCGGCGCGAAAGAGGTGCCGGGCGCCGGTGCGGGCGAAAGACTGGCT